>DATARK010000067.1:0-14417 GCA_036264175.1 Solirubrobacteraceae bacterium
CGCTCAAGGCCGCGATCCGCAAGGCGACGCTGTCGACCAAACTTACCCCCGTCCTCTGTGGCTCCTCGTTCAAGAACAAGGGCGTGCAGCCGCTGCTGGACGCGGTTATCGACTACCTGCCATCGCCGCTGGACGTGCCGCCGGTCGTCGGCACCGAGCTGATCAAGGGCGAGGAGGAGGAGCGCCAGGTCGTGCGCAAGGCCGACGACTCAGAACCGTTCAGCGCGCTGGCCTTCAAGATCTCCGCCGACCCATACGTCGGCAAGCTGACCTACTTCCGCGTCTACTCCGGCAAGCTCGAGGCCGGCTCGCGCGTGCTCAACGTGGGCAGCGGACGCATCGAGCGGATCGGGCGCATCCTGATGATGCACGCCAACGACCGCGAGGAGGTCGCCGAGGTCTACGCCGGCGACATCGCCGCGGCCGTGGGCATCAAGCAGGTCATCACCGGCGACACGCTGGCCGCGCCGGACGCGCCCGTGCACCTGGAGAAAATCGTCTTCCCCGAGCCGGTCATCAAGGTCGCCGTGGAGCCCAAGACGAAGGCTGACCAGGAGAAGATGTCGATTGCGCGGGGCCGCCTGGCCGAGGAGGACCCGACCTTCCAGGTGCGCACCAACGAAGAGACCGGCCAGACGGAGATCTCCGGCATGGGCGAGCTGCACCTGGAGGTGCTGGTCGACCGCATGAAGCGCGAGTTCGGCGTCGAGGCCAACGTCGGGCGCCCGCAGGTCTCCTACCGCGAGACGGTGCGCGCGACGGTCGAGAAGATCGAAGGCAAGTTCGTGCGCCAGACCGGCGGTTCGGGCCAGTTTGGCGTCGTCTACATCACATTGGAGCCGGCGCCCGGCGAGGGCTTTGAGTTCGTCAACAAGATCAAGGGTGGAAACATCCCCTCGGAATACATTCCGGCCGTCAAGCAGGGTGTCGAAGAGGCGTTGGAGAACGGCGTAAAGGCCGGCTACCCGATGGTCGACATGAAGGTCACGCTGACCGACGGCAAGTACCACGACGTGGACTCGTCGGAGATCGCCTTCAAGGTCGCCGGCTCGATTGCTTTCAAGGAGGCCGCCAGGCGCGCCAAGCCGGTGCTGCTTGAGCCGATCTTCGCCGTCGAGGTGATCACGCCGGAGGACTTTCTCGGCGAGGTCATCGGTGACCTCAGCCGCCGGCGCGGACGCGTCGAGGGCAACGAGCGTCGCGGCAACGCGTTGGTGGTCACCGCACGGGTGCCGCTGAGCGAGATGTTCGGCTACGCGACCGACCTGCGCTCCAACACGCAGGGTCGCGCGAACTACACGATGCAGTTCGACGCCTACGAGGAGGTTCCGGGCAACATCGCGGAACAGATCGTGGAACAGCGAACAGGAGAGCCGGTCCCCGCCTGAGATGATCGTGAGCGCTTCGCGATACTGCGTCCTCGGTCGCTCGCGTACTCTCGTACGCCACGCTTCCTGCGTCCTTGTCTCGCTTGACTCACGATCCTCTCAGCACCCGCAACCGATGCGGCGCACCACCTAGCAGTCACCAAAACCCGCAGTGAGATAGATTTCTCAGGTTCGCCCTCACGGGGCGGACATCCAAGTCGAGATCAGGAGCGAACCAAAAGTGGCGAAGGAGAAGTTCGAGCGCGACAAGCCGCATGTCAACGTCGGGACCATCGGTCACATCGACCATGGAAAGACGACGCTGACCGCTGCGATCACGACCGTATTGGCCGAGAAGGGTGGCGCCGAAGCGCGCACCTTCGCGGAGATCGACAACGCTCCTGAGGAGAAGGAACGCGGCATCACGATCGCCACGTCGCACGTCGAGTATCAGACGGAGAACCGTCACTACGCGCACGTCGACTGCCCCGGTCACGCCGACTACGTCAAGAACATGATCACCGGAGCCGCGCAGATGGACGGCGCGATTCTGGTCGTGTCGGCCGCCGACGGTCCGATGCCGCAGACGCGCGAGCACATCCTGCTGGCCCGCCAGGTCGGCGTGCCCTACATCGTGGTGTTCCTTAACAAGGCCGACATGGTCGACGACGAGGAGCTGCTCGAGCTGGTCGAGGTCGAGGTGCGCGAGCTGCTGTCCGAATACGACTTCCCCGGCGACGACATTCCCTTCATCACGGGCTCGGCGCTGAAGGCGCTGGAAGGCGACGAGGCCTACAAGGAGAAGATCGTCGAGCTGGCAGCGGCGCTCGACACCTACATCCCCGAGCCGACGCGCGAGCTGGACAAGCCGTTCTTGATGCCGGTCGAGGACGTGTTCTCGATCACCGGCCGTGGCACGGTCGCCACCGGGCGCGTGGAGCAGGGCATCGTCAACACCGGCGACACGGTGGAAATCGTCGGCGTGCACGACTCGACCTCGACGGTTGTGACGGGCGTTGAGATGTTCCGCAAGATCCTCGACCAGGGTCAGGCCGGAGACAACGTCGGCTGCCTGCTGCGCGGTACCAAGCGTGAGGAGATCGAGCGTGGCCAGGTGCTGTGCAAGCCCGGCTCGATCACGCCGCACACCAAGTACAAGGCCGAGGTCTACGTCCTGAAGAAGGAGGAGGGTGGCCGCCACACGCCGTTCTTCACGGGCTACCGGCCGCAGTTCTACTTCCGCACGACGGACGTCACCGGCGTGGCGAAGCTGCCCGAGGGCGTCGAGATGGTCATGCCCGGCGACAACGTGCAGATGGACATCGAGCTGATCCAGCCGATCGCCATGGACCAGGGCCTGCGCTTTGCCATCCGAGAGGGTGGTCGCACGGTCGGCTCTGGAGTCGTCACAGAGATCATCGAGTAGCACCCGCCGCCCTTCGGGGCGGCGTTTCATTGGCAGTCCGATACGACTAGACAGCCCCCCGGAAGGCGTGGAGGCGAGCGGCAGCGGGCAGGATCCGCTGGTTTTCTCGCCACCCCGGGAGGTCGCCCGGCGGGAGCAGTCCGCCGCCGGGAGCGCCCGCAGCGAACGAGCAGCACAGCGAAATCGAAACTTCAACTAGAGACGCGAGAACAACGAACTCAATGGCATCGGCAACGCAGAACAAGATTCGCATTCGCCTGAAGGCGTATGACACGTCGGCGATCGAGTCGGCGGCCAAGGAGATCGTCGAGACGGCGACGCGCACCGGCGCGACGGTGTCCGGTCCGGTGCCGCTGCCGACGGAGAAGAACGTCTACTGCGTGATTCGCTCGCCGTTCAAGGACAAGGACTCACGCGAGCACTTCGAGATTCGCACGCACAAGCGCCTGATCGACATCCATCAGCCGACGCCCAAGACGGTCGACTCGCTCCAGCGCCTGGATCACCTGCCGGCCGGCGTGGACATCGAGATCCGCCTGGCCACCTGAGCCCGAGCAGAGAACGCTGAATCGATCGCAATGTCCGCAATTCTCGCCAAGAAGCTCGGCATGACACAGGTCTTCCAGGACGACGGAAGCGTCGCGCGGGTGACGGTGCTGCAGGCGGGGCCGTGCCCGGTCACGGCGATTCGCACGCCAGAGCGCGACGGCTATGAGGCTGTGCAGCTGGCGTTCGGTCAGGCCAAGGAGAAGCACCTGTCCAAAGCGGAGATCGGCCATCTGCGCAAGGCCGACGCGCCGCCGCTGCGCCATGTCGTGGAGTTCCGCGACGAGGCCGGCGACCGATCAGAGATCGGCCAGCAGGTCGGCGATGTCGTGACCGTGGAGGCCTTCGAGGTGGGCGGGCGCGTGAAGATCTCAGGCGTCTCCAAGGGCAAGGGCTTTCAGGGCACGATCAAGCGCCACAACTTCGCCAGCGGCCCCAAGTCGCACGGCTCGCACAACGTGCGCGCGCCCGGCTCGATCGGCGCGTCGGCGTGGCCGGCGCGCGTGATGAAGGGCATTCGCGGCCCGGGTCAGATGGGCAACAAGCGCGTGACGCAGCCGGGCCTGGAGATCGTCTCGATCGACGCCAAGGAGAACCTGCTGCTGGTGCGCGGTTCGGTGCCCGGTCCGCGCGGCGGCGTGGTGGAGGTGCGCAGCAATGCCTGACGCACCGGTGCTTGGCCAGAGCAAGAAAGTAAAACTTGATGAGAGCGCCTTCGGCGCCGGCTTTCGTGGCCCGTTGGTGCATCAGAGCGTTCGCGCCGAGCAAGCAGCGCGCAGGCGCGGAACAGCGGCAACGAAGACGCGCGCGATGGTCTCCGGCGGCGGCGCAAAGCCCTGGCGCCAGAAGGGCACCGGTCGCGCGCGCGCCGGCTCGAGTCGCTCGCCGATCTGGACCGGCGGCGGCGTGGCCTTCGGCCCGCATCCGCGCTCCTACACCTTTAAGGTCAACCGCAAGGAGCAACGCGCGGCGCTGCGCAGCGCGCTGTCGCTGCACGCCGAGCGCCGCTCGCTGGCGGTTCTCGACGCTGGCGCCTTCGACGCGCCGAAGACCAGCCGCGCGTTCGACCTGCTCGACGACTGGGGGCAGGATGGTCCGACGCTGGTGGTGCTTGCGCCCGACCAGGCAAACGCGGCGCTGTCGTTTCGCAACCTCAAGCGCGTGGCCGTGCTGAGCGCGGCCGACGTCGGCGTGACCGACCTGCTGGCCGCCGCCTCGCTGCTCGTCTCCGAGGCCGCGCTGGCCGAGCTGACCGAGCGCGCCGGCAAGTCAACGCGCGACGAGGCGCAGGAGGCCAAGGCCTGATGGACCACTCGCAGGTGATCATCCGTCCGGTGGTCTCGGAGAAGAGCTATGTGCTGTCGGCGCTTCACCGCTACACCTTCCGCGTGCATCACGAAGCGCACAAGACGCAGATCCGCCAGGCGGTGGAGGCGCTGTTCGACGTGCACGTGGTCGAGGTGCGCACGTCGACGGTCAAGTCAAAGCCCAAGCGCCGCGGCACCACAAGCGGGCGCACGCGCACGTGGAAGAAGGCCATCGTGCAGGTGCGCGAGGGCGAGTCCATTCCGATCTTCCAGGGCCTGGCGGCCGTGGATTCGTAGAGGACCAGCCGAATGCCCATTCGCAAGCCCAAGCCCACGAGCCCCGGTATGCGCTTCGTCTCATACCCGGACTTCGCCGAGGTGACCAAGTCAAAGCCCGAGAAGACGCTGATCGAAGGGCTGAAGAAGAGCGGCGGGCGCAACGCGCACGGACGCAAGACGTCGCGCCATCGTGGCGGCGGCGCCAAACGCGCCTACCGGCGCATCGACTTCAAGCGCCGCAAGGACGGCGTCGACGCGAAGGTCGCCGCGATCGAGTACGACCCGAATCGCTCCGCTTACATCGCCTTGCTGCACTACGTCGACGGCGAGAAGCGCTACATCCTGGCGCCGCAGCGCCTGAACGTCGGCATGACGGTCTCCTCGGGCGACTCGGCCGAAGTCGCCGTGGGCAACTGCATGGCGCTCGCGCGCATGCCCGTCGGCACGGTCATTCACAACGTCGAGCTGCAGCCCGGGCGTGGCGGCCAGATGGCGCGTTCGGCCGGCGCGGCCGTGCAGCTGATGGCCAAGGACGGCGACATGGCCACGCTGCGTCTGCCCTCCGGCGAGATGCGCATGGTGCGCGCGGAGTGCCGCGCGACCGTCGGCACGCTCGGCAATGCAGAGCACCAGAACGTGAAGATCGGCAAGGCCGGCCGCAAGCGCCACATGGGCGTGCGCCCGCAGACGCGCGGCACGGCGATGAACCCGGTCGACCACCCGCATGGTGGCGGCGAGGGCTCGACGACCGCCGGGCGTCACCCGGTGACGCCGTGGGGCGTGCCGACGCTGGGCTACCGCACGCGCAAGAAGAACAAGAGCTCTGACGCATACATCGTGCGCGGCAGGCGCCGCGGGAAGGGCAAGCAAAGATGAGCCGCTCCAGCAAGAAGGGCCCGTGGGTAGAAGAGCGCCACGGCCACGTATGCCGGCACCGGATCGGCGTCCTCGCTCGCTCGCGTGCAGAGCACGCCACGCTCGCTGCGTCCTTGTCCGGCTTGGCCTACTTGTCCGTGGAAGGTGAGGTGCAAAGATGAGCCGCTCCAGCAAGAAGGGCCCGTGGGTCGAAGAGCGCCTGATGAACCGCATCGAGGCGCTCAACGCCGCCAACAACAAGAAAATGCTGCGCACGTGGTCGCGCGCGTCGACGATCTTCCCGGAGATGGTCGGCCACACGATCGCCGTGCACGACGGCAAGAAGCACGTGCCGGTGTTCATCAGCGAGTCGATGGTCGGTCACAAGCTCGGCGAGTTCGCGCCGACGCGCATGTTCCGCGGTCACGCCGGGTCAGGCCGAGTGCGATGAGCGCCGAGCAGGACAAGGACGACGTGACGACGCCCGACGCGGCCGAGGCCAAAAAACCGGCGCGAAAAAAAGCCGCCAAAAAACCTGTCAAAGCGGCCAAAGGCGCGGAGGCCAAAGCCACGAGTAAAGGCGCCGAGGCAAAAGCCGAGGACGCCAAAGCCGAGGCCAAGAAACCGGTTGCCAAAAAAGCCGCCAAAAAACCTGCCGCCAAAAAAGAGCCTGCGCCGGTCGCAAAGAAAGAGCGCGGCAAAGCCGCCGCCAAACCGCGCCGGCGCGTGGTGCGCGCGCACGCGCGCTACGTGCGCACCTCAGCGCGCAAGGCGCGCATGGTCTGCGGGCATCTGCGCGGCAAGTCGATCGACGAGGCTCGCGCTATCCTCGCGTTCACCCCTCGTGAGGTGGCGCGCGACTGGAGCAAGCTGCTGGAGTCGGCCGTGGCGAACGCCGAGAGCAATCACGAACTGCTCGAGGACGATCTGATCGTCCGTGAGGCTTACGCCGACGAGGGGCCGACGATCAAGCGCTTTCGCCCGCGAGCGATGGGGCGCGCGACGCCGATTCGCAAGCGCACAAGCCACCTGACGATCGCACTGACCGCTGACGCTGCGCAGCGGACGACCAAGAGAAACGGCTAGAGAGAAAAGAATGGGACAGAAGGTTCATCCAGAGGCAATGCGCGTGGGCTACATACACGACTGGAAGTCGAACTGGTTCACCGAACGCCATTTCGCCGAGTACCTGGCCGAGGACGTGCGCATTCGCGAGCACATCACCAACAAGCTCGCTCACGCCGGCCTCTCGAGCATCACGATCCGCAAGGACGCAAACGAACTCGAGGTCAACATCCACACGGCGCGCCCGGGCATCGTGATCGGCAAGTCCGGCAGCGAAGTCGACGCGCTGCGCCGCGATCTGCACAAGATGACCAGCAAGCAGATCAAGGTCAACATTCTCGAGATCAAGCGTCCCGAGCTCGACGCCTCGCTGGTCGCGCAGTCGATCGCCGAGCAGCTGCAGAACCGCGTGGCCTTCCGTCGCGCGATGAAGCGCGCGCTGACCAGCGCCATGCGCTCGGGCGCCAAGGGCGTCAAGGTGCAGGTCTCCGGTCGCCTCGGCGGCGCCGAGATGGCGCGCACCGAAAGCTACTCCGACGGTCGCGTGCCGCTGCACACGATGCGCGCGGACATCGACTACGGCTTCTACGAGTCGCGCACGACGTTCGGGCGCATCGGCGTCAAGTGCTGGATCAACAAGGGCGAGATCATGCCGGAGGGCTACACCGGCGCCGACCTCACCGACATAACCGCGCCGGCCGCGCCGAACTCCGACCGCGACGGTCGCGGCGGACGCGATGGCCGCGACGGACGCGGCCGTGGCCGCGGCGGCGGCGGTCCCGGTGGAGGCGGCGGACGTGGACGCGGCGGGCCGGGCGGCCAGGGCGGCGGTGGTCGCGGGCCGGGCGGCTTCGGCGGCCAGGGCGGACGCGGCGGTGGCGGTGGCGGGCGTGGTCCCGGTGGTGGCGGCGGACGCGGCGGGCCGCGCCCGGGCGGAGGTGGGCGCTGATGCTCTCTCCCAAGCGCGTAAAGCACCGCAAGCAGCATCGCGGGCGTCGAGCCGGCAACTCGCGCGGGCAGGTCAAGGTGCAGTTCGGCGAGTACGGTTTGAAGGCGCTCGAGGGCGGCTGGCTGACCAACCGCCAGATCGAGGCCGCACGTATCGCGATGACGCGCAAGATCAAGCGTGGCGGCAAGGTCTGGATCAACGTCTTTCCCGACAAGCCGGTGACCAAGAAGCCTGCCGAGACGCGCATGGGCTCGGGCAAGGGCAACCCTGAAGGCTGGGTGGCCGTGGTCAAGCCCGGCCGCGTGATGTTCGAGCTGGCCGGCGTGTCCGAGCCGCTGGCGCGCGACGCCATCCGGCTGGCCGCGCACAAGCTGCCGGTCAAGTCCAAGTTCGTGCTGCGCGAGGACTGAGCTGAGATGAAGGCAAAGGAGATGCGCGACTTGGAGGACAGCGAGCTGGTCAAACAGATCGGCACGCTGCGCAAAGAGGTGTTCGGCCTGCGCTTCGCAAACGCGACCGGCGAACTGGACGACACGGCCGGCGTGGGCCGCGCGCGGCGCGACCTCGCACGAGCGCTGACCGTCGCGCAGGAGCGCGCGATCTCAGTCGAGCGCAACTGAGCAGATCGACACGAAACGGAAAGACATTGGCTGACGAGAAAGACAACGACGAGACTCCCGCAACGCCCGACGACGCCGAGGCGACCACGCCGGACGCCCCTGAGGCGGAGGCTGCGCCGGCCGAGGTCGCCGAGACGGAGGCACCCGCAGCCGACGAGCCCGAGGCCGCTGCCGAGGAGCCCGACGCCGCAGCCGATGAGCCGCAGGCCGCCGCGGCCGAGGCCGATGCTGCGCCGAGCGAGCCCGAGGAGCAGCTTTCGCCGAAGGAGCGCCGCCGCCGCACTCGCTCAAAACACGAGGGCGAGGCACGTCCGGCGCGCAGCGCGCAGCAGCGCCACGACGACCGCCAGGCCACGCGCAAGACCAAGGCCGTGCGCCGCCGCGCACGCCGGTTGCAGGAACGCGCAAAAGCCGCCGAGCGCCGTGCCAGCGCGCCGGCGCCTGAGCCGCTTGCGCCTGTGCACGCTCCGGTCGAGGGTAGGCGCCGCATGCGCCAGGGCATCGTCATCTCCGACAAGGCCGCAAAGACGATCACCGTGCGCATCGACGTCGCGCGCCGCCACCGTCGCTACGAGAAGATCGTGCGCAGCTCGAGCACGCTGCATGCGCACGACGAGAACAACGACGCGCACGAGGGCGACACGGTGCGCGTGATCGAGAGCCGTCCGCTGTCGCGCTCGAAGCGCTGGGCGCTGGTCGACGTGCTGGAGCGCGCGCGATGATCCAAAACGAGACCCGGTTGCGTGTGGCCGACAACACGGGCGCGCGCGAGATTCTGTGCATTCGCGTCAAGGGCGGCTCGCAACGACGCTATGCGTTCGTCGGCGACGTGATCACGGCGACGGTCAAGCAGGCCAACCCGCAGGGCGCCGTGAAAAAGGGCGAGGTCGTGACCGCGGTGATCGTGCGCACGAAGAAGCCGATCGGCCGCGACGACGGCACGTACATCGCCTTCGACGAGAACGCTGCTGTGATCATCGACGAGCAGAACAACCCGCGCGGCACGCGCGTGTTCGGGCCGGTCGCGCGCGAACTGCGCGAGCGCAACTTCATGAAGATCGTCTCGCTGGCGCCGGAGGTGCTGTGATGGCACGCGCCCGTGCAGCCAAGGCCAAGAGCCGCAACAAGCTGAAGATTCGCTCCGACGACCGCGTCAAGGTGATGGCGGGCAAGGACCGCGGCAAGACCGGCAAGGTGCTGCGCGTCGAGCCGACCAGGGAACGCCTGTACGTGGAGGGGCTGAACATGGTCAAGCGGGCCGTGCGCCCGCAGGTCAACCAGAGCTCCACACTGCCCGGCACCGAGGGCCAGCTCGGCGGAGTGATCGAGCGCGAGGGGCCGATTCACATCTCCAACGTGATCCTGCTCGACGGCAAAGGCAACCCCACTCGCGTGCGCATCGAGCGCAAGAACGGCTCGCGCGTGCGTGTGGCCAAGAGCACCGGCGCGGAGCTGGACTGATCATGGAGGCAGCTACGACAGAGGCCCCGCCGGCACGCCTGAAGGCGCGCTACTTCGAGGAGATTCGCCCGGGCCTGATCAAGCGCTTCGAGTACACCTCGCCGATGCAGGCTCCGCGCGTGGAGAAGATCACGCTGAACATGGGCGTCGGCCTCGCCAAGCAGGACTCCAAAGTGCTCAAGGCGGCGACCGAGCAGCTGGCGACGATCGCCGGCCAGCAGCCGAGCGTGCGCCGCGCGCGCAAGTCGATCGCCGCGTTCAAACTGCGCGAGGGCATGCCCGTGGGCGTGGCCGTGACGCTGCGAAACGAGCGCGCCTACGAGTTCCTCGACCGCCTGGTGTCCGTGGCCATTCCACGCATTCGCGACTTCCGTGGCCTGAACCCGCGCTCATTTGACGGCCGCGGCAACTACTCCATGGGCGTGCGCGAGCAGATCATCTTCCCGGAGATCGACTACGACGCGATCGACCAGGTGCGAGGCCTGGACATCACGATCTCCACCAGCGCCGCCAGCGACGCCGAGGCCTATGCGCTGCTGCAGGCGCTGGGCATGCCGTTCGCCTCGCAGGGTCGCCCCAAGGGCTTTGACCCGCAGGCAGACGAGGCAGAGGCGCAGGCGCGCGCCACCGCGCACGCCGAGGCGCAGGCCGCGGCGGCAGCTGCACCTGCGGCGCCGGCGAAAAAAGCGCCCAAGGCTGCAAAGCCCGAGGCGGCCGCCGAGCCCGCCGCCGACGATGCTGCGACCGAGGAGCCCGCCGCCGAGCAGGCCGCGCCCGAGGCGTCGCAGGCCGAGGCTGAGACCGCCACGCAGGATGCGCCCGAGGCAGATGACGCCGCAGAGGGCGCCGAGCCCGAGGCGCAGGCCGCAGCGGAGACCGAGAGCGCCGAGCAGTCGGCGCCGGCCGCCGAGCCCGAGCAGACAACGCCGGACGCCGACGAGGCCGAGGCCTCCGGCGAGGATACGACTGCGCAAGACGACAAAGCCGCAGACACCGCCGAGAAAGAGAGCAGCGACTGATGGCCAAGACATCTCAGCGCGTCAAACAGACGCGCAAGCCGAAATTCAAAACGCGCGCCTATACTCGGTGCAACCGCTGCGGTCGTCCGCGCGCGGTGTATCGCAAGTTCGGGGTGTGCCGCATCTGCTTGCGCGAGCTCGCCCACAACGGCCAGATCCCCGGGATGACGAAGTCCTCCTGGTAGCGACGGCGCCACGACCTCTCAGATAGCGATCAAGCCATGTCGATGACAGATCCGATAGCCGACTTTCTCACGCGCGTGCGCAACGCGATTCACGCTGCGCACGAGACCGTGGAGATTCCTGCGTCCAAACTCAAGAGCGAGCTCGCGCGGATTCTCACCGAGCAGGGCTACATCGACTCCTACATGGTCGTGGCCGCGGCCGACGGCGGCCCCGGCAAGCTGATCCAGATTCGCTTGAAGTACACCGAGGATCGCCGCTCGGCGATCTCTGGCCTGCGTCGCGTCTCGCGCCCGGGCCGGCGCACCTACGTCGACGCCAAGCACATTCCCAAGGTGCTCGGCGGCATGGGAACCTCGATCGTCTCGACTTCGCACGGCGTCATGACCGGGCACGACGCACGCTCGGCCGGCGTCGGCGGCGAGGTCCTCGCGCAGGTTTGGTGAGCTGAGCCATGTCTCGAATCGGCAGACAGCCAATTGCAGTGCCCACCGGCGTGACCGTCGCGATCGAGCCCGACGAGGTGCGCGTGAACGGGCCCAAAGGCGAACTGTCTGAGCGCATCCACAAGGACATCGAGGTCAAGCAGGACGGCGAGCAGCTGATCGTCACACGCCCGACCGATCGCGGCGAACACCGCGCACTGCACGGTCTCACGCGCTCGCTGGTTGCCAACATGGTCGAGGGCGTGACCGCGGGCTATGAGAAGCGCCTGGAGATCCAGGGCGTCGGCTATCGCGCGCAGCTCAAGGGCAAGAACCTGGAGCTGGCCGTCGGCTACTCCCACCCGGTGCCGATTCCGGCGCCGGATGGCATCGAGTTCGAGGTGCCGCAGCCGACGCGCGTGGTCGTCAAGGGCATCTCCAAGCAGCTGGTCGGCGAGACGGCCGCGATCATTCGCAAGCAGCGCCCGCCGGAGCCTTACAAGGGCAAGGGCATTCGCTACGAGGGCGAGTACGTGCAGCGCAAGGTGGGCAAGCGCGCATGAGCCCGTATAGCTTCGCCGGATCTGCGTCCTCGATCGCTCGTGTGCAGAGCACACTTCGCTCACTGCGTCCTTGCCCGGCTCGCCCTACGTGCTCATGCGGGCGCGGCTGCGACACGCCCGAGGCTTCGCGATGAGCGTCATCACCAAGGGCGACCGCCGTCTCAAGCGCCGCCGGCGCGTGCGCGCGAAGGTCACGGGCACGGCCAACCGTCCGCGCATCTCGGTGTTTCGCTCCAACCAGGGCATCTCCGCGCAGCTGATCGATGACGCAGCCGGGCGCACGCTGGCGGCGGTCAACTGGTACGAGCCCGACCTGCGCAAGCTGTCAAAGCCCGAGCGCACCAAGCGCGCCGGCGAGACGCTGGCCGAGCGCGCCAAGGCGGCCGGTGTGTCCGAGGCCGTGTTCGACCGCGGCGGCTACCGCTACCACGGCCACGTGCGCGCATTCGCCGAGGCGATCCGCGAGAGCGGCATCACCGTCTGAGTCAGAGCTCTCACCCGACCGCTACCCTCTTCACTTCGCTTATGTCCATCATCGTAGATCGCTCAGTAAGCCCGGCAGGCCTGGATCTCCAGGAGCGCGTGGTCGAGATCAACCGCGTCGCCAAGGTCGTCAAGGGCGGCCGGCGCTTCTCGTTCACGGCGCTGGTCGTCGTCGGCGACGAACGCGACGTGGTGGGCGTCGGCTACGGCAAGGCCAACGAGGTTCCGCTGGCGATCCAGAAGGGCGTCGAGCGGGCCAAGAAGGATCTCTTCCGCGTGCCCAAGCACGGCAGCACGATCACCCACCAGACGACAGGCATCTTCGGCGCCGGGCGCGTGCTGCTGAAGCCGGCCTCGCCGGGAACCGGCGTGATCGCCGGCGGCGGCGTGCGCGCGGTGCTCGAGCTCGCGGGCATCCACGACATCCTCTCCAAGAGTCTCGGCACGCAGAACCCGATCAACCTGGTCAAGGCGACCGTCGCCGGTCTGCGCGGTCTGCGCACGCCCAAGGAGGTCGGCGAGCTGCGCGGCCTGTCGGTCAACCGCGTGCTCGGCATCGGTGGCGAGGAGACAAACGGAGCGAGCGCCGACGCGACTGCCAACGGCACGCAGGCCGCCGCGGCAGAGCAGCAGCCGCCGGCGCGCGCAGCGGTGAGCGAGGAGGCGTCCTCCTGATGGCCGCGCTGACGGTCACGCAGCGCAAGTCGCGCAACGGCGCCAACAAGAAACAACTGGACACGCTGCGCTCGCTCGGGCTGCGGCGAATCGGACACACGGTGCAGGTCAAGGACTGCGATCAATCGCGCGGCATGCTGCACGCGGTGCGCCACCTGGTCGAGGTCGACGAGGGCAAGAAATGAGCCCGGCCAAAGACGACAAGCCCGAGCGCATCGGGCTGCACAGCCTCGCGCCAGCGCCCGGCAGCCGCCGTCCGCGCAAGCGCATCGGGCGCGGCGAAGGCTCGGGCACGGGCAAGACGGCCGGTCGCGGGCAAAAGGGCGCGGGCTCGCGCGCGGGGTCCAAGCGCCGCGCTCGCTTCGAGGGTGGCCAGATGCCGATTCACATGCGCATGCGCAAGCTTCGCGGGCCGCACATGAAGAAGTCGATGCCCTTCGAGCCCTTCCGCACGCACACCCAGCCGGTCAATATCGCCGCGCTGGAGGACCGCTTCGACGCCGGCGCCGAGATCACGGTCGAGCTGATGCAGGCCAAGGGCCTGGGCACGCGCAAGGACGTCCCGATCAAGGTGCTCGCCAACGGCGAGCTGTCCAAGGCGCTGACTGTGCACGCGCACGCCTTCAGCGCCAGCGCCAAAGAGCGCATCGAGGCGGCTGGCGGCACCTGCAAGCTCGTCGAGCTCTAGCGAGACGCCGACGCGGCGCGGACCGGCGTCCTCGGTCACTCGCGTGCTAAAGCACGCCACGTTCCCTGCGTCCTTCGTCCGCTTGGTCGGCCTCCCGCTAGCCGCGCGATGCCTGGTGACAAACCAGCGCGTGGCATCGACTAGAATCCAGCGCTCCGCGGGACGGAGTGCAGCGGCGCTCTGAGCCGCGGAGCCAAGCGCATGCTCTCGACGATTCTCAACGCATTCCAGGTTGCGGACATCCGCAAGAAGATCGCCTTCACGGCGGGCATGCTGCTGATCTACCGCCTCGGCTCGCACATTCCCGTGCCGGGCGTCAACCTGAGCGCGGTCAACAACATCCAAAAGGAGTTCGGCGGATCGAACATCCTCGGGCTGCTGAACCTCTTCTCCGGGGGTGGGCTGTCGCGAATCGCCCTGTTTGCGCTGGGCATCATGCCCTACATCACGGCCTCGATCATCCTGCAGCTGCTGCAGGTCGCCGTGCCCTCGCTGGAAAAGCTCTC
>DATARK010000026.1:0-5207 GCA_036264175.1 Solirubrobacteraceae bacterium
GTGGCCGCCGCCGAACGATCCCCACTGGCCCACGAACGCGCCGGCCGGGGTGAACTGCTGAACGACGTAGCTGAGCTGGTCGGCGACGTAGACGTTGCCTTCGCTGTCCAGCGCGACCGCCTCGGGGAAGCGCAGCACGCCCTCGGCGCGCTGGCCGACGATGGACGCGGAGGCATACGGGCACGGCGCCGCGCCGACGCCGGCGCAGGCCTCTGCGAGCGCTCGCGGCGCGCCCGCCGCCGCCCAGCCCGCGCACGCGAGCGCTGCGCAGATCAGCAGCGCGGCGGCGTGGTGGTGGCGCAGGGTGCTGCTCATCTGACGCTCACAACACGGCACATTCCAAGCCGGAGCGGTGCCGAGCCGGCGCTAACCGATGCGCTCCGTCGCGCGTGCGCCCAGGCCGGCGCGCGCGACGGGGCCAGCGGGCGGGCCGCCGGGCGGCAGCGGGCGGTTGCGCTCGTCGGCGACGATGTACAGCGGGCGGTGCTTGACCTCGTCGTAGATGCGCCCGACGTACTCGCCGATCACGCCGATGGCGATCAGCTGGATGCCGCCGAGCAGCAGGATGGCGATCGTGATCGAGCCGAAGCCGGGCAGGTAGGAGTCGAATGCGCGCAGCGCGATGACCACGGGAATCGCGACGAAGGCGACGCCGGCCGAGAGCATGCCGACGTAGGTCGCCAGCTGCAGCGGCAGGTGCGAGAAGGAGGTGATCGCGTCCAGTGAGAAGCGCAGCATCTTGGTCAGCGTGTACTTGGTCTCGCCGGCGTTGCGCGCGTCGCGCTCATAGGACACGGCCGTCTGGTTGAAGCCGACCCACACGGTCATGCCGCGCAGAAAGCGCGAGCGCTCGGTCATCGCCAGCAGCGCGTCCAGCGCGCGGCGGTCGAGCAGGCGGAAGTCGCCGGAGTTGGGCTCGAGGTCGACCTGCGCGAGCTTGTCGAACAGTTTGTAGAACCACGATGCCGTGGCCAGCTTGAAGGCCGTCTCGCCCTCGCGCTGCTTGCGCACGGCATAGACCACGTCGGCGCCCTGGCTCCACTGGGCGATCATGTCGGGAATCAACTCCGGCGGGTCCTGCAGGTCGGCGTCGATCATCGCCACGACGTCGCCAGAGGCGTGCTCCAGGCCGGCGGTCAGCGCGGCCTGGTGGCCGAAGTTCCGCGAGAGATGAATCACGCGAACGCGCTTGTCCTGCGCGGCCATGCGGTCGAGCAGCTCGGGCGTGCGGTCTGAGGAGCCGTCGTTGACGAGCACCAGCTCGAACTCGTAGTCGGCAGCGGCTGCGCAGGCTCGTTGCACGAAGCCCTCGATCAGCTCCTGCTCGTCGTAGACCGGCGCGACGATGCTGAGCAGCGTGGGCGTGCGCAGGGCCGTCTCAGGCATCTGTTCGCTCGTTTGGTTGGGGTCTTGCCACGCGCTCATCTTGGCGGATTTTCTGACGGGCGCTTAAGCCTGAGATGAATCTATCGTTCATCCTGTCTGGGAATGTTCTCCGACGGCGACGACGCACGCCCCACCGCGCCGCTCAGACTGCCCGGGCCGCTGGCGCGCCTGAGCGCGCCGATGCTCGTGCAGTTCGTCAAGTTCGGCATCGTCGGCGTATCCAACACGCTGCTGGCGTTCGCCATCTACACGGTGCTGCTGAAGGTCTTCGGCGTGTGGTACCTGGCGGCCTCGGCGATCGGCTTTGTGGTCGGTGCGGTCAACGGCTTTCTGCTCAACCGCCGCTGGACGTTTGCGGGGCACGTCGGTGACTCGCTCACGCCCGTGCGCTGGGGAATCGTGCAGGGCTGCGGGCTGGCGCTCAACGAGGGCCTGCTGTTCGTGTTCGTCGACGACGCCGGCATCGAGAAGCTGCTCGGCCAGGCCTGCGCGACGGTCATCGTCACGGTCATCACCTTCCTGGTCAACCGCGCCTGGACGTTCCGCATGCACCCGACGGTCGCCGCTGCCGAGGCCGACAGCTAGCGAAATACGGCGAGCAGCGAAAGGCCGGCGGGAATGCGCCCGCCGCGTCCGATCAGCTCGGCCTCGATCGCCAGTGGGCGCTCGAGCAGCCAGTTGACCGGCGCCGGCGGCACCCACAGGTCGAGGCTGGACTCGGTGGTCTTGCGGTTGAAGCGGTCGAGCACGCGCAGCGCGATCGCTGCGGGCAGCAGCAGCGAGTTGAAGTAGGTCGTGCGCACCTGCTGCCAGCCGGCCTGCTCGCCGACGGACTGCAGTGAGCGGCGCGTGTAGCGGCGATGGTGGTGGTTGATCTCGTCGTGCCCGCTCCACAGCCATTGGTAGGCCGGCACGGTCACCAGCAGCGAACCGCCCGGCGCAACCACGCGCCGCAGCTCGCGCAGCGCCTGCAGGTCGTCCTCGAGGTGCTCGATCACATCCAAGGACGCCGCCATGTCGAACGCGTCCGCTTCGAAGGGCATCTCCAGCACCGAGCCTTCGACCACGTCGCCAGCGCCGCGCTCGCGTGCCAGGCCGACACTCGTGGGCGACAACTCGATCCCCGTGACCTCGCCGTGGCGGGCGAACTCGACCATGTTGCGCCCGCTGCCGCAACCCGCGTCGAGGATTCGCGCGCGCGCGGGCAGGCGCAGGTCGGCGATCACGCGCTCGAGCACGCTTCGCCGACCGCGATACCACCAGTGCCGGTTCTCGGCACGGTGCGTCTGCAGCTCGTAATCGCGGTCCATCCAAGCTGCATCCTTTCCTAATGGCCAGCGGCAAGGAAGTCCAGTCGGCCCTTGACGAAATGTTTGGCATGCCATAATATTATTTTCATGGCAACCAGAGAACCGACGCGCTCGCCCGCCGTGGAGGACTACTGCAAGGCGATCTTCACGCTCGAGTCGCGCGGCGACGAACCCGTCGCGACCAACCCGCTGGCCGAGCGCCTGGCGATCACACCGGGATCGGTCTCGGCGATGCTCAAGCGCCTGGGCGAGCTTGGGCTGATCGAGCACGTGCCCTACCGCGGCGTGCGCCTGACCGCCGATGGGCGCAAGGTCGCGCTGGAGGTGATCCGCCACCACCGCCTGATCGAGCTGTTCCTCGCCGAGGCGCTGGAGATGCCCTGGGATCGCGTGCACGACGAGGCCGAGGTGCTCGAGCACGTGATCTCCGAGGAGCTCGAGCAGCTGATCGCCGCCAAGCTCGGCGACCCCACCTTCGATCCGCACGGCGACCCGATTCCCAGCGCCGCGCTGGAGCTGCACGAGCCCGAGACGCACCCGCTGGAGATGCTCGACGCGGGCGAGGAAGGCGTGTTCGTGCGCGTGTCCGACGCCGACCCCGAGATGCTGCGCTACCTCTCCGACCGTGGCATCTCTCCGGGCGACCGTCTGCTCGTGCGCGAACGTCAGCCGTTCGGCGGCCCGCTGCTCGTCAGCTTCGCCGACGGCCCCGCCGAGCAGGCGATCGGCGGGCGCCTGGCGCGCGCGATGCGCGTGCAGGTCGACCGCGAGCCGGCCGGCGAGCGCCTGCGCCGCACGCGCATCGTCTCCCAGCCGGCCGGCGATGCGCGGCCACCCGACGACACCGAGCAAGCCGGCGGCGCCGGCGCCGCCGGCCGCGAAGGGGTCTCTGCGTGACGCCGGTCCGCCCGGACCCGGTTCTCGAAGGCGCCGGCGCCGGTGCTGTCCCGGCGAACGCACCGCCGCGCACCGCCAGCCACCTCGAACTGCTGCTCGCCAAGGGCCGCCTGCGCGCGACGCTGACGATGCTCGGCCCGGCGTTCGTCGCCGCGATCGCCTACGTCGACCCGGGTAACTTCGCCACGAACATCTCCGGCGGCGCCAAGTTCGGCTACCTGCTGTTGTGGGTCGTGCTCGCCGCCAACCTGATGGCCATGCTGATCCAGTACCTGTCGGCCAAGGTCGGCATTGCCACCGACCGCACCTTTCCCGAGCTGTTTCGCGAGCACTACCCGCGCTCGGCCAGCCGCATCATGTGGCTGCAAGCCGAGATCATGGCCATGTCCACCGATGTCGCCGAGTTCGTCGGCGCGGCGCTCGGGCTGAACCTGCTGTTTGGTGTGCCGCTGCTGTGGGCCGGAGTGATGACCGGCTTCATCGCCTTTGTCATTCTCGAGCTGCAGACGCACGGCTTTCGTCGCTTCGAGCTGGCGATCAGCGCCCTGCTGGGCATCATCTTCCTGGGCTTCCTCTACGAGACGCTGAAGATCGGTCCGTCGGTGCACGCCTCGCTGTCGGGGCTGGTGCCGCACCTCGGCGGATCGGAGTCGCTGTATGTCGCCGTCGGCATCATCGGCGCGACCGTCATGCCGCACGCGATCTACCTGCACTCGGCGCTGACCAAGAACCGCATGCCGATGCGCGACGATTCCGAGCGCCGGCGCGTGCTGCGCTTCGAGCGCCTGGACATCGTCATCGCGCTGACCTGCGCGGGCCTCGTCAACATGGCCATGCTGGCGGTCGCCGCCAAGCTCTTTCACTCAACCGGCCACACCGGCATCGACAGCGTGCAGGCCGCCTACCACGGCTTCGGCAACCAGGTCGGCGGCCTCGCCGCGTTGGCCTTCGCCGTCGCGCTGTTCGCCTCCGGAGCCTCCTCCTCGAGCGTCGGCACCTACGCCGGCCAGGTCGTCATGAGCGGTTTCATCAACGTGAACATCTCCGTGCTGCTGCGCCGCATCGTGACGATGCTGCCGGCGCTCGTTGTGCTGGCGATCGGCGTCAACCCGACCGACGCGCTCGTGCTCAGCCAGGTCGTGTTGTCGTTCGGCATTCCCCTGGCGCTGATCCCGCTGGTCATGCTCACGATGCGCAAGGACGTCATGGGCGTGCACGTCAACGGCCGCCTGACGACGTACACCGGCGTGACGCTCGCCGTGCTGATCACCGCGCTCAACGTCTTTCTGATCTACCAGCAGATCTTCTAGCGCTATAAACGGTGCGCGAGCAGTCGTGGCTAGCCAACGGTCTTCAGCTGGTCCGCGAGGTCTACGGCCGGCGTGAAGCTAAAGCTGCGACCCTGGCGGCGCTGCTCTAGCAGGCCCAGTTCAGCGAGCGGAATCAGGTCGTTTCGTGCCGTCTCATGGGTGACGTTGTTTGTCGCCGCGTGTGTCGTAAAGCTGTAGCTCGCTTCGGGATCGCGTAGGGCATCGCCCAAGAGCGCAAGCTGTCGCTGGTTGAAGTTGGTAGAGCTTCGAACGAGTTTTTCGACATCCCGGACCTCTTTGACCT
>DATARK010000110.1:0-3029 GCA_036264175.1 Solirubrobacteraceae bacterium
TCCTCGTCGAAAACAAGCCCGGCGTGCTCACGCGCATCGCAGGCCTGTTCGCGCGGCGCGGCTTCAACATCGACACGCTCACGGTCGGGCCGACCGACGACGAGCTGATCTCGCGCGTGACGCTCACGGTCGACGGGGCGCTTCACCCGATCGACCAGGTCACAAAGCAGCTGCACAAGCTCGTCAACGTGCTGAAGATCCGCGACCTGGAGCCGGGCGACACGGTCTCGCGCGAGCTTGCGCTGTTCAAGGTAGCCGCCGACGGCGGCCAGCGCGGCGAGCTGCTGCAGATCGTCGAGATCTTCCGCGCCAAGGTGGTCGACGTCACCAAGCGCTCGCTGGTGATCGAGGTGACCGGCACGACCGAGAAGATCGAGGCCTTCGAGGGCATGATCAGGCCGTTTGGGCTGATAGAGATGATGCGCACGGGCGAGATCGCGATCGCTCGCGGGCGCGCGGAGACCTAGAGTTCCGCGGGGCGGCGCTCAGCGTGTCTGCAGCTGATCGACGGGCGCGTAGTCGTCGCGCAGCGTTTCGACTCCGCCGACGATCTGCTCGAGCTCGGACTGGTTGTAGGCCTTTGCCCTGACCGGCTTGTGCATCGGTGGCAGCGGACCGTCGGATGCCAGCAACAGCTCGTTGCCGCCTTCGGGAAGACCACTCTTCGGGCCCGGTTCGCCGACCATGCTGACGTTGGCAAATGAGGCCAACAGAGTCGCCGCCTCTGCGCGCAGCAGTCGCAGTGGTGGCAGGTCAACCATGTTCAGGACATAGATGCCGTTGGGCTTGAGCACGCGTCGGACTTCGTGCATCCATTCGGTAGTCATCAGCTGCCAGGGGACGGTGATCCCACTGAATGCATCGCCGACCACGACGTCGGCGCTGGCGCTTGCTTCTCGGCGCATCGTCAGGCGTGCGTCGCCGACGGTTGCACGCAGCGTAGGGCCGGTTTGCAGGCCGAGGATCCGGCGGTCGTATCCGACCAGTCCACCGTCGACCTCGAGCACGTCCGAGCGTGAGCCGGGCCGCGCCGCTTGCAGCCAGCGCGGCAGTGTGAACGCCCCACCGCCCACGAATACGGCGTCCATGGGCTTTGCCGGGGGCGCCGCCTCTTCGATTGCCTGTGCGATCCACAGCTCGTAGGGGAAGCCGAGATAGCGCGGGTTGCTTGGGTCGACGTCCGAGTTGTAGGCGCGATTGAGCACCAGGACGTCGGCCTGGGGGTTTTCGGCGTCCGGTTCGATGCGGATGCAGTCGTAGCTCGTTTCGGCTTCGCACGGCGAGCTCTGGGCGAGCGTGAGCCCGGCAAGTCCGAGCGCCGCGAGCACCGTCACCGTAGCGATCGAGCGTCCGATCGAACCGATGTAGACGGCCAGCATGAAGCCCGTCAGCACGAGTAGAGCGCCGATGGCGAGGATCGAGCTGCTCACCGGCATCAGCGGCACGAGAACGAAGCCGGTGCCGAAGGTGCCGATCAGGGCGCCAGCCGTCGCCCAGCCAGATAGCCGTCCGACCACCGTGCCGCTTGCGCGCAGGTCGCTGAGCTGCAACCGGGCCACGGTGGGTGTGACGCCGCTGAGGACCGCCGCCACGGGCACCAGCGCAGCAAACGCCACGCCGACGGCCGCGAGGCTGCCGCCTTCGGTCGCGGCTGGGCCGAGCGCGCGGATTATCGGCACCGTGAGCAGCACCAGCAGGCCGCCTCCGATCAGCAACCCGATGACCAGTCGTTGCGGCTCGACCCGGTCGGCGACCCAACCGCCAAGCGCCGCGCCGGCTGCGATGCCGGCGAGGACCGCGCCGATTATCGACGTCGTCGTTTCGAGCGTGAGGCCGACGTAGGGGGCAAGCAGTCGTACCGAGAGGATCTCCAGGACGAGCACGGCTCCAGATGCGATGAAGACGGTGCCGGCCGCCACGGATGCCGGAAGCGAGCTGCGCACCACGGTCACCTCCGAAGGCACCTGGGCGATCGGTTGCTGCGCTCGCTTCTTGCCGATTCTCGTAGCCATCGTGGGGTTGGTTGGTTGCTTCCCGCATCTGAGATGTTCACTTAATCGGGACTCGGCGTGCGCTCGAAAGCCGCGGGCCCGTGGCCGGCTTGCTGTGGGGGCGCCCAGCAGCACGTGCAGCGGGGCCGCCGAGTGAGAGACAACGATGCGCCGTGTACTGCGGAAGTCGTGCGATCCTTTGAGCGGTGACCGTCGATGCGGCCGAGCGCGCGCCCTTCGCGCTGAGCGACCCCGATCGCGAGCGTCTACGCGCGCGCCTGGAGCTGGCGCTACAACGAACGCGCCGCTCCGGTCGCGCGACGCTTGCGACGATGGCGTGCGCGGTGCCGAGCAGTGTCGACCCGGCGGCGGTGACCTGCGCTTCGCGTCGTCCCGGCGAGCCCTGGTTCGTGCTCGAGCAGCCCGACCGGGGAGCTGCGCTCGGAGCGCTCGGCGAGGTGCTGTGTCTGCGGGCCTCCGGCCCCGAGCGCTTCGCCGCGGTGTCCGATCGCTGGCGCTCGCTGGCGGCCTCGGCGGTCGCCGACTCGCCCGGCGACGCCGACGGTGGCGGGCCGATCGTCGTCGGGGGGTTCGCGTTTGCGCCCGAGGGCGGCGCCTCGGCGATCTGGCGCGGGTTCGAGCCCGCGTCGATGAGCGTGCCCGAGATCGCGCTGACGCGCGAGAAGATCGCAGGCCAGACGCGCACGCGGTTGACGCTGGCGGCGATGGCCTCGCCCGACGACACCGTCGAGGACCTGCTCGCGCGGCTGTGCCGCCGCGTCGAGGAGCTCTCGCTCGCGCCGCTGCCACTGCTCGATCCGGCGCCGACCGGGCGTTTTCACGTGGCCAGCGCGATGCCGCCCGAGCACTACGAAGCTGCTGTCGCGCGCGCGGCCGAGCTGATCCGTGCGGGGGGGATCCAGAAGATCGTCGTGGCGCGCGACGTCGAGGTGCACGCCCCGAGCGCCTACGATCCGGCGGCGCTGTTCGGCGTGCTGCGCGACGCGTTTTCTTCCTGCTTTGTCTTCTGCGTCGGTC
>DATARK010000002.1:0-7613 GCA_036264175.1 Solirubrobacteraceae bacterium
GACGTCTTCTACCGCAACGTCCGCTGCTCGGGCGTGATCCCGCAGATCTCGCTGATCATGGGCCCCTGTGCCGGCGGCGCCGTCTACTCGCCGGCGATCACCGACTTCATCTTCATGGTCAAGGGCACCTCGCACATGTACATCACCGGCCCCGACGTGATCAGGACGGTGACCAAGGAGGAGGTCGGGCACGAGGAGCTCGGCGGCGCGATGACGCACGCGATCAAGTCCGGCGTCGCGCATTTCGTCACCGACGATGAGGACGACTGTCTCGAGGAGGTCCGCTACCTGCTCTCGTTCCTGCCGCAGAACAACCTCGCCTCGACGCCGGCGCTCGAGCCGGCCGACGATTCGGAACGGATGGACACGGCGCTTGACCGGGTCGTCCCCGACGACCCCAAGAAGGCCTACGACATGCGCGCGGTGATCCGGCTGATCGTCGACGACGGCGAGTTCCTCGAAGTCCAGGAGCACCATGCCCCCAACATCGTCTGCGGCTTCGCGCGCATGGACGGGATCGCGGTCGGCGTCGTCGGCAACCAGCCCGCGGCGCTCGCCGGCGTGCTCGACATCGACGCCTCGTCGAAGGCCGCCCGCTTCGTTCGCACGTGCGACGCGTTCAACATCCCGATCCTGACGTTCGTCGATGTCCCCGGCTTCCTGCCGGGGACGAGCCAGGAGTGGGGCGGCATCATCCGCCACGGCGCCAAGCTGCTGTACGCCTTCACCGAGGCGACCGTGCCGAAGCTGACCGTCATCACGCGCAAGGCCTACGGTGGCGCTTACGACGTGATGGCCTCCAAGCACATGCTCGCCGACTTCAACTTCGCCTGGCCGACCTCCGAGGTCGCCGTGATGGGCCCGGAGGGCGCCGTGAACATCATCTACCGGCGCGACATCGCCGGCAGCCCGACGCCGCAGGAGCGTCGCGAAAAGCTGATGCAGGACTACAAGGCGCGCTTTGCCAACCCGTACACGGCTGCCGAGCGCGGCTACATCGACGACGTGATCGTGCCGCACGAGACGCGGCCGAAGCTGATCGTCGCGCTGCACACGCTGCAGAGCAAGCGCGAACCGGGGCCCAAGCGCAAGCACGGCAACATTCCGCTGTAGGCCGGCGGAGACGCCCAGCTCGGAGCAGGCAGGCTCGTGTCTGCCCCTCGCTTGACGGTGACGTGCTGCAGGTACTTGCCGGCACCACGATGGCCCTGACAGGCCGCCAGGTTGCCGTACTGGCGGGACGAAGGTCGCACGCGGGCGTCCTGCGGGTGTTGAACCGGCTCACGGAGCAGGGGCTTGTCGATCGTGTCGAGCTCAATCGCGCGTTCCTGTTCACGCTGAACCGCGAGCATCTGGCGTACCCAGCCGTCGTTACGCTCACCGGGATGAAGGTGGCGCTCTTCGACAATCTTCGACATGAGCTCGCAGCCTGGGAGGTCCCGCCGATCCACGCCTCGCTGTTCGGCTCGACCGCTCGCGGCGATGGAGACACCCAGAGCGACATCGACCTGTTCATCGTGCGCCCGAATGAGGTGGATCAGGAGGATCGACAATGGCGAGAGCAGCTGAGCGCGCTCGAAACGAAAGTCTCGCGCTGGACCGGCAACCGCGCCGCCGCGCTCGACGTCCCTCATAGCGAGGTGGAACGACTCGTCGCTCAGGACCGTCCGATCGTCGCCGAGCTCCGCACAGATGCGATCGCATTGGCCGGGCCACCGATCGCGGAGCTCCTCGGCGGAACATGAGCCCGCGCGCCTCAGCGCGTACGCAGGCGTGCTCAGAGGCCGAGGCCGCCACTCGCCTGCGTCATGCGAGCAAGTTCCAACCTGGCGGCAAGCCTGCCGCCAACTCACTCAGCCGAGTGCTGAACCTCAAGGACGAGGCGCACTACGGCCTGTTCGATGTCGGTGGGCGGGATCTCAAGACCGCCATGCGGATGGCGAACGAGCTGGTCCGCTTTGCGGAGCACCGCGGCATCGGATGCAAGCCGAACGGAAGCGCAGGCACGCCCGCGGTCGGCGGCGTTCGTCACACTGTTGGCATGAGCGCGCCGCAGATCAGTCTGAACAGAAACGGAGCCGCAGCGTCGCCAGAGGAGGCAGCGGCCGTGGTGGCGGCGCTGGAGCGCTTCATGCGCGCGACCGCGCCGGCGCCCGCAACAGCGCCCGCGCAGGCGCTGGACGGCTGGCGCCGCGCGGCTATGCTCGAAGGCGTCGAGCGAGAGGCGCAGGGCGATGACTCAGACCCCTGGATAAATACCTGAAAGCCGCTAGGCTTTAGCCTCAATAGTCCTGTCGCCGGTCGAACAACGTCTATCGCAGCCCGGACTTCCCCTCCGGGATCAGGAGGTTTCTTGATGGAGCCAGTGTCAGTTCCCTCTCAGCGCGGCACGCTGAAGGACCCAGAGGTGCTCCAGAACGTGCCTGGGCACGTGATTCCGATTCTGCAGCGCGAGTTCGACGACTTCCAGACCGAGGCGAAGAAATACCTCGACGGCAAAACCGAGGAAGACGAGTTCATCAAGTTCCGCCTCAAGCAGGGCGTCTACGGCCAGCGCCAGCCGGACGTGCAGATGATCCGCGTGAAGCTTCCGTTCGGCGGCATCACGCCGGAGCAGATGGAGGCGTTCGCCAACGTGGTCGAGAAGTACGTGCCGCTGAACAAGGGCCACATCACGACGCGCCAGAACATCCAGATGCACCACGTTCCGCTGCTGGAAGCCGAGCAGGCGATCCGCGAGCTCGGCGAAAGCGGGCTGTCCAGCCGCGAGGGCTGCGGCAACACCGTGCGCAACGTCACGGGCGATCCGTGGGCGGGCGTGGCCACGGACGAGCTGTTCGACATGACGCCCTACGCGGGCGCGTACGTGCGCTACTTCGTGCGCCACCCGACGACGCAGGCGATGCCTCGCAAGATCAAGACGTCCTTCGACGGCTCGCCGCAAGACCGCGCGATCAGCGGCATCCACGACATCGCCTTCCGCGCGCGCGTCAAGCACGTCGACGGTCGCGGCGAGGTGCGCGGCGCGGAGATGCTGGTCGGCGGCGGCACGTCGATCATGCCGCGCGTGGCGCCTGCGCTGTATGAGTTCGTGGAGCTCGACAACGGCGACTACCTGAAGATCGCCGAGGCTGTCTTTCGCATCTTCGACCGCCAGGAGTGGCTGCGCGTCAACCGCGCGCGCGCTCGCATCAAGGTGTTCGTGGACAAGTTCGGCATCGACGAGCTGCGCAACCAGGTCGAGCAGGAGCTGCAGGGCGACTGGGTCTCAGAACGCGACTTCTCGATCGAGCAGCGCCTGTTCGCCGACGACGAGCGCGAGTCGGCGCCGGCGCCGCCGCAGACCTACGGCAGCCCCAACGGCGACATATCGGAGTTCGATCGCTTTCGCGCCGCCAACGTGCGCGAGCAGCGCCAGGAGGGCTTCGTGACGGTCGAGGCCAAAGTCACGCGCGGCGATCTCACGCCGGAGCAGTTCCGCGGGCTGGCGCAGATCATGCGCGACTACTCGGGCGGCTACGCGCGCACGACGGTGCAGCAGAACTTGGTGCTGCGCTGGGTGCGCGAGGAGTGCGTGTACGACCTGTGGAAGGCGCTGTCGCAGCTGGGTCTGGGCGAGCACGGCTCGCGCGAGATCGACGACGTGGTGTCCTGCCCGGGCACGGACTCGTGCAAGCTCGGCATCACCAGCTCGATGGGCCTGAACCAGGCCGTGCAGGAGCGCGTCGAATCGCTGCAGATCACCGACGAGCTGACTCGTGCGCTGAACATCAAGATCAGCGGCTGCCCCAATGGCTGCGGTCAGCACCACATCGCGAGCATCGGCTTCACGGGCGCGTCGATCAAAGTCGGCGAGCACACGATTCCCGCCTACATTCCGCATGTCGGCGGCGTGTTCGAAGGCGGCGAGGTGCAGTTCGGCACGCGGCTGAAGCTGCGCCTGCCGTCCAAGCGCGTGCCCGACGCGATCGAGCGTTGGATCGCCCAGTACGAGGCCAACCGCAACGACGGCGAGGAGTGGAACGCCTACCTGGAGCGCGTCGGCGCGGCTGAGCTGGAGGCCGAGGTCAAGGACCTGTCGATGCCGGTCGACTTCGGGTTGGAGACGATGAACACCTTCATCGACTGGAATCGTGATGTTCCGTTTGAAGTCATTCGCGGCGAGGGCGAGTGCGCGGTATAGATCAGTGAGACGCTCACAAGAGGACCAACCAGATGACTCCAACACATAGCCCGATGGCACAGACGAGCACCCACTTCGACCCGGCGCCAGGACTCACGCACACGCTGCGCGAGGCGGCACGCCACGGCGACAAGGCCGTGCTGCTGTGCTCCTTTCAGAAGGAGGAGTCGGTGCTGCTGGACGAGCTGCTGCGCCTGGACCAGGGCACCGGCCGTGGCGTGCGCATCCTGACGATCGACACGGGCGTGCTGTTCGAGGAGACGATGAAGACCTGGCGCGCGTTCGAGGAGCGCTTCGGCGTGGACATCGAGGTGTTCGACGCCAGCAGCGACGGCAAGCCGTGGAGCGGGCCCGAGCACTGCTGCTCGGTCGCCAAGGTCGCCGCGCTGGAGCGCGCGCTGAGCGGCGCCGAGGGCTGGATCACGGGCATCCGCCGCGAGCAGGGTCCGACGCGCGCGAGTTCGGAGCTGATCGAACGCGACGACGTGCGCGGTCTGTGGAAGTACAACCCGCTGGCGCACTGGAGCGACAAGGATCTGTGGCGGCGCATTCACGAGCGCGACCTGCCGTACAACCCGCTGCACGACGCGGGCTACGAGTCGATCGGCTGCGCGCCGTGCACGCAACCGGGCAGCGGCCGCGAGGGCCGCTGGGCGGGCACGGACAAGACTGAGTGCGGCATCCACATAGACGTGATCGAGCCATCTTGAGATGGCCGTCGCAACGCGTCCTCAGCTGAGCCACCTGCGGGCGCTGGAGTCCGAGGCGATCCATGTGATGCGCGAGGTGGCGGCGGAACTGGAGAGGCCGGTGCTGCTGTTCAGCGGCGGCAAGGACTCGATCGTGCTGCTGCGGCTGGCCGAGAAGGCCTTTCGACCGGCGCCGTTTCCGTTTCCGCTGATGCACGTGGATACGGGCCACAACTTTCCCGAGGTGATCGAGTTTCGCGACCGCCGCGTGGCCGAGCTGGGCGAGCGACTGATCGTGGCCAGCGTGCAGGAGTCGATCGACCAGGGCCGCGTGGTCGAGCAGACGGGTCCTCGCGCATCGCGCAACCAGCTGCAGACGGTGACGCTGCTGGACGCGATCGCCGAGCACGGCTTCGACGCGGCGTTCGGCGGCGCGCGCCGCGACGAGGAGCGCGCGCGGGCGAAGGAGCGCGTGTTCTCCTTTCGCGACGACTTCGGCCAGTGGGACCCCAAGAACCAGCGGCCGGAGCTGTGGAACCTCTACAACGGGCGCATCTCCAAGGGCGAGAACGTGCGCGTGTTTCCGATCTCCAACTGGACGGAGCTGGACGTGTGGGAGTACATCGACTCCGAGGGTCTGGAGGTTCCGTCGATCTACTTCTCACACGAGCGCGAGGTGTTCCGCCGCGACGGCATGCTGTACGCCTGGCGCGAGGGCACGGAGCTGATCGACGGTGAGCAGATCTTCTCCGAGACGGTTCGCTATCGCACGGTCGGCGACATGAGCTGCACAGGCGGCGTGCTGTCGCAGGCGAGCACGCTGGAGGAGGTCGTCGTGGAGATCGCCGCGACGCGCATCACCGAGCGCGGCGAGACGCGCGCCGACGACCGCGTGTCCGAGGCGGCGATGGAGGACCGCAAGAAGGCCGGGTATTTCTAGGATGCTCCGGTCGGCCTCCAGCCTCTTTTTGATGGTCGCGCTTCGCGCGCTCGTGCGTGCGCCGCACGCTTCGGTCGCGCAGTGACTCTCGACCTGCTGCGCTTCACCACCGCGGGCGCGGTGGACGACGGCAAGAGCACGCTGATCGGGCGGCTGCTGTTCGACTCCAAGCAGGTCTTCGAGGACCAGCTGGAACACGTCGCGGAGGCCTCAGAGCGGCGCAGCGGCGCGGGCGCGCTGGATCTGGCGCTGCTGACCGACGGGCTGAAGGCCGAGCGCGAGCAGGGCATCACGATCGACGTGGCCTACCGCTACTTCGCGACGCCGGCGCGCCGCTTCATCATCGCCGACTGCCCGGGACACCGTCAGTACACGCGCAACATGGTCACGGGCGCCTCGACCGCCGACCTGGCGGTGGTGCTTGTGGACGCGCGCCGCGGCGTGACCGAGCAGTCCAAGCGTCACGCGTTCATCAGCGCGCTGCTGGGCATTCCGCAGCTGATCGTGGCGATCAACAAGATGGACCTGGTCGATCACTCGCAGCAGCGCTTCGACGAGCTGGTCGCCGAGTTCGCCGAGTTCGCGGCGGGCCTCGACGCGATCACCGGCCGCGAGCACGCGCCGGGAGCGACGGCCGGCGCGACGGCTCGCGCGCCGCAGATCTCCTACATGCCGATTTCGGCGCTGAACGGCGACAACGTCGTGGAGCGCTCGCCGGCGATGCCGTGGTACGACGGCCCGGCGCTGCTGGAGCTGCTGGAGCAGGTGGAGGTCGCCTACGACCACCCGTTCGACCGCCCGGCGCGCTTTCCGGTGCAGTGGGTGATCCGCCCAGGCGCCGGCATCGCCGGCTCGCGCAGCGCCGTGTCGACGCAGGGCGCGCTGGACTCCGGCGACGGCGCGGGCGCCGCCGCCACGGCCACAGCGGTGGCGGAGTCTGATGCTGACTACCGCGGCTACGCCGGACAGCTGGCAAGCGGCGCGCTGCGGCGCGGCGACGAGGTGGTCGTTCTGCCTGCCGGCCAGCGCACGCGCATCGCGGCGATCGACACCTACGACGGCGAGATGGACGAGGCGATGGCGCCGATGTCGCTGACGCTGCGCCTGGAGGACGAGCTGGACGTGTCGCGCGGCGAGCTGATCTGCCGCCCCGACGAGGCGGCAGAGGTGGCGCGCGAGCTGCAGGCGGACATCTGCTGGATGACCGACGAGCCGCTGCGCGCCGGCGGACGCTACGTGCTCAAGCACACCACGCGCAGCGCGACGGCGATCGTCGACCGCATCGAGGATCTGGTCGACGTGGACACGCTGCAGCGCACGCAGGCGGCCGACGAGCTGGCGCTCAACGACATCGGGCGCGTGCATCTGCGCACGAGCGTGCCGCTGGCCTTCGACGCCTACACGAGCAACCGCCGCACGGGCAGCTTCATTCTGATCGACCAGGACAGCAACGAGACCGTCGGCGCGGGCCTGATCGCCGCGGCGGGCGCCTGAGCCGCGCCCAACGCGACCGCCCCGCGCCCAGCCGGGGGCTTGCGGGACGCTAAGCTTCCGCCGCCGATGTTCAGCAAGGTACTCATCGCCAACCGCGGCGAGATCGCGGTGCGCATCGTGCGCGCACTGCAGGAGATGGGCATCTCCAGCGTGGCCGTGTACTCCGAGCTGGACCGCGACACGCCGCACGTAAAGCGCGCCGACGAGGCCTACAACCTCGGCGAGGGCCCGGCCTCGGAGAACTACCTGAGCGTCGAGAAGATCCTCGACGTGGCAAAGCGCGCCGGCGCGGAGGCGGTCCACCCCG
>DATARK010000012.1:0-62118 GCA_036264175.1 Solirubrobacteraceae bacterium
ATCCGGCATGTGCCGGTGCTGCGCCTGACGCAGATCTAGATCGCCTCAGTGGCGGGCGCGAGCGCGCGCGCCCGAGCAGCGGGCGGCCGGCTCGGGTGCCGGTGGCGTCCAGCGGCTGCGCGCGCGACCCCAGGCCCAGCAGATGTAGGCGCCGATCGGTTCGGGCTTGCAGGCTGGGCGCCGCGGCGACGCGTGATCGGGGGTGTGCGCCCTTCGTTGCTGCGGCGATGCCCAGTGCCAACCGCGGCGCATCATCAGAACTGGGCCGTCGTCGCTGTCGTGAAGGGCGCGAACGTGTTGCCGAATTCGTCGGTTAGGCTGGCGTCCGGCGTCAGCGTGGCGGCGCTGGGGCTGGCTTTGGCGATCGTGCCCGTGCCGGCCTTGGAGCCGAGTCTGATTTCCAGTGAATGGCTGCTCGCTTTGTATTCCAGCGACGATTTGTTCGAGCCGCTGCCACCGAAGGTCGCGCTGCCGCCGCTGACGTAGGCGTTGGAACCGAGGTCGATCGTGCCGAGGTGGAAGGTGCACGCGCTCGAGGACACCGACAGCACATCGTCGGTCGCGCCGGCGCCGTCGCTGACCGTGACGGTGACTTCGTTGTTGCCGCTCATCGCGTGGTTGGTGGTGTTGCCCGTCCAGGCCGAGCACATCGTGTTGACGGCGAGGGCCGAGCCGAATTCGACGGTGAACGAGTCGCCTTTTTCGATCGTTCCTTCTTTGAAGCCGTTGTTTTCGAGCGCCAGCGAAGAGATCAGGGCGGCTTGAACGGTGACCGGCAGCGGCGCGCTGGTGAACGTGCCGTCCGACACCGTCACATTCGCCGTTTCCAGCGCGTACAGGCGCATCAGGCCATTGCTGGTACCCGAGACTTTCGCGACTCCGTTCGAGAACGTGATCGCTGTGGTCGCGCCGAACGCGGTGGCCGACCCCAAGGAGTTCGTGACCGTCGGGCTTTTCGCACCGCTCGCTTTTGCCCCTGTGAATTTGAGGCTTTTTGAGGTGGGGTAGCTCGTGACCGTGTTTTCGAAGGCGTCGACGGCCTTGATCGTGAGTTCGTCGCCTTCACCGGCGGTGACCGTCGAGCTGGCCGCCGTCAGCGCGAGCGCGCTCATCGCGGCAGGGCCCACCGTAAAGCTGGATGTTGTGGCGCTGGCGGTGCCGCTCGTGACTTTGAGCGTCGTCGTCTGCGCGTCATCAAGCGTGATGCTCGGTTTCGCTTCGCCGCCCGAGAAGGTGGCCGTCGACGGGTAGCTCGGAGCCGTCCCGTCGGGTGCGTTCGACGGGTTGGCGAAGCTGACCGCCTGCGAGCCGGCGACGGTGTTCCCGTAAGCGTCTTTGGCGCCGGTGATCGAGACGCTGAACGCGACGCCGGCCGTTTGTGCACCGGGCGTGCTCACGCTCATGCTCGACGGTGCGGCCGAGACGACCGTGAAGGGATCCGATTCGCTTTCGCTGACCCCCGACGCCGAGGCCTTGAGCGCCGTCGTCTGAGCGTCGTACAGCGTGATCGACGGCGTGCCGACGCCCGCCGTGAACGAGGTCGAGGAGGATGGGTATTTGGGGGAGGTGAAGTTAGGGCTTTTCGCCGGCCCGCTGAAGGTGAGCGTGTGCGAGCCCGTGTAGCCGGTCGTCGTGTTGCCGAAGGAGTCGGTCGCGGTGACCGTCTCGGTGAACTGGGCGCCGGCCGTCGGCGAAGGCGTCGAGAGCAGGAACTTGCTCGTCGTGCTGAGACCGTTGACCGTGAAGCTGGTGGATTTGCCGTTGATCGAGCCTTCTTCAGCGCCGAGCGCCATCGAACCGGCGTCGTAGACCGTGATCGCAGCAGTGCCTTCGCCGGAGCTGAAGTTGACCGTGCCGGGGTATTTCGGCGCGTGCCCGTCGGGACTCGTGGTAGGCCCGGTGAACGCGATCGTCTTGGGGCCGGAGAAGCTCGTCGCCGTATTGCCATAGAGGTCGATCGCCGTCAGCGTCTCGCTGAATTCTTTGCCGGCCGTTTGCGTCGAGGGCGTCGGCACTGTGAATTTGCTCGCGGCCGCGGCGGCCACCGTGAGGCCGACCGAACCGGAGATCGAGCCTTCGGTGGCTTTCAGGGTGGGCGTCTCGGCCTTGTAAAGCGTGACCGGGAAGCTTTCGCTCACGCCGGCGGTGAATTTGATCGTTGACGACGGGTATTTCGGAGCGGTCGCGTTGTGGCTGTTGGCGGGCCCGCTGAACGCGATCGTCCTGCCGCCCGTGTAGCTCGTGGCCGTGTTGCCGTATTCGTCCTTGGCCGTGAGTGTCTCTTCAAAGGCCGTTCCCGCAGTCTGCGACCCAAGCGCGGCGAGCGTGAAGCTCTTGGCCGACGCCGCGTTGACGGCGAAGCTGCCAGAGCTGCCTGAGATCGAGCCTTCTTTGGCCGTGAGCACCGGAGCCTCGGCCTTGTACAGCGTGATCGGGAAGCTTTCGCTCACGCCGGCGGTGAATTTGATCGTCGACGACGGGTATTTCGGCGCCGTCGCGTTGGGGCTGTTGGCGGGCCCGCTGAACGCGATCGTCCTGCTGCCCGTGTAGCTCGTGGCCGTGTTGCCGTAGGCGTCCACCGCCGTGAGCGTCTCGTTGAACGGCGTGCCGGCGGTCTGCGTCGATGGGGTCGGGACCGTGAAGTTGCTGGGGGATCCGGCGCTGACGGTGACCGAGGTGCCGCTGCCGTTGCTGAGCGTTCCGTCTGAGACGGTGATTTTCGCCGTCTCGGCCTTGCACAACGTCATCACGCCGTTGCTGGAGCCGGAGACGGCTGCTTTGCCGCCCGAGAAGCTGACCGTCTCGGCGGTGCCGAAGGCGACAGCCGTTCCGCCGGCGCTGGTCACAGTCGGCTGCGAGCCGCCGGCGCTGCTGGCGCCGCCGAACGTCAGCGTCTTGTCGCCGGAGTAGGCGGTGACGACATTGTTGCTCGCGTCCTGCGCCGTGATCGTGAGGTTGTCCCCTGCGCCGGCCGCCGGTGTGGCGGTGGTGGGCGCCAGCAGCAGGTGCGTGGCCGGGCCGGTCGTCACCTGCGCGGAAGCGGAGGCGCTTGTGCCCGTCCACGAGCGCCACACAGCTGTGACCGTGTAGGAGTGTTTGCCGATCGACACGCCCGTGTCGGTGCAGCTCGTGGTGGAGCTGGGCGAGGCAGAGCCGGGGCACGCGCTGCTCGGTGCTCCGCCGTCGCGCGCCACGTAGTACGTGACGGTGCCGCCCGCGGGGGCCGTCACAGCGCTCCACGTGAGTTCCACGGTTCCCGCGCCGGGGGTGGCGTTGGAGATCGTCGGAGCTCCGAATGTCGCTACGTGGCCGCTCGTGTTGCCTTTGCTTGGCGCACTCCAGTACGCCCACGCGGCGAGGCTCGTGCCGAGCACGGCCACCAGCAGGACAGCGATGATGCGGCCGCGACGGCCGCGCATGTTCACGGTCTTGTTCATGAGTGCGCGCTCCCGCTGTAGGTGAAGGTGAACGACGCGTTCTTGCACGCGTCCTGGTTGGTCGGCAGGTCGCGCATCAGCACGACAGGTGCGCTGACGGCACCGGCGGGCAACGACACGTGGCCGTTGGCCGGAATCGCCAGGGTGTTGCTCGCGGATACGTTCGACTGCGTCAGCGAGAGGTTCGCCGGGCCGTCACAACCTGCCTTGGAGCTGCCCGAGGCGGCTGTGGCGGTCAATGCCGTCACTTCGATGGCCACGTTGTTGGGGTTGGTCAGCGTGATCGCCACCGTCTGTGAGACGCCCGGAGACAGGGTGCCGGCAGCGTTGCCAGTCACGGTGAAGGGTTTGCCGCCGGCTTCGACGGTCTTTGTGACGGTCCACGAGTAGCCGGCCGGCGCGCTGGTGTTGCCAACGGCGTCCTGCGCCTCGACTTCGAAGCGATGTGCGCCCAGCGACAACGATCCGTAGGAGGTCGGGCTGGCACAGCGCGAGAAGCGCGAGCCATCACGACGGCACAGCAGCCGCGCGCCGGACTCCGCGTCGTTGAAGGTGAAGCTCGCCGAGCGCGCCGTCGTGGTCGCTTCCGGCTTGGCGGTGATCGAAGGGACGGGCGGGGCGGTCGTGTCGACCGTGAAGTGGGCGATCGCCTGAGCGGCCGGCGAAGTCGTGTTACCGGCGCCGTCGACTGCGCGCACGTGAATCGTGTAGGCGCCGTCAGCCGGAAGATGCAACGCATACGACCAGCGCGTCGAGTCCCTGTCCCCCGACGTGAGCGCAGCCGTCCTGAATGACTCGCTCTGCTGGTCGAATGCGCTGCCGCCCCACCAGCCGCCCCCGTTGCGCTGGATCGAGAGCAATACGGTGTTCACGCCGTGCGCGTCCCTCGCGGTGCCGCAGATCGAGGCCTGCGTGGCGCAGCGGGCTCCCCAGTCGCCGCTGGCCAGCGTGAGTCCGTCGGTGGGGTAGGAGATGGAAGCCGTCGGTGCGAGCGTGTCGACGGTCCAGCCGTAGGAGCTTGTCGCGCTCGTCTTCGTGCCGGCGATTGCGCGCACCTTGAAGGTGTGTGAACCCTGTGACAGCGCGCCCGGGTAGGTCACGCCGCCGGTCGGGCAGGAGCTGAACGAGGAGCCGTCGAGCTGGCACTGAAAGGCAACGCCGCTCTGGCCGTCGGCGTAGGCGAAGTGCGCGGAAGTCTGGTTGGTGGGGTCGGCGGGGCGCGCGGTGATCGCCGGGGCGGGCGGGTCCGGCTGGACCGGCGGCTTGGGCGGCGCGAGTGGGGCGAACGCGCCCGCGGCGGCCAGCGAGATGCCGGCGATGAGCACGACGGTCAACGTGCCGAGCAAGAGCAGGACGCGCTGGGCGCGTGACGGGCCTTCGACGGTCGCGTGCTGAGCATCGTGGGCCTTGCTGTTGTCGGGGCTTTTGAATCCGATGCGGCGCATTTGGTGACTGCTCGCTCTCCTCTTGTGGTTTCAGTGCGGTGAAAGTTCGAGCCGGCCAGGCCGGCGTGGAGTGAGTGGAGGGGAAGCGTCCGTGCTTCCCCTCCACTGCCCCCGTCGCTAGCTCGTCAGAGCGAGCGAGATCGTGGCGCCCTTGCAGGCGTCCTGGTTGGCGGATGTGTCAGCCATGGCGATCGAGCCGGCGTTGGAAAGTGCGACAGCCGACGCTTTGGCGGCGATGACCTGGTTCTCCACCGTGTCGGCGATCGTGAAGTCAGATGCTTCGCATCCGGCTTCGGCGTGGCTTTTGTCGATCGAGACGACCGCGTGCACGGTGCCGACCTGCTCGCTGGACGAGTTGGCGTTGTCGGCGGTGAACGCGACCGGCGAGCTGCCGCCCGGCGTCAGTTCGTTGCTAATCGTGCCATGCAGCGTGAGCGTGCCGTTGCTCGATGCGACCGCGCCCGAGCCGCTGCCGGAGCCGGTGGTGGTCCAGTAGGCGATTGCGATGCCGGCGACCGCGAGAACCGCGACGGCACCAAGGATCACTGCGGTGCGCTTCTTGATGATTGCTTTGCGGAACACAGAGCACTCCTCCTTGCGTTGTTTGGTCCTTTCGTTGGAGCGAGTGCTCCATGTGCGAGGCATGCTGAAGCGCGCCGGTCCTGCTCTCGCCGGAGGTTCGGCTAGTCCTACCTGCACCTTTTTCCAGGCCGGGCATGACCGCGGTGCGGGCCTCGATGCGGCCGCTCGCGCGCTCTAGACCAAGGTGGAGTTGGCGTGTCGCTCGCGCGCAGAGATGCTGTGCGACATGGATTGGGATGACCTGGAGACGCGACGCGAAGACAGACTCGAGCAGGCGGCCGAAGTGATTCGCCTGCATCCGCTGCGCGTGCTGATCGTGTCACCCGACCATCGCTACCGCGCCGTCGTGGAGATGCTGCTCGAGCGCCGCGACTGTTGTCCGTTCGGGCTCGGCTCGTGCACCGACGTCGCCGCGACGATCGCGCGCGAGCGCATCGACGTTGTGCTCGTCGAGGGAGAGGCGCTGCTGCGCGAGGTCGCGCACGACGTGGCGCTGAGCGATGCGATCTGCCCACCGGTGGGGGTGGTGCTCGTGGACGAGGCGCACGCCCCGTCGCCGCCCGGCCTTCGCGCGCTGGTCAAGTGGGGCGACTTCGACGAGCTGCTTGGCGCGATCGGCGACGCCGATCGCGCACGGTCGCGCCCGGCAGAGCAGGGTTGGACCGGCGCCTTGGGCATCGCCCGCGCTGCTCGGCGCAGTTGAGCTCGAGCGCGAAATTGCCGATACGCAGACATGCCCCTACGGGGGGCGCGCGGCATGTCAGCTATGCAACAGCAAAACAGCGCAGAGAAAGCCTGTGCGCGTGACCTCGAGCGCGTCGACCAGGCCTTCGTCGAGCAGGGCCTGAGCTTCGCGCCGCGCGCTCGAGCGCGGGCGCGCGAGCTGGCATACGAGTCCCTCGCGGGCTTTGACGATCCGCAGGAGGCTCTGCGCTCCGCATGCATGTCATATGGCGTCGCACTGTTTCAGCTACACGCCGAGGATCTCGCGCGGCGTCCCAAGCGTGTGCGCAGACTCCTCACGCGACTCTGCCCGACACTCGGAATCTCTGAGCAGTCGCTGGCGCACGAGCTGCTCTCGCGGGTCGGCGACGCCGGACGATCGCCCGCCGAGACCGTGCGCGTGCTGCTCGGGCTGCTGACCGGGCTCGCGCCGGCCAGCGGCGCCTCGCTGTGGCGGCGCGACGGCGCCGGCGCTCCGCAATGTGTCGATGAGGCCGGCGCCGGTGCGCGCTCGGCCGCCGCGCGATCGCTCGCGCGCAGGCTGTTGCTGGGGGAGAGCGCTCAGGCCGGCCCGCGCGCCGAGCTCTTCGCGCTTTGCGTCGAGGAGCAGGGCCAGCCGGTTGCGGTGCTGGTCGCACGCAGCGAGCCGCGCTTTCGCGGCGTCGCCCAAGCGAGCGCGCGTGTGGTGCTGGCGCCGCTGGCCAACGCGATCGCGCGGGATGCACTGATGGCGCGCAACGCCAGCGACGAGCGCGCACTCGTGGAGGGCGGCGAGCGCAGGCTGATGCGGCTTGGCTTCGACCTGCACGACGGACCGCTTCAAGAGCTGCTGCTGCTCGGTGAGGACCTGCGCCTGTTTCGCGAGCAGATGCTTGGAGTGCTCGGCGATGGCGGCGAGCAGGCCGTGTTGCGCGGGCGCCTTGACGACCTCGACGCCAGGCTGGCGGCGCTGGAGGGCGGACTGCGACGGATCTCCACGTCATTGCACGCCAGCGTGCGAATCGATCGTCCCTTCGCCGGCGCCGTCGGCGAGGTCGTGGATGCCTTCGCCGCTCGCTCGGAGATCCAGCCGAGGCTGCGCCTGCAGGGCGATGCCGAGCGGATCTCTCCCTCGCAGCGCATCGCGCTGCTCAGCGTCGTCGGCGAGGCGCTCAACAACGTTCGCGAGCACGGCGCCGGCGTCACCGACGTTCGCGTCGAGATCGCCTTCGCCGAGGACGGCGTCAGCGCGCGGGTGGTCGACGACGGTTGCGGCTTCGACGTCGAGGCAGCGCTGCTCAGCGCGGCACGGCGGGGACGCATGGGCCTGGCGGGAATCCACGAGCGCGTGCGCCTGCTCGGCGGTCGCTGCGTCGTCGACAGCCGCCCCGGCGGCCCGACCAGCGTGTCGCTGACCCTGCCACGGTGGGAGCCGCTCGCCGCCGGCGTGCCGGCGCGCCGGCACTCCGATCGGCTCGGGCAGACCGGCTGAGCGGAGCGCTCAGCCGGCGGCCGGCACGAGCCCGTGCTCGTAGGCGTAACGCACCGCGCCGCTGCGGTTGCTGACGCCGAGCTTGCGATAGATGTTCGTGAGGTGGAACTTGACCGTGTGCTCGCTCACCCAAAGATCTGCGCTGATCGCCTTGGTCGTGAGACCGGCCGCGACGGAGGCGAGAATCGTCAGCTCACGCTCGGTCAGCGCCGGCACGTCTGACTGCTCGCCATCTGCCGGCTGGTCGTCTTTGGGCGCTTGAAAAAGCGTGTAGCCGGCGGCGACCTGGCGCAGCAGCGCGGGAATGTCGACCGAGCTGACGCTCTTGATCACGTACGCGCTCGCGCCGGCCTTTTGGGCGGACTCGATCGACGGCCTGTCATCGCAGGCCGAAAGCACCACGGCCTTGACCTCCGGCGATGACTGCTTGATCTGCTTGACGCATTCCACGCCGTCCATGCCGGGCATGCGCAGGTCCAGCAGCACGACGTCCGGACGCCGGCGTTCGACCAGCCCGATCACCTCGCTCCCCGAGCGCGCCTCGCCGACGACCTCGATGTCGTCGCAGGCCTCCAGTGAGCGGCGCAGGCCCTGCAGGATCAGCGGGTGATCGTCGGCGACGAGCACCTTCAGCACCTGTTCGTCTTGGCCGTCGCGGCGCGCGGTATCCACTGCAGACAGCATCGGCCGCCCAGGCGCCCAACTCAAGCGCCCGGGCGCATTGGCGGACGCGCGATCGGCCGGCGTCGGGCGCGCCGGCCGGGCATTTGGGCGCGAATGCCGCCGCGCGGCGCCGTTACTCGTGGCCGTGCGTCTCGCCGGCGGCCGCCGGAGGGCGCGACTCCTCGGCCAGCGACGTGATCGTCAGCGAGCCGCGCGCTGAGGACTCGAGCACCTCTGTGGCCTCCTCCAACGAGCGAGCGTAGAGCTCGACCAGCAGGTGCACGATGATGCGCGAGTCGTCCTCGTGCTTGTGAAAGCGCACGTGCGTGAAGAACTCGCGCACGCCATGGTCTCCAAAGGCGGCGTAGGAGAGTGCGTCGCCGGCCTCCGGGCCCGAGCAGCTCTCGACCTCGTCGGCGTCGACCTCGACGGTGCAGGAGGCGACCCACGGCGTTCCCGCGATCATCCGTTCCCAGCGATCCTCGATCGGCTCGACGCGACTGTTGTTGAAGCCGAGATGCGGCTGGTCGTGCATGCAGTCCAGGCATTGCACGACCGCCTCCTGCAACTCGTCGATCACTTCGGCGCGCTCGCCGGTGTCCGGGTCGATCTTGTGAATGCCCTCGTAATGGACCTGCACCTCCAGATCCTGCGACCAGCAGCGATAGCAGCGAAGCCAGCTACGCGCACCGGTCTCGGGCGTTGAACTCTCCATGTCGCCATTGTAGGCGCAGCCACGACTGCCCGCCGGGGCGCGCGGCACAGCTGCTGGGCATGGCCATGCGCGACGCCGAGCGCAGTGCTCGGCGTCGCCGCGCATGCCGAGTCTCTATTTCGTGGCGCCCACCTGCGTGGTCAAGGTGACCTGCGGCTGACCGGAGCCGATCGCCGCTGCTTTGACCTTGAACGACAGCTTGCCTTTGCTCAGCCCAGAGACTTTCAGCACCGTAAAGGTCGGGCTCGTGACCGTCGTGACCGTCAGTTTCTTGATGTGTCGCGCGGCCCTGGCGATCGTTTTACCGCGCCGCACGAGCTTCAGCTGGGAGATCGTGAATTTGTCCAGCGGGCTCGCCCAGGTGAGAGCGATCTGCAGCGATTTCGTCGACGCGCCGATCGTCACCGCGTGGGCCTTGCTGGCGCCCTGTTTCAGCGCGTCGCTGAAGCTCTGCGGCGGCGTCTGGCAGGTGATCTGCGCGCCGATCGAGTTGATCACCGACTGCAGCTGGCTGGAATCCGTCAGCGGGTAGAACTGGCCGCCTGTTTCGCTGGCGATCGCCTGCAGGCGCTGCTGGTCTTCGGGGGCCGCCACGCCGGAGCTGAAGCCGACCACGTACGTGGGCACCTTGTGCGTCAGGTGGCCGTTGTTGTAGGTGCCGATGTCATGCCCGCCGTCGGTGAGGAAGATGCGGGCCAGCGCGCCCGGGTTATCGGCATCGGACTGCGCGAAGGCGGCGTTGTAGTCCGTGCCGCCATTGTCGGCGAGGATCTTGCTTTCCAGCGCCGAGGCCATCGTCGCGGCATTCGGACCCACCGGCTCGGGCGGGAACACCGTGTCGGCCGAGGGCGTGGAGCCGAAGCCGAAGTTGCCGCCGAACTCCACGGCGCCCAGCGTCGTGCTGGAGCTCAGCGTGTTGATCAGCAGCTTCAGTCCCTTGACGCGCAGCGTCGAGGGGTCGGTTATGGACATCGAGCCCGAGTCGTCGATGATCGCCTCGATGTTCGTCGCCGGTGTGCACGCGGCCGCGCTCGTGACGGCGCTCGGTCCCGCCGCGGCGCTCGGCGCGGCGACCGCCGCGATGCTGAGTGCCGTGGCGACAGCGCCCAGCGCGTAGCTGTGATGCTTCATCGAACCTTTACCCCCCGTTAGCTAACAGTCGTGCGAACTTAACCGCACGGCCCCGACGCGTCAATGCGGCTGGACGATTTAGCCGTGCTTCCTGCTCGGCCGCTTGCCCTTGACCTTCACGTGGAAGGTCTGCACCGTCGGCCGGCCACCAAGCCTCGCTTTGTAGGTGAGCTTGGCGCTCAGCCGCAGTGTCCGGCCCTTGGACAGCGCCTTTCTGACCCTGCTCGACGGCCTCACCGTCAGCTTCAGCGCCACGCCTGCTTTGCCTTTCGCGGTGACGCTGCCCGAGACGGTCGTCTTTGCACGGCACCTGCCCGCGATGCGGATCTGGCTGCGTTTGCACTTGCGCGCAGCAGCCGTCGACGCGTTGCGCGAGATCGTGGCCGTCGGCACCGTCACTTCGAAGACCGCCGTGCCACTCTGCACCGGCACGAGGACGATCGTGATCGTCCCATTGGCGCTGGCATGAACGCTCTGCACTCGGTAGCGGCTGTTGGGCGACGTCGGAGTCGGGAACAGCGGCGTCCAGGTGATCTGGGCCGTGGAGGCGGGCTCGTTGGAGTCGGCGGACCCGTTGCCGTTGAGGTCGAGGAACATCTGCATCGCGTCCACACCGGCGGCCGTGCCGACGTAGCTGATCGTCGCTATGCCCGAGGCATCGGTCGTCACGCTCCCGGATTTCGGGTTGGCGCCGCCGATCGAGTACACGACCGAGCGGTTGACGTAGGGCGCGCCGGCGGTGTCGATGGCCTTGACCGCAACCGTCGCGGTCTGTCCGACGGCGCGCGTCTGTGTGGTTGGCTGGATCGACAGGTCGGAGGGAGCCTGGGTGCGGTTGACCACGGAGAAGACCTGTTCGCCTTCTGGCACAAGTCCTTTCGTGCGCAGCTGGTCCCACTCCACGCCCACCGCACCGTCGACGTCCCTGGCTTCGGTTTTCCCCTTGAATGCCTCGGCTTCTTCGTCGCTAGCTTTGATGCGTGCCCAGATGTCGGGGTAGGCGAGCTCTTCGAACGCCGACCAGGAGAGAGCCGGCGACGGTTCCTCCTGAAGGCCGCCCAGCACACCCGACGCCGTGCTCTGGCCGCCGATGAACCGCGGCGGACCGGCGAAGAACACGCCGGTGGCAAGTTCTCCGCCGGCAGCGAACAGGTCGCCGGCGTAGATCGCGCGGAAATACAGTTGCGACCCCGAGGTGTTCTTGACCGCGTAGCTGGAGGTGAACTGAGGCGAGCCGCTCACGTAGGTAGTCGTCTCGGTGATGCGCGCGTCCTCTTTTGCGCCCGAATCCACGACGCTGAAGGTCGTCGTCTGCGAGAAGGGATTGGCCGGCGAACCGTCGCCGCTCACCGATGACTGCGACAGCGGTTCGAAGGTCTGGGCGAAATCGACCGCCGCGGCGTTTCCCGCGAAGCCGTAGGTCTTGCCCACGAGCAGCGGAGGCTGACCGGCGGCGCCTTTGGGAAAGGCCAGGATCAGCCCGCAGTCGCCTACCGGGCTGAACTTGAACGCTTCGCCGCCGCCCGGGAAGTAGTTGCCCTGCACTGTGCCATTTACGGTGTAGCTGGACTGGCATTGTCCGCGCGGACCGACGTATACCGTCAACGGGCTGCCGCCGAGGCGCACTGCGGTCGAGTCCGGCGCGGCACTGGCGCTCGGTGCCGCGACGGCGAGCAGTGCAGAGGAGGCTGCCAGGAGCAGTGATCGAGCGATGCTTCGCACGGTCTGAAGGCTATATCGAGCACCGCCGGCGTCGGCGCAGTCGGCCAGCGCCGACTGGACATCGCACGGCGACGCGTTCTCAGCCGAACGTGAACGCGAACCCGGTGACGCCTGGCGCGAAGCGCAATCCGAGGCGATGGCGCTCATCGCCGCGCAGCGAGACGAGCGTGTACAGGCGCTGTCCGCGCACCGTCACGACTCCCGCATGCACGTCTGCGCCGGCGTCCTTGGCGGAGATCGGCCGCCCATCCAGCAGGACTTGCACCGGCCGCGGGCTGGCTCCGGCCGAGCTCAGCACCAGGTACACGTTCTTGGCCTGGAACTCCACGTCGATGCCGGCGTTTTCGATGGCCGTCGCCGGCTGGCCGGCGATCTTCCAGGTGCCGCTGAAGGCGAAGTCGTTGAGCGCGAGCCGGCCGGTCGCCATGGGGCCGTAGTCGTGCGTGCCGGTTTTCGGCGCATCGATCCAGCCCTGCGCGCGCTCGGTGCCGAGATAGGTCTCCGGTGTGGCCTGTTGGCTGGGCACGACCACGTCACTGGGGCGGCTGCGCCCGCCGACCTGGCTGCCTTTTTCGGCGAGCAGCGCGCGGATCGCCGTTTCGGTCTTGTCGTAGTCGCCCTCGCCGAACGCCGCATAACGAACCTGCCCTTGGGAGTCGATCAGGTAGTCGGCCGGCCAGTACTGGTTGCCGTAGGCGTTCCAAGTGCCCATGTCGTTGTCCTGGGCGACCGGATAGCGCAGGCCGAACTGCTTGATCGCGTTTGCGACGTTGCCGGCGTCGCGCTCGAAGGCGAACTCCGGCGTCTCCACGCCGACGATCGTCAGCCCGTCGTGGCGATAGCTGGCGTCCCATGCCTTCAGGTAGGGGAGCGTGCGGATGCAGTTGATGCAGGTGTACGTCCAGAAGTCGATCAACACGACGTGACCGCGCAGGCGGGTCAGCGACAGCGGGCGCATGCCGGACGTGTTGAACCAGTCCTGTGTCTGCATGAATTCCGGCGCGGGGCCGAGCTTCTGCAGCCCTTCGGCGTCGGCCAGCAGCGTCGCCTGGCTGGCGTTCGCCGGTGCCGCCTTGACCTGCGACCCTGAGCCGCCGCATGCCGACGAGCCGTTGGCCGGCTTGAACTTCGGCTGGTGTCCGCTGATTTCGTGCAGGTGACTGGTCACCGTTTCCGAGCACTCCAGCGACGCCGTCAGGTTGACGTCGGGGATGTGCTGGGCGACGAACTGGTCGAAGTTGACGTCGAGATTGGCGATGATCGCGACGGCCGTGAGGATCATGATCGTGCCCAGCGCGCGCTGCAGCAGTGGCCCGCGCCCGGCTCTGCGCACCCGGTCGAACAGTCGTCTCCCGCCGAGCGTGAGCACCAGCAGCACGATCGCCGAGCCCAGCGCGTAGGCCAGCGCGATCACGACCGTTTTGCCGCTCGCCGCGCTGACCGAGATGACCGCGGCGAGAATCGGGCTGGCGCATGGCGTGTACACGAAGCCGAGCGCGCCGCCGACGAGCATGCCCGACCAGAACCCGTCGCCGCGCGAGCGCGGCCCGAAGCGCGCCAAGCGCGACAAGGGAGCCTCGATGCGGTCGGCGACGTTCGGCAGCAGCAGCGCCGCGCCGAACACCAGCAGCACGACGATCGCCACGTCGCGCAAGGGATCGTTGCCGAGGCCGACGCCGTCGACCACCTGGGCCAGACCGACGATCGTGATCGTGAAGGTGATCGACAGCCCCAGCACGATGCCCAGCGGCCGACGCCGCCCGCCGACGCCGCCCGCCGACAGCAGCGCGGGCAGAACCGGCAGCACGCACGGTGAAAGAGCCGTGCCGGCCCCGGCCAGCACGGCAAAGCCGAGTAGCACGAGCATTGACGTAAAGCCTACGTGCGTGCCGGCGCCTAAGCGCCGATTCCCACCTGCAGCGTCGCCTCGAAGTCGGTCTTGGCGATCGCGCCGACGCATGGCGATGTGGCGCCGGCGTCGCGGTAGCGGCGAATGCCGGCGTGCACGTCGGCCTCGCCGCCGACGGCGGTCAGCTGCGTGAGGAAGTCCTCGGAGATCGCGGCCTGCATCGCCTCGAGGTCGCCCGCGGCAGCGTCGTAGCGCTCGATGTCGGCGCCGAAGCCGGAGCGCTCGATCATCGCGCGGTAGAACGGCAAGCCGAAGTAGGGAATCAGTTCCTTACGCATCGCCGCGAAGGCGCCGTCGCGGTCCTCGGTCAGCGCCGACGGCACCGCAGGCACGACGTCGAAGCCGTCGAGCGTCAGGCCGGCGCGCTCGCGTCCGATCCTCACTTCGGGAATCACCACGTCGCGGATGTACTGCGGAGAGCACAGCCACAGCAGCACACCGTCGGCGATCTCGCCGGCGAGCCGCAGCATCGCGGGGGAGAGCGCGGCGACGTAGATCGGCAGCTGCGGACGCGGCTCGATGCCCAGCAGGCGAAAGCCCGTCTGCCACTTCTCGCCAGCTGGAGGGTCCTCGCCGCGCAGGATCGCACGCACGATCGACGCGTACTCGCGCATCTCGGCGACCGGCTTGTCGATCGTCTGCCCGTGCCAGCTCTCCACGACCGGGCGGTGCGACACGCCGATGCCCAGGTTCAGCCGCCCGCCCGACAGCTCGTCGATCGTCGCGGCGGTCTGCGCCATCGTCGCCGGTGTGCGCGTGTAGATCGGCACGACGCCCGGACCGACACGGATGCTGCTCGTTGCCAGCGCGTACGCGGTCACGACCGTCAGCGACTCGCGCCCGGCCACGTGCGTCACGTAGGCGGCCTCATAGCCCAGCGACTCGGCGAGCTTCACGCGCGCGATCGCACCAGACAGCGAGTGTCCGGTGGAGACGAAGCAGCCGGTGGCCATGCGCCGCAGCATATGCCAGCCTGTGCCGATGGGTCCGCAGGGCGTTTGCCGGCTCGCCGGCGGGGTTATAGATAGCCATACATGAGCGCCGCTGAGCCCCCCAGACCTCCCGCACCGCCGACTCAGCCGACCCAGCCGCTGGCCGTGCCGGCGCCGCGCCAGGCGCGGCCCGCGCCCGTTGTGGAGGAACAGCTGGTCGAACGTCCGCCGCCGCAGCTGCCTCCCGAGGAGCGCTGGGGAAATCCCTGGCCCGTGATCGTCGCCGCGATCGTCGCGCTGCTCGTCGGCGGCCTATTGGGGTATGCCATCGGGCACAGCGGCAACAGCGAAAACGGCGCACGCCGCGGCGAAGCGCCGGCGATCACGCACACGGTCACGCACACGAACACGGTCGTCCATCCGAAGGTCGTGGTGCGCACGGTCACCGCCCAGACGGTCACGCAGACGCCCGCGCCGGCCAATGCCGAAAACGAAGAACGCAGGAGCGAAGCTGAATCGAACCTTCGCCGGGTGGAACGGGAAAACACCGAACTCAAACGGCAGGCCGAAGAAGGCTGAGAAGCGATATCGCTGCGCTCGTGCGCGGCCGCTCAGCGTCGCAGCAGCACGTACACGACCGTGATCGCAAGCGCGATCTGGCCGAACGACAGCGCGGTGCCGAGGTTCACCGCGCCGAGCGCGCCGGCGAGCGCGCTGGCCAGCACGAACGAGCCGAAGATCAGCAGCAGGTCTCCGTACACACGTCTCATCTGCCTGGCGCTCCCCGTTCCAGCGCCGCCACCAGCGCCGCTGTGTCCAGCTGCGGGTCCTGCGTGAGCAGCAGCTGCTCGGCGGCCTGGCGGCCTCCGAGCGCGCGCAGGCCGCGCTCGCCGTGCTCGTGCACGAAGTCGGCCAGCGCGTTGGCGCGCCTGGCGCACAGGCGGCGCTCGCCGACGTCGACGTTCGCGCGGTGCGCGCTCAGCGCGTCGATGAGCTCCTCGATGCCGTGTGGCGGCGACAGCGAGGAGACGGCCACGACGCTCGTCGAGGTCGACCCGAGCGAGCGCAGCGCGGCGCTGACGTCGCGACGCGTCCGCGCGGCGATCTGCCCGAGATCGGCCTTGGTCACGACCAGCACGTCGGGGATCTCCATGATTCCGGACTTGAGGAACTGCAGCACGTCGCCGCTGCCCGGCTGCACGACAACAGCGACCGTGTCGGCGACGTCGGCGACCTCGGTCTCGGCCTGGCCGACGCCGACGGTCTCGATCACGATCACGTCAAACGCCGCCGCCAGCGCGTGGGCGGCGGCGCGCGTCGCCCAGGCCAACCCGCCGAGCCGCTCGCCGGCCGACGTCGAGCGGATGAACACGTCGCGGTCGCCGGGCTCGAACTCGATGCGCGCGCGATCTCCCAGCAGCGCGCCGCCCGAGCGGCGCGAGCTGGGGTCGACGGCCAGCATCGCCACGCTCTGTCCCTTGTCACGCCAGGAACGCAGCAGCGCCGAGAGCAAGGTTGACTTTCCCGCACCAGGTGGCCCCGTCACGCCGATCACGTGCCCCGGCGACTCGCCGCCCAGCGCAGCCGGCGAGACCTCCGCCAGCAGCGCCGCTGCGGCCACGCGGTCCTGGGCTGTCGTGCTCTCCAGCAGGTTCAGTGCCGCGGGCGCCGCGCTGACGTCGCCTCCGCGCAGGCGCGCGCCGAGCGCCGCGCCGACCGCGTCCTGCGCGCTCGCTGCTCCGCTCACGCCGAGCCGTTGGCGGAGGCGCCGTTGCCTGCCACCGGCACCGGGCCGTCCCTGCCCACGAGCTCCACGATGTCGCGCATGATGCGCGTGATGTCGAAGTCCTTCGGCGTGTAGACCGCCGCCACGCCGGCCTCGCGAAGCCCCGCCACGTCCTGCTCGGGAATGATCCCGCCGACGACCACCGGCGCCTGCACGCCGGCCTCGCGCAGAGCGTCGATCACGGCCGGTATCAGCTCGCGGTGCGAGCCCGACAGGATCGAAAGCCCGATCACGTGCACGCCCTCCTGCAGCGCCGAGGAGGCGATCTGCGCGGGCGTCAGGCGGATGCCCTCATAGACCACGTCCATGCCCGAGTCGCGCGCGCGCACGGCGATCTGCTCGGCGCCGTTTGAGTGGCCGTCCAGGCCTGGCTTGCCGACGAGGATCTTCGGACGGCGCCCGAGCTTCTCCTGCAGGCGCATGACCTGCTCGCGCAGCTCTGACAGATCGGCGTCGGCCGGCGCGGCGGCGGCCTCGCCCACGCCGGTCGGCGCGCGGTAGCTGCCGAAGACCTCGCGCAGCGCGCGCGCCCACTCTCCGGTCGTGGCGCCCGCGCGTGCCGCGGCGATCGTGGCGACCATCAGGTTCTGCTCGCCGTCGGCCCCGGCGGCGGCCTCGGCCAGCTCGCCGAGCGCCTTGTCGACCGCCGTCTGGTCGCGTGCAGAGCGCCATTGCCGCAGCGCGGCGATCTGTTCGGCTTCTACGGCAGGGTCAACGACCAGGATGCCGCCCTCGGCGTCGGCCGTCAGCGGCGACTCCTCGGACTCGGCATAGCGGTTCTGGCCGACCACGATCTGCTCGCCCGCCTCGATGCGGCGGATGCGCTCACGATGGGAGTCGACGAGCGCGCCCTTCATGTACGCGACGGCCTCGACCGCGCCGCCGTGCTCTGCCACGACTGCCATCTCGGCCCGCGCGCCGTCGAGCAGCTCGCTGACGAGGCCGTCCATCACGATCGATCCCTCGAAGATGTCCGGGTACTCCAGGATGTCCGTCTCGTAGGCGAGCACCTGCTGGATGCGCAGCGACCACTGCTGGTCCCACGGGCGCGGCAGGCCGAGCGCCTCGTTCCACGCGGGCAGCTGGATCGCGCGTGCGCGCGCGTCGCGCCCGAGCGTCACGGCCAGCGCCTCCAGCACGATCCGCTGAACGTTGTTCTCCGGCTGCGCCTCGGTCAGCCCCAGCGAGTTGACCTGCACGCCGTAGCGAAAGCGCAGGCGCCGCGGGTCCTGCACGCCGTAGCGCTCGCGCCCGAGCTCCTCCCACAGCACCGACATCGCGCGCAGCTTGGCGTGCTCCTCGACGAAGCGCACGCCCGCGTTGACGAAGAAGGAGATGCGCCCGAAGACCTGGTCCATCAGCTCCTGAGCCTCGGCGCCGCGCGCGCCGTTGTCGCTCTCGTGCGCCGCCTCGACGCGCTCGCGCGCGGCGTCGAGCACGGCGATCGCGTTGCTCATCGCGTAGGCGATCTCCTGCACCGGCGTCGCTCCGGCCTCCTGCAGGTGGTACGAGCAGATGTTGATCGGGTTCCACTTGGGCACGTGCTCGACCGTGTAGGCGATCATGTCGGCGATCAGCCGCATCGACGCCGCCGGCGGGAACGCGTAGGTGCCGCGTGCGAGGAACTCCTTGATGATGTCGTTCTGCGTCGTGCCCTGCAGTGCCTCTTGGGAGACGCCCTGGTCCTCGGCGGCGACGATGTACAGCGCCAGCAGCCAGGCGGCCGTCGCGTTGATCGTCATCGACGTGTTCATCTCGCCCAGCGGAATGCCGTCCATCAGCGCGGCCATGTCGCCGCGGTGGGAGATCGGCACGCCGACCTTGCCGACCTCGCCGCGCGCCAGCTCGTCGTCGGGGTCATAGCCGGTCTGCGTCGGCAGATCGAAAGCGACCGACAGGCCGGTCTGGCCCTTGGCGAGGTTGCGCCGGTACAGCTCGTTGGACGCCTTGGCCGTCGAATGGCCGGCGTACGTGCGCATCATCCATGGCCGGTCGCGCTCGGGCAGACGCGGTGAGTGATCGCCGCTCATGCATCAATTGTACGGTTGCGCCGCGCGCTTTATCCTTCTGAGCGTGAGCGAGACCGTCGAGCTACCGCGCGTCGGAGGACCAGGCAGCGGCCTGGGCGACGCGTGGAGGGTGATCGTGCGCAACGACAACCACAACACCTTCGAGCACGTGGCGCGCACGCTCGCGCGCTTCATCCCCGGCATCAGCCTCGACCGCGGCCACGAGATCGCCAACGTGATCCACAGCTCCGGACAGGCGATCGTGTTCACCGGCATGCAGGAGCCGGCCGAGCACTACTGGGAGCAGCTCAAGGGCGCAGGCCTGACGATGGCGCCCCTCGAGCAGGGCTGACTAGGCCGACTCGCCCTCGACGGTGCGGCGGGCGCCGTTGGGCGCGTGGCCGTTGCCGGACAGGCCGTTGTCGGTCGACTGGCTCTCCTGGCTGCGGATCTCGCCCCCGGCGGTGCGGTCCCACCAGCCGTAGACCAGCGGCACCTGATACCAGCCGGAGTGCTCGATGCGAAAGCGCGTCATCTCCGGGCCGGCCCAGTAGCGGTCCCACTGCAGGTGGTGCTCGAAGCGCGCGAGCTGCTGGAACTTGTAGCGGTCGTCGCGCGCGCGGTAGACCTCATAGGAGGTCGCGCCATAGCGCAGCGCCGCGGCGGCGACCTCGCCGAGCACCTTCTCGAAGGCGTCCGCGCGAAAGCCCGTGGCGTACCACGGCACGATCACGGTGCCGCCGGCGCCGGCCACTACGCGCCCACCTCTGCGTGAATCGCGCCGGGGCCCTCGGCCGTCTTGCCTTCGCCCTCGTTCTCGGCGCCGACGAGAATGGAGATCTTGCCGAGGTGCTTGTTTTCGAGCATCAGCTGATGCGCTTCGGCGACGCCGTCGAAGCCGAGCGTGCGCCACAGCACCGGGCGGATCTGCCCCGACTCGATCAGCTCGTTGGCCTTCATGCACTCATACGCGTTGGCGAAGTGCGAGCCGACGATCTCCTTCTGCTTCATCCACAGATAGCGCACGTCGAAATCCAGGTTGTAGCCGGTCGTGCCGGCGCAGATGACGACCTTGCCGAACGGCTTGACCGTGAACACGGACGTCGGGAACGTCGCCTTGCCGACGTGCTCGAAGACGATGTCGGGGGCATCGCCGAGGATTCCCTTGACGCGCTTTGAGAATTCGCGCGAGACGCCGAAGCGCGCCTTGTCCTCCTCGGGCGTCTCGGTGCCGGTGCGCATCATGCCCTTGAACTCCGCGCGATCGATGTAGTCGACGGCGCCCAGGCGCTTGACCAGCTCGCCCTTCTCCGGTGAGGACACCACGCCGACGCAGTGCGCGCCGGCGGCGGCGCAGAGCTGTGTGGCGAACACGCCCAGGCCGCCCGCGGCGCCCCAGATCAGCACGTTGGCGCCCGCCTGGATCTTGCAGCGCGTGATCAACATGCGGTAGGCCGTGAAGTAGACCAGGCCGTAGGAGGCGGCCTCCTCCCAGTTCAGCGCGTGCGGCTTGGGCAGCAGCTGCTGGGCCTGCACCTTGGTGAACTGGGCAAACGAGCCCCAGGTCGTCTCATAGCCCCAGATCTTCTGCGAGGGAGCGGCCATCGGGTCCAGGCCGTGCACCTCCGGGTCCTCGTAGGAGGCCTGGTTGCAGTGCACGACGACCTCGTCGCCGGGCTTCCAGCGGGTCACGCCGGCGCCGACCTTCCAGACCACGCCCGAGGCATCCGAGCCGCCGATGTGGTGGCCGAACTCGGGGTGGTCGCCGTAGCGCCACACGCCGACCGGCTCGCCCAGCGCGGCCCACACGTTGTTGTAGTTGACGCCCGCGGCCATCACGCGCACGATCACCTCGAAGGCGCCCGGCTCGGGCACCTCGATCTCCTCGACCTGGAAGGCGTCCTTCGGTTCGCCTTGGCGCTCCTCGCGGATCACCCAGGCGGCCATCGTCTTCGGCAGCTCGCCGGGCTCGGTGCTGACGTCGGAAACTTGTTGCAGGTCGAGTGCCACGTGTCTATGAACCTCGCGTGTCGGGGGACGATCCGCATGCAATCCTACCCACCGACGCGCGCCGCGGAGGCTGAGCGCGCGGTCAGGCGGCGAGGCGCGCTGTGGTCACGCGCGGCGTCAGACGCCGACGGGCTCAGGCGTGCGCGCCTGGCCCGTGCCATCGCGCTCGCCGGCTGCCGCGTCCGCGGGCTCCTGCGCGATGCCGGGCGCCGGCTTCGGCTGTGCGCTCGCCTGCTCGGCGGCGATCTGCTCGTCTGTGCGGCGGCGGATCAGCGCGAAGGCCGCCAGCGCGCCGAGCAGCGCCACGCCGGAGCCGAGCAGCAGGCCGTAGTGCAGCGCGTAGACGAAGGCCTGCTGCGCGGCGTCGGTGACGCGTGCCGGCACGCCGTGCGCGACGCCGCCGGAGCCGAGGCCGCCGGCGATGCGCGAGCGCGCCGAGTCGGGAAGCTGGGGGAGCAGCTGATCGATCTTCGAGCGCCCGAGCGTCGCCACGAGCGCGCCGAGTATGGCCACGCCGAAGGTGCCGCCGACCATGCGGTTCATCGAGAGAATGCCCGAGGCCACGCCGGCCTTGGTGCGGTCGACGGCGTTCATCGCCGCGAGGCTCATCGGCGACATGACGAAGCCCATGCCGAGGCCCATCAGCATGAAGCCCGGCAGCAGCGAGCCGTAGCCGCTGGAGACGGTCAGGTGCGACTGCCAGAACAGCGCGCCGGACACGCACAGCAGGCCGAAGGTGATCAGCGGGCGCGAGCCGACGCGGTCTGCCAGGCGGCCGGCCAGCGGCGCGACGATGATGATCATGACCGTCGACGGCAGGAAGCGAACGCCCGCCTGCAGCGGCGAATAGCCGCGGATGTTCTGCATGTACAGCGCCAGGAAGAAGAACATCGCGAGCATCGCGAAGCTGACGATGAAGGCGACGATGTTGGCGCCGGCGAACGTGCGCGAACGGAAGAAGGCGAAGTCGACCATCGGCGCCGAGCGGCGACGCTCGACGAGCGCAAACGCCGTCAAACCGACAAGCGCGACAGCGAACATCGAAAGCTCCAGCGTCGAGCCCCAGCCCCATTCGTTGCCCTCCACCAGCGCCAGCACCAGCGCGGCCAGGCCGAGCGTCAGCGTCAGTACGCCGGGCACGTCGACCGAGCGCGCGACCGTGTCGTCGCGCGACTCGCGCACGGCGAACAGCGCGATCAAGACGGCGCCGATCGCGACGGGAACGTTGAGAAAGAAGATCGACTGCCAGCTGACGCTCTCCACGAGAAAGCCGCCGACGACCGGGCCGATCGCCAGCGCCATCGCCGACACGCCGGCCCACGTGCCGATCGCCTTGCCGCGCTCCTCCGGCGGAAACGCGTTGGTGATGATCGACAGCGTCGCCGGCATCATCAGCGCCGCGCCGGTGCCCTGCACTGCGCGCCAGGCGACCAGCCAGGTGTCGCTGGGCGAGAAGCCGATGGCGGCGCTGGCCGACGCGAAGATGACCACGCCCGCGAGAAAGATTTTGCGGCGTCCGAACAGGTCGCCCAGGCGCCCGCCGGTGACCAGCAGCACGGCGAAGGACAGCGTGTAGGCGTTGACCGTCCACTCCAGCGACGACGTCGATGCGCTGAGGCTGCGCTGGATCGACGGCAGCGCCACGTTCACGACCGTGTTGTCGAGCATGATCATGAACAGCGCAAAACACATCGCGCCGAGCGCCCACCAGCGGCGGTTGCCATCGTGCATCTGCAGAGATCGAATTCGCTCGGTCATCAAGGTCCTTCTATTTATTGATCGATGGGTCGGTAGGCGGCGATGTCCTCGCGCCGCTGCAAGATCAGCCCAAGCGCGTGCTGCAGCGCCTGCGCCTCCTCGTCGGCGAGCGAGCTCATCAGCTCCTGCAGCGCCGACAGTCGCGCCTCGTTGAGCAGCTGCGGAACCTTGCGCCCGGCGTCGGTCAGCCCGACGCGCTTCATGCGCCGGTCGGCCGCGTCCTCCTCGCGACCGACAAGGCCGCGCTCGAACAGGCCGTCCACCGCCCGGCTCATCGCCGCCAGCGACACGCCCAGCGACTCCGCCAGCGCCTTCACCGAGCGCTCCTCGCCGTCCGCGTCCAGCGCGCACAGCGCCTTGATCTGCGTGAACGACAAATCCAGCTCGGCGATCGCGTTGAACGTGCCCATGTTGGCCGTGCGCATGAGAAAGTTGGCCAGCGCCGCCATGTCGCGCGACAGCGACTCGCGGTCCGTCGAGGTGGCTACGGCATTTGCTTGCATGAACGCAAGGATATCGCTCGCGCAATGGTTGCGTGTGTGACGTGGGTCACACCGGTGCTGCCGGCCGGTAGCCAACTCGATGTCCAGAAGTTCCGGCAATCGGTATTGTTTTGCGATAAGCTCAGCAAATGGACGCTTCAGCGGAGCAATCGGTCGCCGTGGCGGCGCCAGCCACTGCGCCGCCGGCCAAAAAGGACTCCAAGGGCGACGACTCGGGCAAGGTGCGCCTGTTCGGCAATCAACTTCGATGGGCCAAACAGGTGCTCGCCGCCAGCCGAGCCGAGCGTGAAGAGGCACAGCGATAGGCGCAACGTCGACCTGATCTTCTCGTCGGGAGACCAGCATGAGCGATGCATCAAAGGAATTGGCGAAGCTGATCGGAGCCGGCTTGGTGTCGCTCGTTCTGCTGGTGTTCGGCCTCATCATTCTGCTGCACAACGGCTCGGATGCCGACCTGGAGAAGGCGGCGACTGGGTGGATTGGGCTGGTCGCCGGCTACTGGCTCAAATGAGGCGACTTCACGCAAACGGCAGCGCGGCGACGACAGCGCTCGCGCCACGCTCTCCCACCTCAACCGTCGCGCCCACATCCGCCTCGCGCCGCACCAGCGCCAGCGCGATCGGTCCGAACAGGGGGGAGACGACCGAGCTTCCAAGGCGCCCCACGACACGCTCGCCCAGAAGCAGCTCGTCGCCTGTCTGCGCCGGCGCCGACAGGCGCAGCCCGCGCAGGTGGCGGTTGGGCTTGCCCTTGTAGAACAGCCGCGCGACGGTCTCCTGGCCGACGTAGCAACCCTTGGTGAAGCTGACCGCGCGCTCGTTCAGCGCGGCCTCCTGGGGAATCGTCGTGTCGTCGATGTCCAGGCCGAAGCGTGGGCGCCCGGACTCGACGCGCAGGATCTCCGCGGCCGGCTCTGAGACGACCAGCGCGCCACGCTCGACCAGCGCAGCCGTCAATCGCTCGGTGTCGCTCGCGTCGCAGATCAGGTCGACGCCGACGTCCGTGCGCACGGCCAGCGCATCGATGCCGTCGAGCGTCAGCGGCTGGTTGGCGTGCTCGTCGCGCGCGTCCAGCGTCTCGGCGGCGCAGGTCGCCGCGGCGGTCGGACCGATCAGCGAGAGCAGGCCGCGCTCCAGCGTGCGCTTGTCCAGCTCCACGTCGTAGCCGACCTTGTAGCGGCGGATCATGTCGAACAGCGCCTGCAGCGACGAGCGCTCCGTGTCGAGCAGCAGCTCCCCGTCGACGGCCAAAATGCGCAGGTCGCCGAGCATCTTGCCCTTGGGCGTGAGAAAGGCTGCGTAGCGGCCTTCGCCGGTTTTCATGTCGGCGAGCTCGTTGGTGACCTGGCCGTTGAGGAACTCCGCCGCGCCGGCTCCGCTGAGTGCGAGCTTGCCGCGCTCGGAGCGGTCGAGCAGGCCGCAGCCCTCGCGCAGCGCGCGCTGCTCGGCGCCGGCCAGATCTGTCTGCGTCGCGGCCATTGTCCGAGCATAGCCGCGCTAGGCTTGCCCTCAATGGGCCTCGCCGACACCTTCCAGCAGATCGTCGATCAGCTGCCCGACGACTGGACCGACCTGGAGCTGGACATGCGCCTGACCGACGAGTCGCGCTACGTCGAAGCGGCGCTGTATTTGACGACGTGCAACGCGCGTCCGTACTCGCATCACGACTGGCACTGGCGCCTGCTGATCGCCCACCGCTTCGGCCACGCCGCCGCGGCGCCGACCGTGCACGGCGCGCTCGCGCTGCTCGACCAGGCCGGCATCGAGGCCGAGATGGTCGTGCGCGAGACGCGCAGCGGCCGCGCCGAGGTGACCCAAGGTTGGGGGCGACCGCAGTCCGCGCGCGAGGAGTTTCGCCGCCTGCGAGCGCAGTAGCCGTGGCGCGCGTGCTCGCGCTGGTGCCCGATCTGCTGTTCGGATCGCAGGTGCAGGGGAGCCTGACCGCCGCCGGGCATGATGCGCAGCTGATCGGCGACGAGGCGCGACTGCGCGAGCGTCTCGCCGACGCCGACGCCGCCTCGGCACCGACCGTGCTGGTGGTCGACCTGACCAACCCGAGCTTCGACGGCGCCGCGATCGTGCAGGCGCTCACCGCCGAGCGGCTGCTCGACGGCGTGCGCACGCTGGCCTTCTACTCGCACGTCGACACCGAGGTCGGCGAGACGGCGCGCGCGGCCGGCTTTGACCTGGTGATCCCGCGCTCGCGCATGGCGCGCGAGGGCGCGCAGCTCGTCGGTCGGCTCGCAGGCGAGGGCTGACGCGGCCGCGAGACGGCGAGACGGCTAGGCCGCGACCGGGTGCACGCCGCGGCGCACCAGCGGGTGCTCCGGCGAGGCGCCCGGCCCGGGAAGCGCGCGTGACTCGCGCGCGCTCAGCGGCTTGCCGCACGTCTCGCAGACGCGATGCTCGTCGACGCGTCCGCCGCAGCCGCGGTGTTCGAGCACCACCGCCGGGCCGCCGGCGGGAGCCGCGTGGCGGTCGCCCCACTGCATCAGCGCGACGACCGTCGGCCACAGGTCCAGCCCCTTCTCGGTGAGCAGGTATTCGTAGCGACGCGGGCGCTCGCTGTAGAGCTTTCGCTCGAGCACGCCCTGATCGACAAGGCGCTCCAGGCGCGTCTGCAGCACGTTGCGCGCGATGCCCAGGTCCTCCTGGATCTGATCGAAGCGGCGCAGCCCCAGAAACACGTTGCGCACGATCAGCAGCGACCAGCGCTCGCCTACGACCTCCAACGCGCCGGCGATGCTGCATGTCTGAGAGCTGTAGTCGTTTCCGAGCATAAGCCCAGCATAGCGGCGCGAGTGGCATCATGCAACCCTTGTGCTAGGGTGCGTTTCATGATGCAACGCAAATGGCTCATTTCCCTGATCGTCTGTACGGGCGTGTTCATGTCGAGCCTCGACCTGTTCATCGTCAACATCGCCTTTCCCTCGATCGCCAAGCACTTCGGCGGCGCCTCGCTGGGCTCGCTCTCGTGGATCCTCAGCGCCTACGCGATCGTCTTTGCGGCGCTGCTCGTGCCGGCCGGGCGCTGGGCCGACGCGTTCGGGCGCAAGCGCGCGTTCCTGCTCGGCCTGGGCGTGTTCGTGATCGCCAGCGCCGCCTGCGCGCTGGCGCCGTCGGTCGGCTTTCTGGTCGTCGCGCGCGTCGTGCAGGCTGCCGGCGGCGCGCTGATGCTGCCGACCTCGCTGGGGCTGATGCTGCCGGAGTTCGGCCCGCACGAGCGCCATGTGGCGATCGGCGCGTGGGCGGCCACCGGTGGCATCGCCGCGGCTGCCGGTCCGCCGCTGGGCGGTCTGCTGGTGCAGGCCGACTGGCGTCTGGTGTTTCTCGTGAACATCCCCGTCGGGCTGCTCGGCCTGGGCTTCGGCTGGCGCCTGCTGGCCGAGCGTCGCGAACAGAACGCCGCGCGCCCGGACGTGCTCGGCGCGCTGGCGCTGATCGTGGCGATCGGCGCCCTGGTGGTTGCGATCGTCAAGGGCCAAGAATGGGGCTGGGGCTCGGCGTCGATCCTCGCGCTGCTTGCCGTGACCGTCGTGCTGCTGCCGGCCATCTGGTGGCGCTCGGAACGCCACCAGGCGCCGATCGTCGAGCCGGCGATGCTGCGCGTGCGCAGCTTCGGCCTGGCCGTAGGCGCGTCGGTGCTGTTCTTCGGCGGCTTCGGCGCGATGCTGCTCGCCGGCGTGCTGTTCCTCACGTCGGTATGGCACGAGAGCGTGCTGACGGCCGGCCTGATGCTGTTCCCCGGCCCGGCCATGGCGACCGCCTTCAGCATTCCCTCGGCGCGCCTCGGCGCGCGCTTCGGCTATCGCCTGCCGGGCGTCGTCGGCGCGCTGCTGTTCTGCGCCGGCCAGCTCTGGTACATCACGCAGACCGGCGACACGCCGGCCTATGTCAGCGACTACCTGCCCGGCATCGCCATCGGCGGCGCCGGCGTGGGGCTGATGATCCCCACGCTGACCGGCGCCGGCGCCTCCGAGCTTCCGCCCGAGCGTTTTGCCACCGGCGCGGCCGTGCTGACGATGGGTCGGCAGATCGGCGCCGCGCTGGGCGTCGCGGTGCTCGTGGCGGTGCTCGGCACGTCCAGCACGACCGCCGCGGACTTCCACTCGGCGTGGCTGATCTCGGTCTTCGGCGGGCTGTCGGCCGGGCTGCTGCTGGCGGCGATCGGTCCGCCGGTCAGGCGGGCTGCCGAGGCAGACGCGGCGGAGCGGCCGCAGATCTCCGAGGCGATCGCCGACCCCCTGATTGTCGAGCCGCTGGTGCTCGAGGAGTCGCTGTGAGCGCCGTCGAGCAGGTGCCCATGCAGGAGGCCATCGCAAGCGACGCGCAGGCACGCAGGCGCACGCGCACGTTCAGCTGGCAGGACCCGGCGGCGACCGCCGCAGAGGGCCTGAAGCTGGCCGGCTTGGACTACATCCGTGCGATCTCCACGGGCGCGCTGCCGGCGCCGCCGATCGCCGAGCTGCTGGGCTTTGAGATCGTCGAAGCCGAGCACGGTCGCGCGGTCTTCGCCTTGACGCCGGCGGAGTGGATGTACAACCCCATCGGCATGGTCCACGGCGGCATCGCCGCGACGATTCTCGACTCGTGCATGGGCTGTGCCGTGCACACGACGCTCGACGCCGGCGTCGGCTACACGACGACCGACCTGCAGGTCCGCTACATCCGCGCCATGTCAGATGTGACCGGGCGCGTGCTGGCCGAGGGCCGCGTCGTGCACGGCGGCAGGCGCACGGCGACCGCCGAGGGGCGTGTGTTCGCCGAGGCCGACGGCAAGCTGATCGCGCACGGCAGCACCGGCTGCGTGATCTTCGCCTAGCTGGCCTGCGTGGCGCCGCCGCGCCCCAGCGCGGCGAGTTCCGCCTCGCTGGGTTCCAGCGGCACGAGCGCGCCGTTGGGCACGCGCTGGCCTTCGGGCAGCCAGCGCCCGATGCGCACCGAAAGCGCTGCGCGGATGACCATGCCGTGGCAGACGACCAGCGCCGGCAGCTCACCCTTTTCGACGTCGTCCAGCGCCGCGGCGACACGCTGCTCCTGCGCGACGAAGGACTCTCCGCCGGGAAAGGCGAAGTCGGGCTCGGCGTTGGCGAAGGAGGCGAACTGCTCGGGCGCTTCGGCGATCACGTCCGCAAACGAGCGGTTGGTCCAGTCGCCGGAGTCGGTCTCCATGAAGCGCGCGTCCTCACGCGGCTGCAGGCCGATGCGCGCGGCCACGACATCGGCGGTTTCGCGCGCGCGCAGCAGCGGGCTGCACCACAGCGCGGCAAAGCCGAAGCCGGCGGCGCGCTCGGCCAGCTCGGCGGCCTGCGCGCGACCGGTGTCGTCCAGCGGCACCTGCTGCTGGCCCTGGAAGCGACCCTCCTTGTTGTAGGCCGTCTGCCCGTGGCGGGCGAGATAGACCTTGGCGGCGCGCTCGGTCAGGATCGGTCGAAGCGGTCGAGGTTCATGACCTTGTCCCAGGCGGCCACGAAGTCGCGCGCGAACTTCTCGCCGGCATCGTCGGCCGCGTAGACCTCCGACAGCGCGCGCAGCTCGGAGTTGGAGCCGAACACGAGGTCGACCGCCGTGGCCGTCCATCTGCTCTGGCCGGTCTTTCGATCGCGACCCTCGTAGACACTCGCCGACGAGCCGTTGCCCGACGAGGACGCGGTCCACTCGGTGCCCATGTCGAGCAGGTTGACGAAGAAGTCGTTGCTGAGTGTCTGCGGCCGGTCGGTGAGCACGCCATGCTGAGCGCCGTCGAAGTTCGCGTCCAGCGCGCGCAGGCCGGCTACCAGCACCGTCATCTCGGGGGCGGTCAGCCTGAGCATGAAGGCACGCTCCAGCAGCCCGTGCTCCAGCGGCATCGGCTGGCCCGGCCGGGAGTAGTTGCGAAAGCCGTCGACGGTCGGCTCGAGCACGGCGAACGAATCGGCGTCGGTCTGCTCCTGCGAGGCGTCGGTGCGCCCGGCGGCGAACGGCACGACGAGGTCGTGCCCGGCGTCCTTGGCCGCCTGCTCGACGGCGGCGCATCCACCGAGCACGATCAGATCGGCCAGCGAGACCTTCTTCGCAGTGGACTGAGAGTCGTTGAAGTCCTGTTGGATCTGTTCGAGCGTCTGCAGTGCGCTAGCCAGCTCAGCGGGTTCGTTGGCCTGCCAGTCCTTCTGCGGCGCAAGCCGGATGCGCGCGCCGTTGGCGCCGCCGCGCTTGTCGGTGCCGCGAAACGACGCCGCGGCCGCCCAGGCGGTCGACACCAGCCGCGAGATCGACAGCCCCGAGGCGAGCAGCTTCTGCTTCAGCGAGGCCACGTCGGCCTCGTCGATCTGCTCGCCCTCGACTCGCGGCACGGGGTCCTGCCACAGCTGAGGCTCTGCGACCCAGGGGCCGAGATAGCGCGACAGCGGCCCCATGTCGCGGTGCAGCAGCTTGTACCAGGCCTTGGCGAACGCCTCCGCGAGCTCGTCGGGGTTCTCGTAGAAGCGCCTGGCGATCGGCTCGTAGATCGGGTCGACCTTCAACGCCAGGTCGGTCGTCAGCATCATCGGCGCGTGGCGCTTTGAGGGCTCGTGGGCGTCGGGCACCGTGTCCTGGGCCTCGGCGTTCTTGGGCGTCCACTGCTTGGCTCCGGCCGGGCTCTCGGTCAGCTCCCAGTCGTACTCGAACAGGTTCTCCAGGAAGCCGTTGTCCCATTTCGCCGGGTCCTTCGTCCACGCGCCCTCCAGTCCGCTGGTCAGCGTCTGCGCGCCGTTTCCGTTGCCCACGCTGTTCTTCCAGCCGAGTCCCTGCTGCTCGATCGGCGCGGCCTCGGGCTCCGGGCCGATCTTGCTCGGATCGACCGCGCCGTGCGTCTTGCCGAATGTGTGGCCGCCGACGATCAGCGCGAGCGTCTCTTCGTCGTTCATCGCCATGCGCGCGAACGTCTCGCGGATGTCCTTGGCGGCCGCAAGCGGGTCGGGGTCGCCGTTGGGGCCCTCGGGGTTGACGTAGATCAGGCCCATCTGCACGGCGCCGAGCGGCTTGGCGAGCTCGCGCTCGCCGCTGTAGCGCTCGTCGCCCAGCCAGGTGTCCTCCGAGCCCCAGAAGATCTCTTCGGGCTCCCAGATGTCGGCTCTGCCGAAGCCGAAGCCGAACGTGCGAAAGCCCATCGTTTCCATCGCCACGTTGCCCGTGTAGACGAGCAGGTCGGCCCAGGAGATCTTGCGGCCGTACTTCTGCTTGATCGGCCACAGCAGCCGGCGCGCCTTGTCGAGGCTCGCGTTGTCGGGCCAGCTGTTCAGCGGCGCAAAGCGCTGCGCGCCGGTGCCGCCGCCGCCGCGTCCGTCGGCGATCCGATAGGTACCGGCGGCGTGCCAGCTCATGCGAATGAACAGCGGGCCGTAGTTGCCGTAGTCCGCCGGCCACCAGTCCTGCGAGGAGGTCATCAGCGCGATCAGGTCGCCGCGCAGAGCGTCCAGATCGAGCGTCGCGAACTCCGCGGCGTAGTCGAAGCCCTCGCCCATCGGGTCCGACAGGGGGGAGTGGTGGTGCAGCACGCTGAGGTCTAGCTGGTTGGGCCACCAGTCGTGGTTGGTCCTCGGGTGTGCAACGTCGGAGCTCGGGCTCGCGATCGCCGGGTTCTCGCTCTCGCTGACGCTCTCAGTCATGTCTTCCAGTCCCTTTCTGCTCAACGGTGCTCGACGAGCACGAGGGTATCGATGCAGGCACGATCGGGCTCAGCCGTGAAACACGGCCTCGACGTTGTGCCCGTCGGGGTCGAGCACGAACGCGCCGTAGTAGCCCTCTCCGTAGTGCGGGCGCGGACCGGGTGGACCGTGTTCGATGCCGCCCGCGGCGAGTGCGGCGGCGTGAAAGGCGTGCACCTGCTCGATGCTGTCGGCGGCGAAGGCGATGTGCACGGGCGCGCCGACGCCGTACTCGGTGGAGATCGCGAAGTCCATCTTCTCGGCGCTGCCGATCTCGATCTCGCTGGGCAGCACGTCGCTGCGGCTGGTCCGATCGAAGCCGAGCGGCGCGAGCGCGTGCACGTAGAAGGTGCGGCTTCTCTCCAGATCGCTGACGCCGATCGTGATGTGGTCGATCATCACTCGTCGCGTGGGCACGTCTCGACTCTAACGCCGCCTCGCAAGCGGCCCGGGACGCGCTCGGGCGTTGCAGCGGAGGCGTCATAGACTCAACACATGCGGCGCCGGGTCACGTTCTCACGCAACCTGACGCTGTCGCTGTCGCGCACCTGCCGCTGCTTCTGCAAGTACTGCGCCTTCGCCACGCACCAGGCGCACCTGCACTCGCCCGAGGAGGTGCTGGAGATCCTCGACGGCGCGGCAAAGCGCCAGGTCAAGGAGCTGCTTGTGCTGACCGGCGAGAAGCCCGAGGTCAACGCCGGCGTCGCTGCGCGACTGGCCGAGTACGGCCACGCGGACTTCACCGCATACGTCGTGTGGACGTGCGAGCGCGCGCTGGAGCGCGGCCTGCTGCCGCACACCAACCTCGGCGTGCTCTCACGTGAGGACCTGGCCCGCCTGCGTGAGGTGACCGCCTCGCAGGGGCTGATGCTCGAGTCGATCTCCGAGCGGCTGATGCAGACGGTGCACGCAGGCTCGCCGACCAAGCACCCGGCTCGGCGTCTGGAGACGATTCGCGCGGCCGGCGAGCTGAAGATTCCCTTCACCAGCGGCATCCTCGTGGGCATTGGCGAGACCGAGGACGAGCGCGTGGCCTCGCTGGAAGCGCTGGCCTCGGCGCACGCCGAGCACGGCCACATCCAGGAGGTGATCCTGCAGAACTTCGTGCCTCACCAGCGCTACTACGGCGAGGAGCCCGCCGAGATCGCCGATGCGGCCGCGCGCGCCTACTGGCAGACCGGCGTCGCCGACGACGGCTCCTCTCCGGCGTTTGAGCGTCCGAGCCTGCCGTTGCCGGAGTGGGCCTGCCCGGTGAGCATCGAGGACATGAAGCGGCTGATCTCAGAGACTCGCCGGCTGATGCCCGATGTGGGCATCCAGATCCCACCGAACCTGGCCGACTGGTGGAGCGAGCTGGTGGCAACCGGCGCCACCGACCTCGGCGGGCTGAGCGCCAACGGCGACCACATCTCACCGGAGCATCCGTTTCCCTCGCCGCATCAGGTGCGCAAACAACTGCAGCGCGACGGCTACGCCTTGACCGAGCGCCTGTGTGTGTATCCGCGGTACATCGCCCCCGAGTGGGTCGCGCACGGCGTGCTCGACACGATCAAGGCCAAGTACTGGAGCTTCATCCCGCGGCGCGGCTCCGGGCGCACCGAGCCGCCCTCTCCGATCCGCCGCGACCTCGTGGCGGGGGCCATCGCCAAGGGACGCGATGGCCAGACGCTGAGCGCCGACGAGCTGACGGCGCTGTTCGCCGAGACGCGGCCCGAGGCGATCGAAGAGATGCGCGAGGCCGCCGACGAGCTGCGCTCAGAGCTCGCGGGGGAGACGGTCACGTTCGTGGTCAATCGCAACATCAACGTGTCCAACGTCTGCACCGTCGGCTGCGCCTTCTGCGGCTTCGGCCAGGGCAAGCGCTCGCCCGACGCCTACGAGCACGATCGCGAGGAGTTCGCGCGTCGCGTGCACGAAGCGGTCGACTACGGCGCCACCGAGCTGTGCATCCAGTCGGGCATCCACCCCGACTGGGCCCTGGAGGACTATCTCGGCTGGCTGCGCTTTGCCAAGCAGATCGCGCCGCAGCTGCACCTGCACGCCTACAGCCCGATGGAGATCGCGCACATGTGCGACATCTCCGGCCTGCCACCGGACGAGGTGTTCGCGCAGCTGCGCGATGCCGGCCTGGGCTCGACGCCCGGTACCGCCGCGGAGGTTCTGCACGACGGCGTGCGCGAGCGCATCTCGCCGAACAAGCTGCCGGTCGCGCGCTGGGTGCAGATCATCGAAGCCTCGCACCGCGCCGGCCTGCGCTCGACCTCGACGGTCATGTTCGGCCACATCGAGGAGCCGTGGGAGCTGGCCGAGCACATGCGCGTCGTGCGCGAGCTGCAGGAACGCACCGGCGGCATCACCGAGTTCGTGCCGCTGTCGTTCATCCCCTTTCAGACGCTGCTCGGGCGCACGCATGGTGTCGAGGAGATCTCGCGCGAGGAGAACCTCAAGCACACCGCCGTGTTCCGCCTGGCGCTCGGCCGCAGCGTTCCCAGCCTGCAGGCCAGCTGGGTGAAGATGGGCCTGGACGCCGCCACCGAGGCGCTTCGCTGGGGCGTCAACGACCTCGGCGGCACGCTCATGGAGGAGTCCATCAGCCGCCTCGCCGGCAGCTATCACGGCACCAAGCTCGACCCCGACGAGCTCGCGGCCGCGGCGCATCGCGCCGGGCGCCCGGCCGCCGAGCGCACGACGCTGTATGAGATCAGGCGCCGCTACGAGCCGGCTGTCGCGGCCTGAGCGCCGCGCGCCGCGCCAGCTCCAGAGCGGCGCCGGCGACCGCAGCCGGGTGCGTGTAAGGCGCCATGTGTCCGCCGGAGACGTTCGCCAGCCGTGCGTCAGGCAGCGTCGCCGCCAAGCGGCGGCCGTGCTCAGGCTTGACCAGCTGGTCGTCCGCGCCCTGAATCACCACAGCCGGCACGGCGATCGTGGCCAGATGCTTGTCGATGCCGTCGATCACGCCGTTGGCCGCGAGCTGCTCGCCGGCGAACGCTTCGAGGTTGCCGCGCGTCGAGTTGATCTCCAACAAGCGACGTTCGTGCGCGAGCACGATCGCATGTGGGTGAAAGGCTTCGTCGTCGCCCTGCTTGATCGACACCGTCGTCAGCAGTTGCGCGAACGTGGCGTTGGCGATCTGATGGATCACCGGCAGCTGCAGCACTTTGACGAGGTGCGCCTGGAACTCGTCATAGCCGCCCAGATGTTGGCCGGCAGCCGCCGCGTCGACCAGCACGAGGCCGCTCACCTCCGCCGGATGGCGCTCGGCGAAGGCGAGCGCGAGCGTGCCGCCGTAGGAGTGACCGACGAGGATCGGTCGCGTGACGTGCAGCGCTTGAAGCAGCGCGTCGAGCGTCGCGATCTGGCGTTCGAACTTGACGTAGCCGCCGCTGGAGTAGCCGAATCCCGGCCGGTCGAAGGCGATCGTGCGATGTCCGGCCAGCAGCGGCGTGACCGCGTTGAAGTCTTCGGCCGTGCCGGGCAGGCCGTGGATGAGCACGATCGGCGTGCCGCTGCCCAGGCGTTCGAGATAGTGGATGCGCAGGCCGTTCACGCGCACGAACGAGCCCGTTGGCTTGGGCTCCGACGGCAGACGCCCCACAGTCCAGTTGAGCACGACCACGGCCACGATCAGCACGCCGATTACGTACAGCGCGTAGCGCAGGACTCTGCGCATCTAGATCGCTTCCCCCATGAGCGAGGGAAAGCCTAACCGCACGCCCCGAGGGTGAGACGGGGCGCGTACCGCGCGAGCCGCCGGCGCGCGGCGGGAATGTCGCTAGGCGCGCGCGAACTGCCCGTGAAAGCCGAACGGAATGTGGTGCGGCACACGCGCGCGAGCCAGCTCGCTGAGGTCGGCGGCGTCGAGCACGAGCAGGAAGGACGTTTCGGCGGCAGCGTCGAGCACGACCGACAGCAGCACGCCCTCGTCCTCGCGCTCGGCCTGTGCCCGCGCGACGAACACCGGCTCGCCGGGGTAACAGCCGGGCTCGTCCCAGGACAGCGTCGCTCCGTCGGTGGTGTCGATCTTGACGATGCGTTCCAGCCAGCCGGCCTCGCCGTTGGCGTTGCCCCAGACGTAGCGATAGGGGCGCTCGTTGCAGCGGCCGTAGTTGATGCGCGGCAGCTCGATCTCGCTGTCGGAAAGCCGCTCGCGCGTGACCGAACGGTCGGCCACGCCGAGGCGAAAGCGCGTCAGCTGCGGCGCGGCCACCGGCTTGCCCGCGCGCAGGCGCTCCAGGTACAGATCCTCGATCACGCCGGCGTCCTCGAACGCGCACAGGTCCACGACCACCTCGCCGCCGTCCTCGTAGGCGTTGACGTGATGAAAGGCAAAGCAGGCGTCGGTCTGAAAGCCGCCCGTAGCCTCGCCGGTCGCGCGATCGACCAGCGTGAAGCGCGTGCCCAGCTCGGGCTTCCACTTGTAGTTCTCGATGTACGGCCGCCCGGACAGCGCGAGTGCGAGCGGGTTGACGACCAGCGGGAACTCGGCCAGCACCAGCCAGCGCTCGGTCAGGCCGAAGGAGTGCATGTAGGCCGGTTCCCTGACCGGCTGCGAGGACAGCGCACGCGGCTTGCTCGCGTCGGGGTCCACGGCGAAGAAGCGATAGCTGCTGACGCGTCCGAGCTTGGCGGCGTAGTTGATCATGCCGCCGCTCGCGCGGTCGGAGTGCGGGTGCGCCGTCGTCAGCTCGCCGGGCACCTCATAGGGCTGCACGCCCGCCGTCTGCAACGTCCGCGGGTCGAACTGCACCGGCATCGGCGTCTCGGTCATCGAGATGAAGCGCTCGCCCAGACGCGCGACGTTGATGTTGGCGTTGTCCGGCAGCGTCTTGCCGGGGCTGAACAGCGTCTGCACGCGCTTGAACAGCGAGCGGCAGGGATCGGTCGCGAACTCGCCGTAGACCATACGGCCCTGCTCCTTGGCGGCGCGGTAGGAGCGGCTCTGCAGGAAGCGGTTGCCGTAGGACACGCGCCCGTCCTGCACGGTGAAGCGGTGCAACATCGCCAGTCCGTCGAACCAGTGGCGCATTCGTTCGTCGCCGACCTCGAACTTGGCCGGGCCGGTGCGCAGCAGCGAGCCGCTCAGCCAGCTCGGCAGCTCGCCGCTCAGCGGCAGCTCGTCGACCGTCGTCTCGTCCTCCAATGTCGTGAAGCCAAGCGTCGGCTGGGTGGCGGCGGGCGCTGCGGTCGGGCTGGCCATGCAATCGTACCTCCTGAATGGTTCGACTCGGACCATGCGAACCGTACGCTAGTGTGGCGGGCATGTCAAGTGCCGTCGCCACGCCACGTCTGACCGAGACCTCCTACATCGTGCTCGGCCTGCTCGAGCAGGGCGAACCGGCCACGCCGTATGACCTCAAGCAGTTCGCGCAGCTGAGCACCAACAACTTCTGGTCGGTGCCGCACACGCAGCTGTACACCGAGTGCGCGCGCCTGGCCTCCGAGGGCCTGCTCGACGAGCGCCAGGAGCAGACCGGCAGGCGCCGGCGCGTCTACCGCCTGACCGGGCGCGGGCGCGAGCTGCTGGCGGCCTGGCGCGACGCGCCCGCGACCGATCTCTACGAACTGCGCGACGCGGCCACGCTGAAGCTGTTCTTCGGCGGCGACCCGGCGACGCTCGCGGCGACGCAGCTGCAGGCCCACAAGGCGCGGCTTGCCGAGTACGAGCAGCTGCACAAGGGCGTCGCCGCGCTGCCCGAGGGCCAGCGCCTGGCGCTGGAGTGCGGCATCGGCCACGAGCGCGAGTTCATCCGCTTCTGGTCGCGCGTCGCCCAGCAGCACGACGCCTGAGGCTCGCGCGCCCGGCGCGCGTCAGCGGAACATGTCCTCGTCCAGCGGTCGCAGCAGCGCCGCGGCACCCGGCCCGTCGTCGTCGGTGACGTAGCGCTGCAGGCCGTCGATCACGACCACCGGCTCGCGCGAGTCCTTGGCGCGAGCGAGCTCGGCCACCGCGCCGGCGGCGTCGGCGACGGCCAGCCATGTGGCGCGCAGCTGCATGCCGCGCGCGTCTGCGCGCCCGCGCCAGTCATCCAGCGGCTGCATGCCGGCCAGGCCGATCGCCACGTCGACCTGCCCATGGCGCCAGGCGCGCCCGAAGCTGTCGCCGATCAGCACCGCCGGCCGCGCGCCGCTGAGCTCGTGCAGGCGCACGCGAATGCGCCGCGCCGAGCCGTCGGGATCGCGCGGCAGCAGGATCAGCGTGTCCTGCTCGGCGGCGTTTGAGGCGTCGACTCCCGCGTTGGCGCAGACGAAGCCGTGGCGCGTACGGCAGATCAGCACGCCGCGCTCGGCGCGCAGCACCTCCGCCGACTGATCGAGCACCACCTGGATCGCGCGCGCGTCGCGCGGCTGCCCGGCCGCGGCGGCCTGTTCGGCTAGCTCGCGTGCTTGCTCGCCCGGCTGTACATCGCCCAGCGCGACGACGGCGCCCTCGCACTTCGACACGGCCTTGTGGGCGATCGTCACGACCTGCCCGTCGCGCAGCGGCTGCTCGGCGGCGTCGACGATCGCGCGCGCGAGATCGTCGCCGGCGTGCAGCTCGGGCAGGCCGGCGAGTGCACGCGCGCGAAGGTCGGTCACGATGCCGCTTCGCTCAGTTGCCGCTCAGGGCAGAGACGACCTTCGCGGGCTCGGGCCGGCCGAGCGCTTCGCGCGTGCGCGTTGCGCGCGCGCCGTCCGTGTCGAGGCGCTCACGCAGCGCCGCCAGGTCGGCGCCGGTGTCGACGTCCAGCAGCAGCGACTGCGTGCGCTCGACGCGCCAGCTCGCGCCGGCGGCGATCGCCAGCGCGCTGTGGCGCTCACAGCTGTCGGGGCCGAAGCTCGGCTCGATCGCGTCCGGCGGGCACAGCAGCAGCCCGTTCGTGCCGGTGCCGTGGCGGTCGGGCACGATCACGACCTGCGCGCCGCCCGCGGCTTCGGCTTCGGCGGTCGCCAGCAGCGCTTCGAGCTCGCGCGGGTCGAGCGCCGGACAGTCGCCGGGAATGCACAGCACCCGCTCGATGCCGTCGCCCTGCGCACGCCGCACGCCCAGCGTTACGGCGGCGGACTGGCCCTGCTCGGCTTCGTCTGCCACCAACAGCGCGCCATGCTCGCCCGCGACTTGCGCCACGCTTGGCTCGCGGCTGACGACATACGTGCGCTCGATCGCGGCCGTGCGCGCGAGCGCCTCCAGCACGTCGGCCACCATCGCCCGCGCAAGTCGATCGCGCAGCGTCTCGGCAACGCTCGCGCCGAGGCGCGACTTGGCGCGGTCGAAGCGCTTTACCGGAAGGATCGCCGCGGTGCGCATGCTGCGCCAGACGATAGTGCGCGCCGGACTGCGCTCACCAGCCGAGCAGCATCAGGCCGACGGTCACGCCGGGCCCGATCGTCACCATCAAGCCGCGCTCGCCGGGCTGCGGGTCGTCGTTCTTCAGCGCGTCCTCGAGCACGTAGAAGATCGACGGCGTGCCCACGTTGCCGTGCTCGGCCAACGCCCGCCAGCTCGTCGCCACGTCCTCGTCGGACAGCTCCAGCGACTCCTGCACGTTCTCGATGATGCGCCTGCCGCCGGGGTGCACGATCCAGTGGTCGATGTCCGATCCGCGCAGGCGGTTGTGACGCAAGAAGCCGTCGACCACGTCGCGCAGGCCCGCGCCGGCGAGGTCGGGCAGCTCGCGCGCGAGGTGCAGGTAGCCATCGGTCTGGGCGAACTGCAGGCTCACGGCGCCGAGCGACTCGCCGATCTGGTGAACCTGTGAGGCGAGAATCGTCGGACCCTGCGCGCGCGCGTCGGCCGACAGAAGCGCGGCACCGCAGCCGTCGCCGAACAGCGCCGACGCGATGACCTTGGCCTTGGAGTCGCCCGGCGCGGCCGGCGACAACAGGCCGCTCATGCTCTCGGCCGCGACCACCAGCGCCTTCTTGTGAGGCGCATCGCGCAGCGTCTGCCCGGCCAGGCGCATCAGCGGCACAGCGCTCGCGCAGCCCACGCCGGTGATGTGGTACTTGTCGGTCGTCGGATCCATCTCGAAGTGGTCCACGAGTCGATGCGCCAGCGTCGGGCAGCCCAGCGAGTAGAGGCTCGCGCTGATCACCGTGCCGATCTCCTGCGGGTCGACCTGCAGGCGCTCGACGGCGTCGATCGCGTGCGCCAGCAGCTCGCGCTCGATCTGCTCGGTGCGACCGCGCAGCGTCCTGCCCATGAACTCCTCGCTGAGCACCAGCCGGCGGCGCTTGACGCCGCTGCGCTCGAAGATGCGCTCGGCGAACTCGTCGCCGGCCAGGCCGAGCCTGCTCAGCGCCTGCTGCTGCGTGAGCACGGTCGGCGAATCGGCAACCGTCACGCCGCTGATGCGCGGGCCAACCTCGCGCGGGCGAGCGCGCCGCGCCGCGATCGGGCTGGCGATGGTGGACAGGCCACCGTTGCGTCGTAGGCCGGTTGGCACAGGCAGGGCTCCTTGCTGAGAAATCGACGTTCTGCAGAACGTCCGATATACGACGATATGAGCAAGATCGGCCGCTCAGCAGGGGATTTGAGCCGTTCTTAGGAAGTTCTTCGCCCGCGCTCGGCGGCGATCTGCTGCGATACGGCCGTCTTCGCAGGGCCGCACGGCCCACCACAGCCACCAGGAGGAAATCGATGAAGCTGATAGGCGCCGGGCTACCGCGCACGGGCACGCTGACGCAGAAGCTCGCGTTCGAGCAGCTCGGCCTCGGCCCTTGCTACCACTGGGTCAACGTGATCGCCGACCTCGACCAAGTAGAGGTGTGGAATCGCGCGCTGGATGGCGAGCCCGTGTGGGACGAGGTGTTCGCCGGCCACCAGTCGACCTCCGACTGGCCCGGCGGCTACTTCTACCGCGAGCTGGCCGACTTCTACCCCGAGGCCAAGGTGCTGCTGAGCGTGCGCGACCCCGAGTCCTGGGAGCGCAGCTTTCGCGAAACGATCTGGACGATGAGCTATGGCCGCTCGCTGATGCCCTTGCTGGCGCACGCGCGCGCCGAGGTCGACCCGCGCTTCAAGCGCTACCTGGAGCTCGTCGATCGCATGTTCTGGGGTCCGCAAGGGACCTTCGCCGACGGAAACGCCGAGCCGTCGCAACTGATCGAGCAGATGCAGCGCCACCACGAGCAGGTCAAGGCCACGATCCCGGCCGATCGGCTGCTCGTATGGGAGGTCGGCGAAGGCTATGAGCCGCTGTGCGAGTTCCTCGACGTGCCCGTGCCCGACGAGCCGCTGCCGCACGCCAACGACCGCGGCCAGTTCATCGAACGCGTCATCGGCGGCGCGATCGACACGCTCAACGAGTGGCGCGCCTCATCTGAGCCGGCCGCGAGCTGACCCGCCGCTCAGCCGCTCAGAGCGTCGGCGAAGTCGAGCGCCTGCGCGGCCAGGCGCGCGCGTGCCTCGGCGTCGTCCATTCGCGTGTCCGTGCGCAGGCTCGCCAGCTCGCGTTCGGGCTCCTCGTCGGCGACCATGCCGTCGAGCAGCTCGCCGTAGAAGTCGGCCACGCCGCCCGCGTTGCACTCCAGCGCCGCGAAGGCCATGAACGCGGCCGTCGGACCCTTGAGCACCTCGCCGCCGACGATCGGGCTGACCGCGACCACCGGCGCCACCGCCCCGGCGAGCGCCTCACGGATGCCCGGCACGGCCAGTATCGGCGCGATCGACGCCAGCGGATTGGACGGCCCGATCACGATCGCGCGCGCGCCGGCGATCGCCGCCAGCACCTGCTCGCTCGGATGCGCCTGCTCGGCGCCGCGAAACTCCAGCCCCTCGACCGGCCCGGCCGCGCGGTCGCGAATCATGAACTCCTGAAAGGAGCGCCAGCCCTGTGGGCTGCGCACCCACGTGCGCACCGCATCGTCGGTCATCGGCAGCACGCGTGAGCGCACGCCGATGCGCTCGTTCAGCCGTTGCAGCGCGCCCGTTGGCGTGCCGCCTTCGGCGATCGTCCGCGCGCGCTCCATACACCAAGCGAGATCGCGGTCGCCGAGGTTGAACCAGATATCCGACCTGAGCGCCCGCAGGGCATCCATTACAAAAAACGTGTCCTCGTGCAGGCCCCAGCCGCGCGCGTCGATCAGATCGGCCAGCCAGAAGGAGATCAGGTCGGGGTCGGGCGAGACGTGCGCGCCGTAGATCTCCACGTCGTCGCCGGTGTTGGCGATCACCACCAGGCGCTCGCGCTCGACCACATCGGCCATGCCGCGCGCGAGCTTCGCGCCGCCGGTGCCGCCGGCGAGCACCACGACCTCCGCAGGCGTCGCGCCCGGCGTGCTCACTCCCAGTCGGGGTCTGGCAGGCCGGTCAGCCGGATGCCGGCGTGCACCTTGTAGCGGCTGTTCACGCCGATCAGCAGCGCCGTCAGCGACTCCGTGATGCGCGACATCTCCAGGCGCCCGCTGTCGACGCAGCGCAGCCCGTCGATGCGCTCGATCAGCCGCGCCGCCTCGCGCTTGTCGTCGCGCACGTCGCCGCACAGCAGCACGTCCTGCTCCAGCGGATGCTCGAGGTCGGTCAGCGAAGCCGCGCTGATCGTGTGCAGCGCAGACACCACGCGCACGCCCTCACCCGCCATCTCCGCCGCCTGCTGGGCGGCCGAGCCCTGCCACACGCCGAGCATCCGCGTGGCCTTGCCGCTGACCGCCGCCGCAAGTGGCACGGTCGCGTCGATCAAAAGCTGACCCGGTTTGAGCACGCCCTTGAGGTTGTTCAGCGTCTCCGAGTGATTGCGAAAAGGCACACTCAGAATCACCACTGACGCCATGCTCGCGGCCTGCGTGTTCTCGTGGCCCGTGCAGGAGGCGCCGTCGATCGCCTCGCGCGCGCGAGCGGCCGCTTCCTCGGCACGACCCGCGTCGCGCGAGCCGATCATCACCGGCACACCTGCCCTGCCGAAGCGCAGCGCAAGCCCGAAGCCCAGCGCGCCAGAAGCGCCGATGATCGCGACGGGGTCGGCGGCCTCGGATGACATCGCGGCGAGTATAGGCTTCGCGCGATGAGCGGCTCTATCGTGGCCCACGACATGAGCGAGGCGCCGAAGAACGTCAGCATCAGAGAGGTCGGCCCGCGCGACGGCTTTCAGAACGAGCCCGAGACGATCGCCACCGACGACAAGGTCCAGCTGATCGACGCGCTCGCGCGCACCGGCCTGCGGCGGCTGGAGGTGACCAGCTTCGTCCGCGCCGACGTCATCCCGCAGCTGGCCGACGCCGCGCAGGTGTTGCAGCGCATCGACGTGCCTGATGACGTATCCGTGAGCGTGCTCGTGCCCAACCAGCGCGGCCTGGATGCGGCGCTTGCGCAGCGCGATCGCATCGACGAGATCAACGTGTTCATGTCGGCCTCCGAGACGCACAACCGCAACAACGTCAACCGCTCCATCGCCGAGTCGCTGAGCGAGCTCGAGGCGGTCCTCGCCCGCGCGCGTGACGAGGGACTGCGCTGCGAGGGCGTCATCTCGACCTCCTTCGGCTGCCCCTACGAGGGCGACGTGCCGCATGAGCGCGTGCTCGACATCGCCGCGCGCCTGCGCGACGCAGGCGCGCAGGAGATCGGCTTCGGCGACACCACCGGCATGGCCAACCCGCGCCAGGTCAGCCAGTTCTTTCCCGCCGCGCGCGCGGCGCTCGGCGACGAGCCGCAGCTCACCGCGCATTTCCACAACACGCGCGGGCAGGGCCTGGCCAACGTGCTCGCCGCGCTCGACGCCGGCGTCGACAGCTTCGAGTCGAGCTTCGGCGAGCTCGGCGGCTGCCCCGTACCGGCCGGCGCCACCGGCAACATCGCCACCGAGGATCTCGTCTCCATGCTGCACGAGATGGGCGTGCAGACCGGCATCGACCTGCCGGCGCTGCTGTCATGCGCGCGGCGCGTGCAGGAGGTGCTCGGCAGGCCGCTGGGAAGTCACACTTTGGTGGCCGGGCCGGTCGACTGGCGCTGAGCGCTGAGCGCCGGGCGCGGGGGCGCCTGGGCGCTGGGGGTGGGGCGCTTGGGGGTGGCGGCGTGGAGGAGTGTTGTGTCTCGTCGCGCGCGTCGGTAGCCATCGTATATACAACGTAGATACCATGGCACACATGCGGCGCGGCGAGAGTCCCGGCCCGCGCCCCGGTAAATACCATGGCTATCGCCGCGCGTGCTCGCGGTGTGAGCGTACGCCTTACCGGCGCCGGCAACTACGCCTAGCCGGCAGCGACCGGCTCAGCCGGCGCATCGGCCGGCGCCGTCTCGCGCGCGCTCTCGCGCGCAGCCGCCACGCAGTACTCCTGCACGGCGACCTCCATCTCCAGCGTCTGCGCGAGCGCCGGGCGCGCCGAGGCGTCGATCACGCGCTTGGCGCGGCCCACGGCGACGTGAGAGTTGGCCAGCAGCTCGTCGACCAGTGCCTGCGTGGCCGACTCCAGCTCGTCGGGCGCGACGACGCGGTTGACCAGGCCGATGCGCTCGGCCTCGGCGGCGTCGATCGTGCGCGCGGTCATGATCAGCTCCTTGGCGCGGCCGAGGCCGACCACAGCGGGCAGGCGCGTGGAGCCGCCGACGTCGGGAATGATGCCGAACTTGACCTCCGGGAGCCCGAGCTTGGAGTCGCTGGAGGCGATGCGCAGGTCGCAGCCGAGCGCCACCTCCAGTGCGCCGCCGACGCACGTGCGGTGGATCTGACAGACGACCGGCTTGGCCATCTCTTCGCAGATGTTGGCGCAGTCGAGAAAGACTTTGCGAAACGGCCGCAGATGCCCCGGCTCGCCGGCCGACTGCGCCAGCTCGACGAGGTCCACGCCGGCGGAGAACACCGGCCCCTCGCCGCGCAGCACCACGCAGTGCACGTCGCTGTCGGCCGCCGCCTCGCGCAGCGCCTCGCCGAGCGCGCGCAGCAGCTCCTGGTTCATCGCGTTGCGCTTCTCCGGGCGGTTGAGAATCACGTGGCGGACGGCGTCGCGGTCCTCGGTTACGACGATGCTCATCGGCTGGCTCCTGGCGATCGTGATCGTTCCCCGGCTGGGGCGACGTGTGGGATGAGGCTATCGCTGCGGCGTGGCCGGTGCGATCGTCCAGCAGCACAACAGAAGGCGAAGCCGGTCCCGCTGGCCCCGCCCGGATCGGGAGCAGAACCAGCGAGACCGGCTTCGCTGTACGCCGATCGCACGGAGGCGGCCGAGCGGCACGCGGGGGAGTGCGCGTCGCCCGAACACGGCGTTCGCTGTTTGAGACGTCCGCATTCGACAAACCTTCCCGGCGATCGCGCGGGCCGGCCGCGGCGCGGCTCGTAATAGGCTGCGCGGCAACCGTAGAACCGATGGGGAGGCCCAATGGCGCAGCAGATCGAGAAGGTTGGAGTGCTTGGAGCGGGACTGATGGGCCACGGCATCGCCCAGGTGGCGGCGCAGTCGGGCTACGAGGTCGTGCTGCGCGAGGTCGACGAGGCCACGCTGGCCAAGGGCATCGCCAAGATCGACAAGCAGCTCGCGCGCGCCGTGGAGAAGGGCAAGTCAAGCCAGGAGGACGCCGACGCCGTGCGCGGGCGCATCGCCGCCACGACGCACTACCGCGAGCTGGCAGACTGCGATCTGGTGATCGAGGCGATCACCGAGAATCTCGCGCTGAAGCTCGAGATGTGGAAGGAGGTCGACGAGATCGTCAAGCAGGAGGCGATCTTCGCGACCAACACGTCCTCGCTGGCGGTGATCGACCAGGCGGCCACGACGGGGCGCCCAGAGCGCTTCGTGGGTCTGCACTACTTCAACCCGGCGCAGGTGATGAAGCTCGTCGAGGTCGTGCGCTGCGTGACCACCGATGACGCCACCTTCGACACGGCGCTGGAGTTCGTGCGCTCGGAGGGCAAGCTGGCGATCCCCACGAAGGACAAAGCGGGCTTCATCGTCAACCGCCTGCTCGTGCCGTACATGCTCGACGCGATTCGCGCGCTGGAAGAGAACGTCGGCTCGATCTCCGAGATCGATGAGGCGATGAAGGCCGGCGCGGGCCATCCGATGGGCCCGCTGACGCTGGCGGACTTCGTCGGCCTGGACACGCTCGGCTCGATCTGCGACGTGCTGTTCGACGAGTTCCGCGAGCGCCGCTTCGCGCACCCGCCGACGCTGCGCAAGATGCTCAGCGCCGGCTGGTACGGGCGCAAGTCGGGCAAGGGCTTCTACGACTACTCCGGCGAGTCGCCGCAGCAGAACGCGGCTTTGTAGCGCATGAGCTCGCTGCAGGACGCCAACGCCCGCGCGCTCGCGGGTGGCCCGGAGCGCCATCACGAGAAGGCCAGCGAGCAGGGCAAGCTGGGTGTGCGCGAGCGCATCGCGCTGCTGCTCGACGCCGACAGCTTCGCCGAGGAGGCGCTGCTGGCCAACTGGCAGGAGGATGGCCTGGGCGCCGACGGCGTCGTCACGGGCGTCGGCGAGATCGAAGGGCGGCCGGTCGCGCTGATGGCCAACGACCCGACCGTCAAGGCGGGCTCGTGGGGGCCGAAGACCGTCGAGAAGATTTTGCGCATTCAGGAGCGCGCGCTCAGCCTGAGCGTGCCGCTGGTCTACCTCGTCGACTCGGCCGGCGCGCGCATCACCGAGCAGGTGCAGATGTTCCCCGGAAGGCGCGGCGCGGGGCGCATCTTCCACAACCAGGTCAAGCTGTCGGGAGTCGTGCCGCAGATCTGCGTGCTGTTCGGCCCCAGCGCCGCCGGCGGCGCCTACATTCCGGCGTTCTGCGACGTGGTGATCATGCGCGAGGGCAACGCATCGATGTACCTCGGCTCGCCGCGCATGGCCGAGATGGTGATCGGCGAGAAGGTCACGCTGGAGGAGATGGGCGGCGCGCGCATGCACACCGGCGTCTCGGGCTGCGGGCACCAGCTCGTCAAGACCGACGAGGAGGGCATCGCCACGGCGCGGCGCTACCTCTCATATCTGCCCAGCAACTGGCAGCAGGCCGCGCCGCCCGCGCCGGCCCTCGCCGCGGCTGCGCCGGCGGACGGACAGGCGATCGCCGAGCTGATTCCCGACGATGAGAACAAGCCGTTTGACATCAAGGCGCTGATCTCCGCGCTCGTCGACGAGGGTTCGCTGCTGGAGATCCACCCGCGCTGGGCCAAGGAGCTGGTCGTCGGCTTCGCGCGGCTTGACGGACAGGCGATCGGCATCGTCGCCAACCAGCCCAAGCACAAGGGCGGCGTGCTGTTCGGCGACTCCGCCGACAAGGCAGCCCGCTTCATCTGGCTGTGCAACGCCTTCAACGTGCCGCTGCTGTTCCTCGCCGACGTGCCCGGCTTCATGATCGGCACGCAGGTCGAGCGCGAAGGCATCATCCGTCACGGCGCCAAGATGATCAGCGCCGTCAGCGAGGCGACCGTTCCGAAGATCTCGGTCGTAGTGCGCAAGGCTTACGGCGCCGGCCTGTATGCGATGGCCGGTCCGGCCTTCGAGCCTGACTGCTGTCTGGCGCTGCCCAGCGCGTCGATCGCCGTGATGGGCCCGCAGGCGGCCATCAACGCGGTCTACTTCAACCAGCTGCAGGCGATTGACGACGAGGCCGAGCGCGCCGCGCGCACCGAGCAGCTGCGCAGCGAGTACGCCGAGGACATCGACATCCTGCACCTCGCCTCAGAGCTCGTCGTCGACGCCGTCGTCGAGCCGTCACAGCTGCGCGACGAGCTCGTCCGCCGCTTCGCGCACGCTGCCTCGAAGCGACGCACGTGGCCTGCCAAGCACAACCCCGTTACCCCCGTTTAGCCGGCGGCTGGCCGGCTCCTAGCTTGGCGAGGGCGCCTCGGGGATCGTCGGGCCGGGCGTGCCGGCGGTGCGTGTGGTGTCGTCCTGGAACGGCGGGTAGGTCTCGGTCAGCAGGTACAGGTAGGCGTCGCTGCGCGCCGTGTAGGAGTTGGCGAGCACCATCAGGTCGAACAGGCCGCGCGGCATCTTGCCGGTGACGAGAATCACGAACCACGCAGCGACCGCGCCGATCTCCAGCAGCAGGCCTATCACGTAGCGCACGATCACGATCGGAATCGCCAAGATGATGCGAACGAGAGTCTTCAGGCGGCTGTAGCTCTCGAGCGGCCCCGCGAACTGCATGCGCACCGGATATGCCGGATCGTCGGCTCCGCTGAACGCTGGATAGGGGTCGGTCAGCAGCACCGCGTAGGCGGTCACGCGAGCGACGAAGCGGTTGAAGTCCGCGACGAAGCTGTACAGGCCCGCGGGGTAGCGGCCGGTGATGACGATCGCAAACCAGGCGATCACGATCGCGATGCTGGCGACGATGCCGAACACGTACAGCACGATCCCCACCGGGATCACCAGGATCAGGCGGAAGAACGTCGTCAGCCGATTGCGCTGCTCTGCGTAGTCGGCCTCGAAGGTGACTGGGTAAGACACGGCACACTCCCCTGTTGCGGTTGGTGTTCAGACGTCCCGCGTTCCGTGAGTTCGCTGTGTTCAGCTGCGCCACACCCCCCGAGCTCGCGGCACGCTCCACGGACATCCTATGCCGAGCATCGGCAGCCCCGCTCTGCTTTTCAATAGATTTGGGCGCGCGATGGACGCATCCAAGATCGCCTTCGCCGGGATCGCCCGCCAGGCCGAGCTGCTGGGAGCGGGCGAGTTCTCCTCGCGCGAGCTGGTGGAGCTGTATCTGCAGCGCATCGAGCGTGCCCAGCCGCGCCTGAACGCGTTTCGCGTGGTGTTCGCCGAGAGGGCGCTGCTGGAGGCCGACCAGGCCGATGCCCGCCGTGCCGCCGGCGGCCGCCGCGCGGAGGATCGACGCCAGGACGAGCAGCGGCCGCTGCTGGGCGTGCCGATCGCCGTCAAGGACGACATCGACGTGGCCGGCGAGGTGACCGCATTCGGCACCAACGCGCACGGCGGCGCTGTGCGCGAAGACGCCGAGGTCGTGCGCCGCTTGCGCGCCGCCGGCGCGGTGATCATCGGCAAGACGCACGTGCCCGAGCTGTGCATCTGGCCGTTCACGGAGTCGGCCACGTTCGGCGCTACGCGCAACCCCTGGGACCTGCAGCGAGCTCCTGGCGGATCCAGCGGCGGCAGCGCCGCGGCGGTTGCGGCCGGGCTGGTCGGCGCGGCGCTTGGCTCAGACGGCGCCGGCTCGATTCGCATTCCGTCGGCGTGGTGTGGGCTGTTCGGCCTCAAGCCCCAGCGCGGTCGCGTGCCGCTAGCGCCACGCCCGCGTGCGTGGCACGGTCTGTCGGTCAACGGTGTGCTGACGCGCCGCGTCGCCGACACGGCACTGTTTCACGACGTCGCGTCAGGGCCCAGCGGCGTCGACCTCGACAGCGCACCGGCGCCCGCGACGTCGTTCGCGCAGGCCGCTGCGACACCGCCGGGTCAGCTGCGCATCGCCTTCTCCAAGCGCCTCCCGCCGGGCGTGCTGAGCAAGCTCGACGGTGATGTCGAGCGCGCGTTTGACGAAATGGTGGAGCTGCTGCGCTCGCTAGGGCACGAGCTGTCCGAGCGCGACCCCGACTACGGGCTGGGCACGCTGACCACGCTGATCCCGCGCTACGTGGCAGGCGTGCGCGACGACGCGCACGCGATCGCCCACCCCGAGCGCCTGGAACGGCGCACGCGCGGCATGGCGCGACTGGGAGGCGTGTTGGGCGACCGCCTGCTGGAGCGGGCGATGGCCGGCGAGGCCGAGTTCACACGGCGTCTGAACCGCGTGTTCGACGATCACGACGTGCTGATCACGCCGGCCACGGCCACGCCGCCGCCGCGCATCGGGTTGCTGCACGGTCGCGGCGCGCTGTGGACGCTCAACGCGGTCGCCGGCATGGTGCCGTTCAACGGCGTCTGGAACGTCACCGGCCAACCGGCCGCCGCCGTGCCGGCGGGCTTCGGCGCCGACGGCCTGCCGCGCTCGGTGCAGCTGGTCGGCAGGCCGAACGACGAGGTGACGCTGCTGTCGCTCTCCGCGCAGATTGAGGCCGAGCGGCCGTGGGCGCAGCGTCACCCGCCGGAGACCGCGTGAACGAGGCCGGGCGCGGCTCGTCCGACGGCGCCACTGTCATCGCGGCCGCCGACGCCGACGAGCTGCTGGAGCTGGCGGTGCAGGCGGCGCGCATGGCCGGTGGACTGCTCGCCGAGCGCGTGCGCCACGGCGCCGAGCGCGAGGTGACGAGCAAGAGCACGCCGACGGACCTCGTCAGCGAGGCCGACGTGGCCTCCCAGCACGCGATCCGCGAGCTGCTCGCCGCGCAGCGACCGCAGGACGGGTTCGTGGGGGAGGAGGAGGGAACCTCCGAAGCGGGCTCGAGCGGTCTCAGCTGGATCGTCGATCCGCTCGACGGCACGGTCAACTACCTGTTCGGCATCCCGCAATGGTCGGTCAGCGTGGCGGTGGCCGACGACGCCGGCGCAGTGGCCGGCGCCGTGTTCGACGCAAACCGTGACGAGCTGTTCGCGGCCACGCGCGGCGGGCCGGCGACGCTGCAGGGTCCGCGCGGGACGATCGAGCTGCAGCGCGCGCTGGGCCACGACAGCTCGCAGCAGCATCACACGGGGGCCGGCGCCGGACCAGGCGCCGAGGCCGGGCCGGGCGGCGAGGATCTGGCCAGCGCGATGGTCGCGACCGGGCTGGCCTATGACGCGGAGGTGCGTCGCGCGCAGGCCGAGGTGCTCGCGCGGCTGGCGCCGCGCGTGCGCGACATCCGCCGCATGGGCAGCGCGGCGCTCGACCTGGCCTGGACCGCGGCTGGGCGCTTCGATGCCTACTACGAGCGCTCGGTCAAGCAATGGGACATCGCCGCCGGGGCGCTGATCTGTCAAAGCGCCGGCCTGCAGTCGCACGAGCTCTCCGAGCAGCCGGGCCTGCCGTGGGGCATCCTGGTCGCGCCGAGCAAGCTGTGCGCACCGCTGCTTGAGCTGGTGGGCGGGCGATGACGCGCGACGTAGACGCGCAGGCCGAGCTGGCGCGGCGCTTTCTGGAGCTGCACCGCGGCGATGCGCCGCTGCTGCTCGCAAACGCCTGGGACCGCGGCTCGGCCGTGCTGCTCGCATCGCTCGGTTTCGATGCTCTGGCGACGACCAGCAGCGGCTTTGCCGCGACGCTTGCGCGATCGAGGCCGGGCTGGCAGGGTGCTCGGTGGAGGACTACTCGACCGACGACGCCGCGCCGATCTACGAGCTGGCCGTCGCGGCTGAGCGCGTGGCGGCCGCCGCCGAGGCCGCGCACGCTGCGGCAGTGCATCTGGTGCTGACGGCGCGCGCGGAGAACCACCTGCATGGCCGCGCGGACCTCGACGACACGATCGAGCGCCTGCGCGCGTATGAGCGTGCCGGAGCGGACGTGCTCTACGCCCCCGGTCTGACCGATCTGCAGGACATCAAGCGCGTCGTCGATTCGGTGACCCTGCCCGTCAACGTGCTTGCGCGTCCGGGGGCGCCGCCGGTCGCAGAGCTCGCCGAGGTCGGCGTCAAGCGCATCTCGGTAGGCGGCGCGTTTGCCTTCGCCGCGCTCGGTGAGGTGGTCGCGGCCGCGCGCGAGCTGCGCGAGCAGGGCACCTACGGCTTCTGGGATACCGCCAAGGTCGGCGCCCAGGCCGCGCGCTCGGCGTTTGACTAGGAGGACCCGACGTTCTCGGAGTCGCGCGCCTCGCTGAGCAGCCCGAGCGCGTCGACGTTCAGGCGCCCGGCGATGCGTTCGATGCTTCTCAGCGTGAGGTTGTGCTCGCCGCGCTCCAGCCCGCCCATGTAGGTGCGATGCACGCCGAGCACCTCGGCGAACGACTCTTGGCTGAGCCCGCGCGTCTGCCGGTACTCCCTGAGATTTCGCCCGATCGCGTGCTGCAGTTGGCCTTCCACTCCAAATAACGGTCACGTCTTGCTACCTATAGGTCTACAGAGTCATAAATAGCGCTTTTTGGACCTAGGGAAATGTAGACGATCGTCTACAGCAACGCCTGCACGTCATCGATGCCTAGGACTACTTGCCTTGCGAGACCGGCATGCGGCCGTTGGCCGCGCCGGGCGCGTGTGAGCGGCTGAGGGCGCTGAGCTGCACGGACCATCCCCACAGACGTCGTCTCGCACAGCCAAGCTTTCGTTGCCCTGCAGCTTAAAAGTCTACAGAGTCATAGATAGCATCGCCGGCTACTTCGGTGTGTCGCGAGCAGCTCGATCGCGAACACGACGGCCAAACCGACCAGGAAGCTGATGGGCGCGCACGGTGTGCACCTCCGAGGCATCGGGGCCGAGCACGCGCTCAGGCGCCACGGAGAGCGCGACGAACAGCAGCCCGATCAACGCGCCTGCGACTCCCGCCGAGCCGAGGAAGAATTCGCGCGCGAGTCAGTGACCATCTATGCGGCGGGTGGGATTCGAACCCACACACCCTTTCGGACAGGGCCTTTTGAGGGCCCCGCGTCTACCGTTCCGCCACCGCCGCAAGCCGGACCCAAAGTGTATGCGAGTGGCGGCGCGACTCAGGCGGGCTGCGGCGGGGCGCCGGCGAACATGCCGCCGTCGGCCTGCGGATCGCGGCGCTCGAGCTCGACGTTCCAGCCCTGCTGAAAGCCGCGCATGGCGAAGGCCACGAGCAGCATCTGCACCGGCACGATCAGCAGCGTCAGCACGCCGAGCAGCCCGGCGTTCAGATCGGGCTGGGCAAAGCCGCTTTTGTCGCGCGCGAACCACCCAGGGCCGGCGACGAGCGCGAAGATCAGCAGCAGCACGGCGAGCACCGCCGAGACCGGCAGCACGCCGCGATTCCACCGCCAGGCGAAGAAGGCGAGCGTGAGATACACGAGCACGTAGGCGATCTGCACGGGCGTGGCGCCCTGCAGCACGCTCCAGCCGCCGATCGTCACGATCGCCACCAGCGCGGCGCTGGCGAGCAGCAGCACGATGACCGTCGCGCGCGTCGCCTGCACGACCGGCTTGTCGCGGTTGGGATGCGTGATGATCGCGCCCGAGGACTCGCGATCGTCGGGCTGCCTGCCGGAAATCGAGGCCATACCAGCGCTCACCATACAATCTCTACCTGCGCCGCGCGCGGGCGTGGTGGAATTGGTAGACACGCTGGCCTTAGGAGCCAGTGGGCGAAAGCCCTTGGGGGTTCGAGTCCCTTCGCCCGCATGTCAGCCGCGAGCGGCAGTGCGCGACTCGGCCACGTCAGCCGGTGAAGCCGCTCGGCGGCGCCGTCTCGCGACTCAGCTTCCAGGACGTCGTGCTCGGGCTGAGGAAGCTCGGCGGCTGTAGGCTGGCGAGTCGATCGTCGTAGTTGTAGTTCTTGATGTAGCCCGATGCGCCGCGGCCCACGGTTCCGCGCCAGAACTGTGCGATCGAGCCCCAGATCGTCAATTCGCCAAGATTTTCGCCACACTCGAAGTTGTCGTTGATGAACGAGTGCGCGGTGCTCAGGATGGCGGCGTCGATCACCGGTGCAGTGAGCGCGGTGGGAGCGTTCGTCGCGTCGCAGCCTGCCGCACTGTTCGTGTACGCGCATTTCCCGCCGGCGACGTAAGCCTCTTCCTGTCCGCCGAATTCTTTACAGGCTTCGGAATCGAGTTTTTCGCTTTCGTGGAATTTGTAGTTGACTTTGGGCACTTCGACGCAGAGTTTGATCGTGCCGAAGTATTCGTAGGGCAGCGTGAACGTCAATTCGGTCGTTTTGGAGCTCGTAGCCGAGTTGCTCAGGGTGATCGCGGTGCCGTTGTTGTTGATCGCCGTGATTTTCGTGTTCGCAGGAATGCCCAATCCCGTTACGGCGTCGCCCACCCGAAGTTCTTCGTTCGAGGAGAGGTTCGTGACTTGAGTGTTGGAGTTGATTTTGCCGGAGATGTTGACCGTCGAGGTCGCCGAGCACGTGCTGCCGCTTGCCGCTGCGGTTTTTGGGGTGTAGGGGTTGCCCGAGTAGGTCGTTTCGACCGGGTGATAGACGCGCACGAAGTTCGTCGCGATCAGCCCCAACGTGGCCACGCCCGTGGGCCGCCCGCCCGTTTCGGTGGTCGTCGTGAGGTTGCCGTTGACGATCACGTCGTTGGCGGCGGCGACCGTCAGCGATTCGGTGTACGTGCCGCTGATGTAGACATTGCCGCAGCCGGTGTCGGTCGTGTAGTTGGAGCCATACGGTGTGTATTTGGCGCACCCCGTGGTCGCGGAGTTTTCTACATACAAGACGCCGCTGGCGGGAAACGGTTTGGCGGCTCCGGTGACGCCTTTGCTGTCCGTGACGGTCATCGTGTTGGGCGTGCCGGATTTGAGCACGATGGTCGTCTTGCCGCTGAATTTGTAACCGGTCGAGGCAGATTCCAGCAGTTCGCTGTCCGTTTCGGGCGGAAGCAGCGTGGGACCGCCCGTCAGGTATGTGCCGTTGAAGGTGACTTCGTCTTTGCAGTTGCCGCCGCCGCCGTAGTGGCCGCCGTTGATTTCGATTTTGTCCGGGGGCGAGTGGTTGAGACGCCCGAACGTCGGTTTGTTTGTGCCTTCCGCACACATCGCCGCCGCGTCATTGGTGTGCATCGGTCCGTTCACCTTGTCGCTTTTGGCCCAGACGATGGTTCCGCATTCTCCGGTCACGCCAGCCGCCAGGCGTTGTGCGTAGTACTGTTCGCAGTGGATTGGCACCGGGTTCTGGGCCGCTGGGTCGAGGATTTCGTAGTTGGACAGGTAGACGTAGTTGAGGAACCCGGGGTGCGTGAACGTCGCCACGATCGAGCGTGTGGTGCCGTTGGACGTGCCGGTGGAGAGGATGCGGAAGGTGCCGCTGGCGGTGCCCGTCGTCTCGAGGATCGCGGCCTGTTTGTTCGTCGTCGAGTTCGGCGTGCAGGCGGTGTGGCTGGTCGAGCTGAGCGTCTTGACCGAGTATTCCTCGTCTGTCGTTTCGGGGACTTTGATCGGAGTCGTGCCCGTCGTGGGAAGCGTGGGGCATTCGATCCAGTAGTTCGGGTTGGCGCTCATCTGGTACTGGTAGCGATTGACGCCGGCGACGGCCGCGTAGTAGGCCTTGTTCTGCGCGGTCGTCTTGCGCGACAAGCGGATGTCGCCGTTGGCCGAGGTCAGCGCGGCCGCCACCAGAAGGCTGCTCACGAACAGCGCCAGCAGCGCGAACAGCATCGTGAAGCCTTCCTCGCGGGCCGCGGCGCGGCGCAGATTTCGCAGTGCGTTCAGGCGCATGGTTCGTTTTCGACTTCTTTGCCGGTTTCGGTTGGGTCGAAGCGCAGCACGACCGAGCCGGCCAGGTTGGTGGTGCGGCCACCGCCGCGGCTTGCGCCCGTCTGCCCGGATTCGGCGGCTTGTGTGTAGCTGATGCTCACCTTGGCTACTTCTTCGGCACGCGCGGTTGTCAGCGGTAGTTCGGAGGCTGCGATGGCGACGAGTTCGCCATCGGTGGCGTTTTTGTAGTTGTTGTCGTAGCGTTCGTAGCTGAAGATCGTCGGCACGCCCGCGACGAGTGGAGGAATCACGTTCTTGGCCAGCACCGTTGTCGTGGCACTGCTGGTTTTCAGCGCGGGGAAGGTCCAGTTGGGCGGGGTGCCGCTGCCCGTGAACGAGTAGTCGCGCAGCGTGCCCAAGCTGAGCCCCGAGTCGCTCGTGCCGGTGGACGTCCAGTTGATGTCGTGCAGCGTGACCGCGCTGATCGTCGCTTCGCCGCTGGTGGCGTTGCCGTAACCCGTCACGAACCACATGTTCAGCGGGCCGCTGGAGCTCAGCGGCGATTCTGGAGTGGTCGGCGGCGCCTGGATCGGTGAGGTCTGAAAGCCGGTGCAGCTGCTGCGCAGCTGGTCGAGGATGTGGGTCAGCGCGGTGCGCCCGATGCGGTCGGCCTGCACGCGGTCGCTGATGTGCGTCTCCTGACGCAGCGAGAACTCGAGAATCGCCAGAAGGCCGCCGATGACGACGATCGCGCAGAGCATCGCCACAAGCAGCTCGATCAGCGTGAAGCCGTGCTCGGCGCGCGGTGAGGTCGATAGCCGGCTCATGGGCATTTCAGTTCGGTCGTGCTCGAGCTTCCGCCCGTCTTCATGTAGAGCGTCGTGGCGACGCTGCCGGTTTTAGCGGCATTCACGATTTTGGTTTTGTTCTTGTAGTATTTCGTGCTCACACCGGAGCCTTCTTTGAACACGACGCAAAGTTCGAGGTTTTTCGCGTAGGGCTGGTAGCGCGGTGCGAGGACGCCGTTGAACACCGAAATCGGGTGTTCGCCGGTCAGCGTCACAATTGAGGTGCCGCTGCGAACTTTCTTACCGACGCATTCGGTGTTGATCAGCGTCGCCGAGGTGCTCGTGACGACTGATCCTTCTTCTGCCACCGTTCCGGCTTTGGTGCCGCTCTTCACCGTGAGGTTGATCGGCGGCAGTTCGAGCCTGCCGCTCGGTGAGGCCACGCTGTTGCGATTGACCTGCGCGGTGCGGCCGGTGACGCTGGCGATGACTTCAACCGGGTTGTTTTCTTCGCAGTCGCCGGCAAACACCAGGTAGGGGTTCGCAGTGGGCGGTTTTCCGGGTGTGGCGAACGGGAACAGCCCGGCCATCGAGAGTTTGGCGGTGGGCGTCGCGGCGCTCGCGACGAAGGTCGATGGTTCGCTTACGCCAACCTGTTCGGCGACGAACGATTCGCCCGACACGATCGTGCCGTTACTTTCGAATTCCGCCGTGATGCCGCCTGGCGGAGCGATCGTGAACGAGACTTCGGTGAGCGAGGAGGCGGACACCGTGACCGCCTTGGAAGGAGGTGGGGAGGCGCCCTGATGATCGACCCAGCCGCTCTTTTCGGTGGACACGGTGACGCTTTTGTCGGTCAGCGCGCCGAAGATCGCGCAGCCGGCGCTCGAGGTGATCTGTTCGGCGCTCGTCGTGGCGCCGACGACTTTGACCGTCGCCCCTTCGACCGGTTCGTTGAACTCGTCGCGCACCTTGACCATCAGCGCGACTTTGAGCGGGTTGTTGACGATGTTCGACTGCTTGACGGGCGACCTCGCGGTCGGCCAGGTGACTTCCGACGTGGTCTTCAGGTAGCTGGCACTGCCTGGGGTCGTCTTGCACGTCGCCGTTTCCTGCGTTGCCGAGACGTATTCGGCAGATGATTTGACCGTGAAGATGGTGCCTTTGTAGGCGGCGTGGCCTTCGCAGTAGCGCCAGGCAGCGCTGACTTCTTCGATGCACTGCCCGTTGTCCGACTGCGTTTCGCTGGAGTTGCCGAACTGCCCGATCTGGGTCGCCTTCAACCCGTGCAGGCGTTCCTCGTCCTGGGCGGCGAGCACGGCGGCCTGCGTCTGTGTCTGCTCGTCAGCTGTCGCGCGTCCGGCCGTGTCGAAGCCGGTCAGCGTGCCGACCGCGATGATGCCGACCAGCAGCGCGCTGATTACGACTTCGATCATCGTCATTCCGGCCTCCGAGGAAGGCGCCTCGAGGCTGGTCAGGCGTCCTTGCGGGAGCTGCGCGGCGCGGCGAAGTGCGGCGCGACCGTGCGCCGTGCCTGCGCGCGCGATGCGGTGCGCCGCCGCCAGTTGAGGGGGAGGGAGAGCGATCATGTTTGTGTTTGTGCGAAAGAGCCATAGAGAGCTTCGGCAGACGACCGCTGGGCCTTGAACGGCGTGGGCCTGCCCTCAGCATCGATTGGGCACCTCGCCGGCGGTCGGCAGCTCGGTGCGCCGCCGGCGTTCGAAGCGATCTGGCGAGCGCCTAGAATCCCCCGCTGCCCAGGGGAACTGGTGTATCGGTAACACGGCGGTCTCCAAAACCGCAACGCGAGGTTCGACTCCTCGGTTCCCCGCTCGGCTCGAAAGAGCCAAACGCGGCGGACAGACGTGCTAAAGTCTATAAATCAGGTCGACAAACTAGTATTTAGGCTGATAGCGTCGCTGTAGACGCCCGAGCACGAAGGCAAGCGATGAAGATCGACGTTCACCAGCACCTCTGGACCGAGCCGCTCGTACAGGCGCTGCAGCAGCGCGCCGAGCTTCCGTTCGTGCGCCGCGAGCACGGGCTGACGGTGCTGTTCTGCAATGGCGAGCGGCCATACGTGATCGAGCGCTCCTCAGAGGCGCGCGCGCGGCGCGCGGCGCTGGTGCACAGCGACGGGCTCGACCGAGCGCTGATCTGCCTGTCGAGTCCACTCGGCATCGAGAGTCTGCCGCGCGAGCAGGCCCAGCCGCTGATCGACGCCTACCACGAGGGCGCGCTGGCGCTCGGCGAGCCGTTCGGCGTGTGGGGCGCGCTGGCGCTGGACCGCGCCGACCCGGCAGACGTGGATCGCGCGCTGCAGCGCGGCTGCGTCGGCCTGTCGCTGCCGGCCGGCGCGATCGCCGGCGTCGACGGTCTCGCGCGCCTGCAGCCTGTGCTGCGTCGCCTCGAGCAGGCCGGCGCGCCGCTGCTGATCCATCCCGGCCCGGGCCTTGCGCGCCGTCGCGAGCGGCCGCCGGTCGCCGTCGAGCCGTCGCTTTCAGAGCCGCTGTGGTGGTCGGCGCTCACGCGCTATGTCTCAGACATGCACGCCGCCTGGCTGGCGTTCCTTTGCGCTGGGCGCCCTGAGCACCCGGACCTGCGCGTCGTCTTCACGATGCTCGCCGGCCTGGCGCCGCTGCACGCCGAGCGGCTGCGCTCGCGCGGCGGCCCCGCAGAGCTGGCGGCCGATCCGCTGAGCTTCTACGAGACCTCCTCCTACGGCGCCAGCGCCGTGCGCTGCGTGGCCGAAGCGGTCGGCTCCGAGCAGCTGCTGTACGGCTCTGACCGGCCGGTCGCCGATCCGGCCGAGCACGGCGTGCTCGGTGCGCTTGACTGGCAGGCCGTCGAGGACGCCGCGCGTCGCGCGCTGCGGCGAGGTGATGCTTCGCTTGCCGACGTCGCCGGCGCTGGGGCGTCCAGCGGCTCGGCAGCGCGCGACAAAAGTGCGGTGGCTCGATGAGCGCCGTCGCGGCGCCCGCCGCGTCGGCAGGGTCGCGCCAGCGTGAGCTCTCGACGGTGCCGCGACCGCGCGGGCGTGACCTGTCAGGCGGCGAGCTCGAGGCGTTCGTGCGCGAGCTTGCAGACCGTCCGGAGCTGTGGATCGACTTCGTGCGCCACGACGCCAGCCAGCGCGTGTACCAGGAGCTGCTCAGCGACGAGCATGTCACCGCCTGGCTGATCTGCTGGATGGATGACCACGACACCGGCTTTCACGACCACGACGTATCGGCCGGCGCGGTGGCGGTCGTCGGCGGAAGCGTGCGCGAGGAGCGCCTGGCGATCGGCGGCGAGCCCCGCGGGCGGCGCTTCGCCGCCGGCGATGCATTTCACTTCTCGGCGTCGGACATCCATCGCGTGCGCCATGGCGGCAGCGACCCGGCGGTGACGCTGCACGTCTACTCGCCGCCGCTCGCGCGCATGGGCGCCTATGAGATCGGCGAGGACGGCGTGCTGGCGCGCAGCGCAATGCCCTCCTCGCAGGAGCTGCGCCCGCAGCAGCGCTAGCGCGGCGGCTTCGCGCCGTCGCGTCGCTGCACGCCCGACTCGTCCGCGCTCAGCACCGCGCTGACCGTCTCCGGCGCGAACAGCCCGTGCTCGACCACGCCCGGCTGGGCGCTCAGCCTGCTCGCAAGCTCGCGCACATCGCCGATCGGCCCCAGGTAGTCGGCGATCAGGCCGCCGTCGGGGCTCTTGGGCACGTCGCGCAGCTCGGCATGTCCGAGCGCGCTGAGCGTCGTCTGCACGGCGAACGGCACCAGCTCCAGCGGCACCGGCGCGGACAGACTCTCGACGAGCTTCTCGGCGGAGACGATCACGACGAACTCGTGCGCCGCCGCGGCGACGATCTTCTCGCGCGTGTGCGCCGCGCCGCCGCCCTTGATCAGCCAGCACCGCGGATCGACCTGGTCGGCGCCGTCGATCGCCAAGTCGAGCTCGCCGAGCTCGTCGAGCGTCGCCACGCTCAGGCCGAGCGCTCGCGCGCCCTGCTCGGTGGCCGGCGAGGTGGCCGCGAAGCGCGCCTGCGCGAGCGAGCGCTCGCTGAGCGCCTGCAGCAGAAAGGCCACCGTCGAGCCCGTGCCGAGCCCCACGCGCATGCCGTCCTGAACCAGCTCCGCGGCGGCGTAGGCCGCGTCGCGCTTGAAGCGCGCGACCTGCTCGGCGTCGCTCAGCGACGCCGCCCGCTCTCGCCCAGTCGCACGCGCGGACGCCATGGCGCGGACGTTACCGCCCCGCCGGCTCCCGCGAGCCTCAGCCGCTCGGGCGAGTCGGGTCGGTGCAGCAGGAAGCCCTGCCCGACCGAGCAGTCGAGCTCACGCGCCAGCGCCAGCTGGCGGTTGGTTTCGATGCCCACGGCGACGGCCGTGAGGCCGGATTTGTGTGCGAGCGCGACGATCGCCGCGACCATCGCGCGCGTCTCGCGGTCGCTCTCGAAGGAGTGGATCAGGGCGCGGTCGAGCTTGAGCATGTCCAGCGGCAGGTTGCGCGGCAGCGTGATCGCCGAGTCGTGCGCGCCGAAGCTGTCCAGCGCGACGGCCACGCCCATGTCGCGTACTTCGCCGAGCGTCTTGCGTGCGCGTTCGGGATCGCGCAGCACCGCCTCCTCGGTGACCTCCAGGCAAAGCGCGCGCCCGGGCAGCTGAAAGCGCGTCAGCTCCTTGCGCACGCGCGTCGCCAGGTCGAGCTCTGAGAGCTCGCGCGCCGACACGTTCACGGAGATCGGAATGGAGATGCCTTGCCGGCGCCACGCGACCGCCTGTGCGCAGGCGGTGTTGAGCACCCAGTCGCCGATCTGCACGATCAGCTCGCTCTCCTCGGCGCTCGGCAAGAACTTCGCCGGCAGCAGTTCGTCGATCGCCGATTCCTCGTCGCCGTCGGGAAGCCAGCGCACGAGCGCCTCACAGCCGATCGCACGGCCGCCCGACAGCGGCAGGATCGGCTGGTAGGTGAGCACCAGCTCGTCGTGCGGCAGCGCGCGCAGCAGGCGTTCGCCGATCTCCAGATGCGCCGTCATCTCCTTGCGCAGGCTCTCGTCGAACATTTCCGGACGCCGTCCGCCGGCGCGCTTGGCGCGATACATCGCAATGTCGGCCTCGCGCAGCATCGCGTCGGGGTCGGCGTCGGTGTCGTGCGTCACCGACACGCCCACGCTTGCGTGCATGGTCGCCTCGACCGCGCCCACCACGAAGGGCGTCTTCAGCGTCTGCACGACGCGCTCTGCCAATGCCAGCGCTTCGGCGTCGGTCTCGATTTCCTCGCCGAGGATCACGAACTCGTCGCCGCCCAGACGCGCCACGGTGTCGCTGTCGCGCATCATCTCGCCCAGTCGCTCGGCTACGCCGATCAGCAGGCGGTCGCCGACGTCGTGGCCAAAGTTGTCGTTGACGGCCTTGAAGCGATCGAGGTCGACGAACAGCAGCGCCACCACGCCGCCGCTGCGTGCGATTCGCGCCAGCGCCTGTCGCGCGCGATCCATCAGCAGCAGCCGGTTGGGCAGGCGCGTCAGCGGGTCGCGCAGTGCCTGGCTCTCCAACCACATGCGGTCGGTCACATCCTTGGCCGCGGCGTACCACATGTCGCCGTCGCAGTGCGCGCTCCACAGCAGCGAGCGCCAAGAGCCGTCGCGATGGCGGTAGCGGTTGGTGAAGTTCTCCAGCTGCGCCGGCCGCGCACGCCCGGCGAGCAGCAGCGCGCGCGTCTGCTCGACGTCCTCGGGGTGGATGAAGTCGGCGATCGGCCTCGCGCGCAGCTCCTCCAACGTCCACCCGAGCAACTGCTCCCAGGCCGAGTTCAGCAGCGTGAATCGGCCCTCCATGGAGATCGTCGCCAGCAGGTCGCTGGTCATCTCGAACAGGCGCGCCACGCGCGGGTCGCCGGGCAGCGGCGTCGCGCCGCGCGGCTGCGAGCCCGCGACGGGCGCATCGTCGGGCGGCTGGCGCAGGCTGGCCACCGGCGGCGCCTGGGGGCTGGGAAGGGGAGATCGCATCGTCTGGCAATCTCCTCGGCGCGCACGGACGCGCGCGCGTGGCCTCTAAGCCTTGTTGGACGGATTTACTAGTGCGATCGCCCGTGTTTCTCGGGCTTTGGCGTCCGTCAAGGTCCTGCGGTGCCGAGCGGAGCCGCGGACTCTCCGTGGCTGACCTCGGCGTCCGTGTGCGTGTCTCGCAGCGCGCCCTCGCCGCGCAAGAAGCGCCAGATCGACAGGCACATGAGGATCGTCACGATGATCGCGCTGGACACGCAGTACTCGCAGATGTGGTGAATCGAGAACAGCTCGCGGTAAGTCAGATAGGCGCTGAAGCCGAAGCCGATCACCGTGAAGGCGACCGTGGCAAAGCGCGATGTCTCGCTCTCGGGCACGAGCAGCGAGCCGAGGATCGTGATGTAGCCGATCAGCCCGATCAGCGCCACCGGCACGCCCGCCAGCTTGGAGTAGATCGACGTCTGCACGATCTCACAGCCGCCGCCGTTGGTCCCGCACAGCGGTTTTATTCCGGCGTAGTGGATGTAGGTGAGATAGCTCGCGACGATCAGGCCGAGCACCGTGAGGACGATCATCGTGATCCTCAGCGTGCGCGCGCTCATCGCCGGACTCGCTCTAGGCGAGCTTGTTGATCGCCGATTCGAAGCTCGACGGATCGGTCAGCGACGAGTATTCGAGCTTCTGCACCGGGCCGCCGGTCTTGCCGATCTGGAAGGACGGCGTGCCTGTGAAGCCGGCGTTGTTGGCGGCTTGCGCGTCGCTGGTGATCGTGTTCGTGAATTCCGGATCGTTGCGCGCGGCCGTCCAGGCCGTGAGGTTCAGGCCTGGCGTCTGTTGGGCCAGCGTGCGCAGATATTGCTCGTTCACGTATTCGCTTCCCTCTTCGCCCTGCTGGTTGTAGAACAGCTCGATGTAGTCCCAGCCCTTGTTCTGCTTGCCAGCCGCCAGCGCCGCGATCTGCTGCGTCTTGAACGTTTCCGGTTCGCGCGTGGCCGTCTCCAGGTTGCGGTATTCGATGCGCAGCTTGCCCGTGCGCACGTACTTCTGGATCAGCGTCGGCAGCGCGCCGAGCGTGAAGTCCTTGCAGATCGGGCACTCCAGGTCGCCGAAGTAGACCAGCGTGACGGGCGCTTTGGCGCTGCCCAGCACGTTTCCTTTTTGCGGAATGCCGCCGATCTCATTGGTCACCTTTGTTACGACTCCCGGGGTTTTCCCGCTTCCGGTTGGCGTCTTTTCGAGCCCGGATTTGCCCCCGCCGCCGCTTGTCGCGGCGACGATCACGACGATGATCACGACGACAACGCCGGCGACCGAGCCGAGCTGGATCAGGCGCTTGCGACGCTGCTGGTTGGCCGCTGCGGCGTCCTCCAGCGCTTTGCGCTCCGAGCGCGCCTGCTCGCGGCGCTGCTTGCGCGTCAGATCCTGCTCGTCGTCCTCCTCCACGGTGCTCATGGGTGCAACTTTTACAGGTTTCCGCTCAAGCGTGCCTAAGTTCGTGCCACGATGCATTCGCGCGCGAGTGCGCAAGCGCCGAGCGTGGCCCGCCGGCCACGGCCTTGCCCCCGTAGCTCAACTGGATAGAGCACCGGCCTTCTAAGCCGGGGGTTGCTGGTTCGAGTCCAGCCGGGGGCATGCAGTTGGCCGTTTCGGCACTGCGCGATTGGGTAAGCAAACAAGCGGGGCCTCGCTATACCCCGGCAAGAGGCCCCAATGCGGACGGGACCCAATCCGCCGGCTCCTTCGCGCAGCCCCAAACCCCCGCGCGGGGTTGCTCGTAGCCGTCGGACGGTCCTGGATCAGCTT
>DATARK010000047.1:0-52562 GCA_036264175.1 Solirubrobacteraceae bacterium
AGCAAGCGCCTGCTGTTCGGACAGGTGCGGGCATTACCGTGCAGCTTCATCCGGTGTCCTCCTTGGTGTCTGGGGGCTTCAGCACCGCCCAGCCTTCAAGGAGGCCCGGATGTCTACTGACGAATGTGGTTAGGAACTACACCTAGCTGCCGTCAGCCAAGCGCGCGTCGAGCAGCCGGCGCAGCTGTTCGGGCTCGATCGCGTCGGCGCGCCCGCAGGCGCGAGCTGCGAGCTGCAGGCTGCCGCCGACGGGCGCCATCTCGACGACGGCGATGCGCGCGTTCGGTGCGACGCCGTGCACGGCCGCGACGATCGGGTCGACGAAGATCGGCCCGGCGCGGAACACGCTGCCGATCAGCCCGACCGGGAACTCGTCCTCGCCGCCGCCCAGCCCGGTGTGCCCGATCACAGCGGCGATCTGCGAGGCGAGCTCGTGGGCGCCGCGCGCGTACAGCTCGTGTGCCACGGCGTCGCCGCCCTGGGCGAGCTCGCACGTGCGCACGGCGAACGCCGCGATCTGGCCCTTGGTGAGCGGCTTGGAGTAGACCAGCGCGGCGAGCGCCTCGACGCTGTCGACGCCGAAGAACTCAGCCGCCGCCTCGGCCAGCGCGGTCTGCGGTCCCGAGCCGTCGCGATCGGCCAGCGCGGCGCGAATCGACTCGGTGCCGAGCCAGTAGCCGCTGCCCTGGTCGCCGAGCAGATGCCCCCAGCCGCCGACGCGCCACGGTCGTCCGCCGGGACCGACGCCGAACACGTTGGAGCCGGTGCCGGAGATCGCGCCGACGCCCGGGCGACCGCCCGTGGCCGCAGCCCACGCGCCGACGACGTCGTTGACGACGATCCAATCGTCGCCGCGCACCGAGCAGACATTGCGGGCGATCGCCTGCGTGTCGGTTCCGGCGACGGCGAGCACGACGGTCGCCAGGTCGGCCTCGGCTATGCCGGCGCGCTGCAGCGCGCGATCGGCGACGTTCAGCAGCGTGTCGACCGCCGCGGCAGCGCCGACGGCGTCCTCGTTGCTCGGACCGCCCTCGGCGAGATGCACCTCGTGCCGATCGAGATCGAGCACGGCGGCGAGCGTCTTTGTGGCGCCGCCGTCGATGCCCATCACATAACGCGCCCGCGAAGCGGCGGCCGGCTGCAGCAGAGCCTGGGGCAGCTGCACGAGGGAGTCGCGGTTCATCGCGTGATCCTGTCAGGAAAGCGCCTGCGGGTAGGATCGCGCTCGATGGAGGCGACGCCGATGTTCGCGAGCGCGCCCGCGCGGCGCGGCATGTACGAGTCGTTCTACCTGCGCGCCGTGTCGCCCGAGGAGCCGGTCGGCGTGTGGATCCGCCACACCGTCGACAAGCCCCCGGGCAGGCCGCCGCGTGGATCGGTGTGGTGCACCGTGTTCGACGCCGCGCGCGGGCGTCCGTTCATGCACAAGTTCACAAGCGACGCGCTGAGCGTGCCGTCCGGCGGCTGGATCGAGGTGGGCGATTCCGGCGTAGGTGAGCAGAGCGCGGCGATGGGGCCGCGCTCGGCCGACGGCGCCTGCGGCACCGCCTCGTGGTCGCTGCGCATCGACGAGCTCGAGCCCGAGCTGCGCCACCTTCCGCGCGAGTGGCTGTATCGCGCGCCGCTGCCGCGCACCAAGCTGACCAGCCCCTCCCCGCTGGCGAGCTTCGCCGGCTATCTGACCCTGGAAGGCGACCGGCGTCTCCAGGTCGACGGCTGGCGCGGCATGGTCGGCCACAACTGGGGCGCCGAGCACGCCGAGCGCTGGATCTGGCTGCACGGCGTGGGCTTCGACGGCGCGCCAGAGGCATGGCTCGACGTGGCTCTGGGGCGCATTAGGGTCGGCGGACGCCTGACGCCATGGGTCGCCAACGGCATACTGTCGCTGGACGGGCGCCGCATACGGCTCGGCGGCATGGGCAGACGCGGCCTGAGCGTCAGCGAGAGTGCACGCGGTTGCACGCTGCGCCTGCCCGGCGAGCGCGGAACAAGCGTCGAGCTGCAGGCCGAAGTGCCCGACTCGACGGCGGCGGGCTGGCGCTATGGCGATCCACACGGCGGTGAGCGCCACGACGTGGCCAACTGCTCGATCGCGGCGTTGAGCCTGGAGCTCACGTTGCCGGACGAGCGCACCGCGCGAACGCTTGCCAGCGCGCACGGCGGCGCGTACGAGCTGGGCATGCGCGAGCGCGACCACGGCGTGACGATCGCGGCCTTCGACTGATGCGCTACGCGAAGGGTCTGCAGGAGGTCGGCGACGGGTTCTACGCCTACCTGCAGCCTGACGGCGGCTGGGGCTGGAGCAACGCCGGCCTGGTCGTCGACGGCGAGTGCACGCTGCTGATCGACACGCTGTTCGATCTGAGCTTGACCGAGCAGATGCTGCGCACGATGCGCGGCGCAGTGCCCGCGGCGGCGCACATCGACACGCTCGTCAACACGCACGCCAACGGCGACCACTGCTACGGCAACCAGCTCGTCGGCGATGCCGTGATCGTGGCATCGCAGCGCACGGCCGAGGAGATGACCGACCTGCCGCCGGAGGCGATGGCGGCGCTGGTCGCGCAGGCGCCGCAGATGGGCGAGCTCGGCGAGTTCTTCCTGCGTTGCTTCGGCGCGTTTGACTTCGACGGCATCCAGCTGGCATTGCCGCACGAGACGTTCAACGGCGAGCGCACGCTGGCGGTGGGCGACCGCGAGCTGACGCTGCTGGAGGTCGGCCCGCGCACACGCGCGGCGACACGCTCGTGCACGCGCCCGCCGAGGGTGTGCTGTTCACCGGCGACATCCTCTTCGCGGGCGCCCATCCGATCGCCTGGGCTGGGCCGGTCTCCAACTGGATCGCCGCGTGCGAGCGGATTCTCGAGCTGCAGCCGCGGGTGCTCGTGCCGGGTCACGGGCCGCCGAGCGAGGTCTCGGCGGTGCGCGAGCTGAAGGCCTACTTCGAGTATCTCTACGAGCAGGCACGACGCTGTCACGACGACGGCATGACGCCGCTGCAGGCGGCGCAATCGCTTGCCCTCGACCGCTGGGCCGACTGGGGCGAGAACGAGCGCCTGGTCGTCAACCTCGCGAACATCTACACCGAGCTCGACGGCGACCACGAGCCGCCGAACCCGCTGGCGCCTTTCAGCAGATGGCCGAGCTCTCGGGCGCTCGTTAGCAGCGCCAGTCTGGCGTCTGCCGCGACCGGGAACGACTCAGCGGCGGAAGACGGGCCCGATCCTGGCCCGTCTCCCGCCGCTGGGAACTACGAAGAGACGCTTGTTCTTAGAAGAATTCCAGGTTGCCGCCGGTCAGGATCTGCGGGAACGAACCGACGTAGGTTCCTCCGCCCCCTTCCGGTCCTTCTTCCTTGCCCCATTCTTCGCAGGGTTCGCCTTCCAGTTCGAATTTGATCCCTTTGAAGCTGTTGGAGATGACGATCGAGTGCTGCAGGCCGTCCGGGAATTTCGCGCTCACCGGCTTCGGCGAGCTTTCGTTGGTGTACGACGCCGCCGAGAATTCTTCTTCTTCGGGGTTTTTCGCATGGGCCGCTTTGATCGGAATCGTCTGTTCGGGCCATGAGAGGTGGCATTCAGAACGTGTGCCTTCTGAAGTTTTGCCGGTGTTCACTTTAAGTTCGGCCGAGCCTCCGGCGATGACCGCTTTGCCGGCTTCTTCTTCGAGTTCACCGTCGCCGGTTTCCACGAAGCCACTGGCGTGATATTCGACCGACAGCGGAGTCAGCCAACGCGTCCCGAGGAAGATTTCATGTTTTTTGCTGGCGCCGATGAGGGCCGACGTCAGACATTTCGCGTATTTGACGGAAGCCGCATAGGTTTTCGAGGACCCTGCCGCCACCAGGCCTTTTGCGCTCGCCTTCTGGCATTTGATTTTGAACGGGCCGAATTTGAAGACCTGTTCGGAAAGCGCGACGCCGTGCGTTTTGCCCGCAATGCTCGCTTTGAATTCGTGTGCCAGGGCCGGCGTCGCGCTCACCGTGAGCGCGACTGCAGCCAGCCCCACTGCAATCTTGAAATGCCTCATGTCTGTCGTGTCTCCTTCCGCCTCAGTCGTCCCAATTGCGAGTCTTCCCTCCATCACCGCAGCACGCGCACAGGGGCAGCTCCCGCCTCCGCCCGCAGCCGATCCCGACGGGCGTAGCGGCGCACCATACCACGAAACAAGGCAGATAAACCTAAGATTTCTTGCTCAAAGGGGAGCAGCCCTACGCCGCCGTTTGGTCGCTCGATCCCTAGGGTTGCGCGCCCGTGGGGGACTGCAGGGTGGGGGCATAGCCCGTGAGCACGAAGTTCTCCAGCGCCCAGTCGACATCGGCTTCGGCCGCCGTGATGCGCTCTTTGGCAGCGGTGTAGGAGGAGAGGCTGCGTTCGGCGGCTGCGCCCGCCAGCGCCACATAGCCTTCCCGAGCTCGCTGGATCGCCGACGCCAGAGCTTTCTGCACGCGCACGGCCGCGGCCGACGGTTCCAGCCGCAGCAGCGACTGGCCGGCGCTGGCGAAACCTTCGCTCAGCTGCGTGGCGAGCTGTTCGGTACGTTCGGCCGTGATTTCAGGATGCAGTTCGCGCTTGAGCGACACGCGCAGGCGATCGAGCGATGCGATCGCCGCGCTGATCCTCGCGGCATAGCCGGGTTCGGGCGTCAGCTCGTAGATCTGCGACTGGTCTACGACCGTCACGCCCGACACCGCCTGCTCGCACTCCGCCATGTAGCGCGAAGCCTGCGACGGCGCGTAGCAGGCCAGCGCCGTGGCATCGCCGTCGGGGTTGGGGATCACGAAGATCGTCAGCGGCTCCTGCAGTTCGGGGCCGCTGAACTGCGCATATCTGTAGGCCTGCCCTTCGACCAGGTCGACAACGGTGGTCTGCGGCAGCCGATGCAGGCGCGAGACGAACCGCCGGGGCAGTGGGCCGAGTTCTCCGGCGGGCAGCTCGCCGATGATCAGACCGGAACTCGAGGCAGCGCCTCTGGCGACGATCAGCTGCGGATGGGCCAGCGCCAGCCCGGGAATCTGCGCGCCGCCCGCCACCGGGTGCCAGCCCCGCGGATATTCGATCAGCACGTGTGCGCTTTTGGCCGTCCTGTCGGCTTCGGCGGCACCGTTGTCAGAGCGCGAGTGCCCGGCTACGTAGCCGAGCACCGCGACCGCCACGAGCACGGGCACGACCGCCGTCGGCAAGGACCGTGGCCGGTAGTGCATCGAGCGGCCCGGCGCCTGCGGCGCGCTGCGCCAGGGGTAACGCATCGGCTATTCCGAGGTGTCGAACGTCACCGGGCCAGACGGCTGCGATGCGCGCGCGCGTCGGCGCGCGGACGCCGACTCGCCTTTGCGTCGTGACGGCTTGGACGTTTTGACGGGCGGTGCTTCGCTGCTGACTTCTTCGCCGGCCCGGCGGGGCGGCTGCTGTTCGCCGGAGCTGTGAGAGCCGGCGGATGCTTCGCTGCTGAACGTCTTGACCGGAGCCACGCCAGGCAGGTTGGTTTCCACGGGCGCCTGCACCTTGAGTTGCGGACGTGGCTTGACGGCGATCGCGACCGGCACGGCGCCAGCGACCGGCGAGCCGCCGCTCAAGCTCGCGGGGATCGCGCTCGGCCCTGCTCCGGCGAGTGACGATGGAGCTCCGGGCCCGGAGCCGCCTCCGGAATGCAGGAACCGCCCGACCGCGTAGAAGCATCCAAACACAACAAGAATCGCGACGGCGAGCGCCAGCCATTGGCCGCGCATCGACGCGTGGGGCCCGCCGACGCGCACGCCGAACACCCGATAGCGCAAGTTGAAGAGAGCCTCGCGCACCCCGTTCATGACGTCGGACACGCGCTCGGCGCGGAGCTCGCCGGACGTAGGCAGGCGTCCGACCGCAGGGGCAGCTTGTGGCGGCGAATCTTGAAGCTCGTGAACTTGCCGATCTGGCCGGACTTGGTGACGCGGATCTGCAGCACCACGCCGGCACGCAGGCTGCGCTCAAAGCGCTTGAAGGTGAGCATTACGGCTCCGGCTTTGAGCTTCGTCGAGGCCGACGTCGTCGCCAGGCGGCTTTCCGACTTCTTGCAGCCCGGCCCAGAGCACGTGACGACGATCTTCGTCGACACCGGCGCCTGCACCGTCAGTAGGCGCACTCTCACGCCGTTGCCGGTCTCCGAGCCGGCGATGCGAACAATCGGAAACGGCTGCATCAGCTTCGCAGGGGCCGCGCCCACGACGATCGTCCTGGACGCCACGCCGGACAGCCCGTTGGCGTCGGTCGCGCGCAGGTGCACGATGTGAGCACCAACGGTCGTGAAGGACGTCGTCGCCACCGAGGCGCCGGGCACGAACTGCCCGGTTCCCGACATATCCCAGGCGAAGACGCCGATCGTGCTCGAGGCATCGGTTGAGTTGGAGACCAGCGAAACACTTTCGCCGACCCTCGGCGAGGCCGGCACCCAGGTGAAAGACGCCGTCGGAGGCGATGGGCTCGGCGATGCGGCGGGCGGCGGCGCAGTCACGTTGAAGCTTGCGGGTGCGCTCACGCCGGAGTTGCCCGCTTCGTCGGACTGGCGCGCCAAGGCCGTGTATTCGCCGGTGTTGAGACTGGCGAGGCTCGCCGACCAGGAGTTGCCGCTCGCGTTCACGGTGATCGTCTCCACCGGCTGGCCTTCGGCGGCGGAGCCGCTGAACAGTTCGACCGTGACCTGCCTGCGATCGCCCGGGGCGACCCCGGCCGAGCCAGAGAGGGTCTCCTGGCCGGTGCTCGCTCCCGGCGCCGACAGCGTCGGTGCGGGCGCCACCGTGTCGACCGTGAAGGTCGTCGTGGCGCTAACCCCGGGAGGGCCCGATTCGGCTGCCTGTTCGGCCTGTGCCGTGTAGGTACCGTCGACCAGCGGCTGGGGAACTGTGGCGGACCAAGCCCCGGCGCTCGCCGCCACCTGAACAGGCCGCCGCGCTTCGGCTCCGCTTGCAGAGCTGCCGCGGAAGATCCTCAGCGTCACTTTCGGTGTCGCTTCCGACGTGTCGGCGCTGCCACTGAAGCTCGGCTGGGTGTTGTTGGTGTATTCGGGCAGTTTGGTCAGCGTGACCCCCGGTGCCGTGCTGGCTACGCTGAACGTGACAGCCGCGCTTTCGCCGAGGTTGCCCGCGGCGTCCAGCTCTTTGGCGCGAACCGTGTACGTGCCGTTGGTCAAGTGCAGTTCCGTTGTCGACCAGGCCGAGCTGCTGCGGTGGCCTTCGAGGGTCTGTTCGGGAGAGCCGGATGCCGAGGAGCCGGAAAAGACTTCGACGGTCACCGTGGTCGGATCGCCAGTAGACGCGTTTGTCGAGCCGCTGAAGATGACTCTCGGGCTTTTCAGCGCTTCGCCGGCTTTCGGGCTCGTGACCGACAGCGCCGGCGCCACGGTGTCGATGCGAAACGTCGACAGCGTGCTTCCGCTGACGTTCCCCGCCGAGTCCTGCTGGAAGGCCTCCGCCGTATAGGTGCCATCGGGCAGCGCCGACGGCGTGAATTTCCACGTCCCGCTACTCAACGCGGCTTCGCCCTGTTCGACCAGCGGTCCGGAGGTATGTTCTCCGCTGAAGATCTGCACGACTACGGTCGGCAAATCACCCGTCTTGGTGCCACCAGTCCCGCTGAGTGTCGGCGTGTGGCTGTTCGTCGGCGAGGACACCGGTGCCAGCGTCACTTCAGGTCCAGTGGTGTCGACTGTGAACGTGACAGCGACGCTGGAGCTGCTTTCGCCTTCCGAGTTCGTCTGCTGCGCCTGTGCCGTGTAGGTGCCGTCGGGCAGGCTCGTCTGGACGCTCCATGTTCCGCTGGATGCCGAGCTCGACAGGTCCTGGGACACACCTTCGCCGGAGACATGCACCATGACCGTGTCGGTCGTGTCTTCGGCGCCGCCAAAGATCGTCGCGGGTTTTTCGCTGCTCGTGCTGCCCTGTGCTGGGCCGACGATCGTCGGCGCAGGCGGGGCTGCGCTTGCCGTGGCCGGCGCGCCGAGCGCGAGCAACAGGAGCCCAGCGAGCGTCGCCCGCCACAGCCTGCCCTTAGCCTTCGTGGAAATACCCCTAACGACCATGCCGCCTTCGATCCGTGCCGCGAGTCTCCATATCGAGCAGCGCAACCTTTCTCCGCTCCGCTCCGTCCTCAATGATATGGCCGCTGGCGCCTGGTTGACGCCAGATGTTTCTTCGCTCTTTCCGAGTTAATCGCCCGGAGCGGGGGCAGTCCGACCGGCGGGCAGCCGCCGCTTAGACCGAACGCGCCCGAGAGGATTCGAACCTCTGACCTTCGGTTCCGTAGACCGACGCTCTATCCAGCTGAGCTACGGGCGCAGAGCGGCCCAGTCTAGTCGCCGCGAGCCTGGGCCGGCCGCGCGAGTTCGACTGGAGCGCGTTTGCGGGCACGGAGCGGCGGGTATCGGTACAGGCGGCCGCGCGCGTCCGCGCGCGTAGTCGGGTCCGCGCCGCGGCCGCTCGGTAGCGAATGGCCGCGGCGCGGCCTTCAACCACCTGAGGAAGAGGAGAAGCGATGCGCCGTCTGCTGATAATCACCGCACTCGCGCTGCTGGCGGCGGCGCTCATCGCGACCACCGCCCCGGCAGCTCCGCTGCCGGTCGTCTACAACGGCCTTGCCGGGTACGCGCACGTTAGCCCGAGCGCAAGCCCGCCCGGCGCCAACGACTGGTCGTGCAAGCCTTCGGCGGCGCACCCGCGCCCGGTGATCCTCGTCCACGGCACGTTCGCTGATATGTCCGACAGCTGGCAGGCGCTGTCGCCGCTGCTTCGCAACGAGGGCTACTGCGTCTACGCGCTCAACTATGGCTCCTACGCCGGCAGCGGCGCGATCGGCATCTATGCCACCGGCGACATCGCGAGCTCCGCCGAACAGCTCTCAGCGTTCGTCAACCGCGTGCTTGCGTCCACCGGCGCCACGCAAGCCGACCTCGTCGGCCACTCGCAGGGCGGCATGATGCCGCGCTACTACCTGCGCTTCCTCGGCGGCGCTGCCAAGGTTCACACGCTCGTCGGCCTCGCTCCCTCCAATCACGGCACGACGCTCAACGGCCTGTTCACGCTCGCGGACTACTTCCCCGGCGCCGACGCCTTCGTCGCCTTGCTCTGCCCGGCCTGTCAGCAGCAGTCGGCCGGCTCGGCGTTTTTGAACAAGCTCAACGCCAGCTCAGAGACCGTGCCCGGCGTCAGCTACACGGTGATCGAGTCCGCCAACGACGAGGTCGTCACGCCGTACACCTCCGCCTTCCTCAGCGGAGCTGGCGTCAACAACATCCTGCTGCAGAGCCAGTGTCCGCTCGATCAGGGCGAGCACCTGTCTATGCCCTACGACCACATCGCCGACGCCGACGTGCTCAACGCGCTCGATCCGGCGCATGCGGTCGCGCCGGCGTGCACTGCGGTGCTGCCCGTGGTGGGCGGCTAGCGCCGTGGTGGCCAGCTAGCGCCGTGGCAGGCGTGTAGACGGAACTCAGCGGCCGATGTTCGCGCCGACGCTGGCACTGGTGCGCGGCGCGCGCGCTTCGGCGAAGCTGACCATGCGCCCGGTGTGCTCGTCGTACAGCTTCAGGCGCACTGCGCGCATGCCGTCCATGAACGACAGCGTCGGCACGCCGTGGAAGATCTCGTTCTCGTCGTGCGCGCGCTGCAGGTTGTAGTTGGGAATGCGCGCGTTGAGGTGGTGGACGTGGTGCAGGCCGATGTTGCCCGAGAAGAACTGCAGCACCTTCGGCAGCTTCAGATAGGAGCTGCCGCGAAGCGCCGCGTCGGCGTAGCTCCAGTCGCCCGAGCCCTCCCAGTAGGCGTCCTCGAACTGGTGCTGCACGTAGAACAGCCAGATGCCGGCCGAGCCCGCGAGCATCACGGTGGGCGCCTGCACCAGCAGGAAGTCCTCCCAACCGACCAGCCAGCAGAGCAGGCCGACGAACACGGCCAGCGCGATGTTCGTGCCGATCACGCTGCGGCGCATGCGCGGCCGCGCGTCCTTTGCGACGAGACGCGGCCCTACCAGCAGCGCCGCGATCGGGCCGATGCCGAACATCACCACGGGATTGCGAAACAGCCGGTAGCCCAGACGCGATCGCCATGGCAGCTCTTGGTATTCGGAGACCGTCAGCGTGCGCACGTCTCCGCCTCCACGCCTGTCCAGGTCGCCAGAGGTCGCGTGATGGATCGCGTGGTCGTGGCGCCAGCGCAGGAACGGCGCGTAGACGAACAAGCCGAGCACCGTGCCCAGCCATGCGTTCGCGCGCTTGGAGCGCAGCAGCGATCCGTGCGTGCAGTCGTGAAAGAGGATGAACGTGCGCACCAAGAAGCCCGCCGTCGGCACAGCGATCGCCAGCACCAGCCAGTAGGACACGCTCAGGCACTGGTACATCAGCACCGAGAGGCCCAGGTAGGGCAGCACCGACGTCGCCAGTTCACGCAGGCTGCGACCCATGTGCGGCTGTGCATAAGGCGCCAGATCCTCGCGCCAGTAGGGGCGCTCGGCACCGGGCATGGCGGCCGCGGCGGCCGGCGCGTCTATGGAGCGGCGCTGTCCGGCTGGACCGGCTGTGCGCTGCTCAGAAGGGCCCTGCAATCGGTTCTCTCTTTCCGGTCCCGTAACGCCTGCGAAAGCGTCCGCAGTCCCGTCGTCGATGCGGCGCAGCATGGCATGTGCGGCGGTCGCCCGCAAGCGTCAACCGACAGACGTACGGCAAGGCGATCACGCGGGCGCTTCGTCGGCCGGCTCGCGACGCGCGCGCAGCCCCCGCGCAATGCGCCCGCCAAGCGCGCCGAGCAGCATGCCGAAGATCGCGTCGATCACGATCAGCAGCGGCGGAAAGCTGCCGAGCGAGACCTTCGCGTGCGTGCCGGCGATCGCGTGCGCGACAAGAATGCCGATCGCAAACAGCACGCCGCCGACCAGGCCTCGGTCAGCGCCGCCCCACCCATCCTGATGCTCGAAGCCGGCGACGATCGCACCGATTCCCGCCACCACCGCCAGCGCCCAGTAGGCGCCCGTCGACACGCCCAGCACGATTCCGACGATCGCGCCGAAGATCAGTGGCACTGCGCCACCGAGTGCGATCTGGACCGGGCGCGGCCGGTCGCGAAACAACGTAACCCTGTGCATGGCGACTTCCCTTCCCTCGAACCCCTCGCTGGGCGACAGTACATGACGCCCGAGGTCCGGTGCGGCCCGCCGAGAACGCAGTGCGCACGCATCGCCAACCGATCGTCTCGGCATCGCCAGCATCTACAGTCCGTCGATGCTCTACGTCGCGCTGGGCGGGCAGGCGCTGCTGGTCGTCGGCGCCTTCTGGCTGGAGACCAGGACCGCCCACGACACGAGCCGCTCACCGATTCGCAGCGCGCTGATCTGGAGCGGCGCGTGGCTCGCGCTGGGCCTGCTGCCAACGCTCTGGTTGGGGCTGTTCGACACGCCGCATCAGGCCGGCTCCTACGCCGCCGTGTATCTGATCGAGCGCGCTCTCTCACTCGACAACGTGTTCGTGTTCGCCGTGCTGATCGCCACCTTCCAGATCCCCGTCGACGAGCAGAGCCGCCTGGTGTCCTTCGGCGCGATCGCCGCGTTCGCCCTGCGCGTTCCGGCGATCCTGCTCGGCGTGGCGGTGTTCAACGCGTCGCACGTCGTCGGCTACGTGCTCGGCGGGCTGCTGATCGTGCTGGCATGGCAGACGGCTCGCTCGCGCGGCGAGCAGGCCGGGGGTCCGAGCCGCGTCGTGGCGATGCTGCAACGACGCCTGCCGCTGTCAGAGCACGTGCCGCGTCGCTGGCTGGTCGTGCGAGAACGTCGAGAAGTCACGCCGCTGCTGCTCTGTCTGATCGCGATCATGGTCGCCGACCTGACCTTCGCCGTCGATTCGATCCCCGCGGCGCTGGCCATCTCCAACGACGCGACGCTGCTGCTGACCGGCAACCTGCTCGCGCTGCTCGGCCTGCGCGCGCTGTTCTCACTGGTGGCGATCGCTCGCGAGCGCCTGCTGTACATGGATCAGACGATCGCCGTGCTGCTGCTGCTTGTCGGCATCAAGCTGCTGGCGGGCGGCGTGCTGCACGTCGGTCCTCTGGAAAGCCTCGCCTCGGTCGTGCTCGTGCTCGGCCTCGGCACCGCCATCTCGCTGCGCGCGAGCCGACCGGGTAACGGCGGTCCGCCGATCGTCAGACCCTCGTAGGCATACGGCTACAGCAGCCCGACCTGGCGCAGGATCGACACGGAGTCCGAGTACACGTCCTTACGCTTGACCTTGCCGTTCTCGAACGGGATCACGTCCATGCCCGCCCACTCGATCCGCTTGCCCGACGGCTCGGCGACGATCTCGCCGCGACTGAGCGCCTTGACGTGCGTCGCGCTGGCGGTCCACTCCTGCACGATCAGATCCTCGCGCACGTAAATGCGCCGCGTCTTGAACTCGATGTCCGGCCACGACTCGAAGATCTGCGCGATGTGCGCCAGCGCCTGCTCGCCCTCGGCGCGCTCGCCGGCGGTGTGGTTCTCGAACACCATGTCCGGCGCATGCATCGTGCCGATCCGCTCCACGTCGTGCGCGTTCCACGCCTCGTTGTAGGCGTCGATCGTCTGCTGAAGATCTTCGCTTGAAGAGCTCATGCCCAGCTCATCGGCTCGTAGCCGCTGGAGCGCGGCGCCGACACGATCAGCACCTCGGCGGGATGCGCGGCGTCGTTGCGCATCGTGCGCTTGTGCTCGGGGTCCAGCCGCGCGAACGTTCCCGCCGGCGCTGGATGATCCTCGCCGTCGATCACCAGCGTCGGCTCGCCCTCGAGCACGAGGAATATCTCCTCCTGATCGCGATCGATCTCGTCGTGTTCGGGGATCTGCTCGCCGGCGCCGATCTCCACGATGTTGATGCCGAAGGACTCGATCTCGAGCGTGCGGCGCACGAGCTTCCAGTTGCCGATGGTCTCGCACTCCGCGCGGTGGGCGAGCTTGAAGCTCATAGGACTAGTGTCACACAACGGCGCCGCGCGCGGCAGGTAAGCTCGTGCCGTAAGCAGTTCGACTGGGAGGCACGACTTGTCGCCTGAACACGTTGACGTGCTGATCGTCGGCGCAGGGCTCTCGGGCATCGGCGCGGCCTGTCACCTGCAGTCCGACAGCCCGCGGAAGTCCTACGCGATCCTCGAGGCTCGCGAGAGCATCGGCGGCACCTGGGATCTCTTCAGATACCCCGGCATCCGCTCGGACTCCGACATGTACACGCTCGGCTACTCCTTCCGCCCGTGGGAGCAGGCCAAGTCGATCGCCGACGGCTCCTCGATCCTCGAGTACGTGCGCGAGACGGCCAGCGATCACGGCGTCGAGCGCCACATACGTTTCGGGCATCGCGTCCTCAGCGCCGAGTGGTCCTCGCCCGACGCGCGCTGGACCGTCGAGGCCCGGCGCGAGGACACCGGTGAGATCGTGCAAATGACCTGCGGCTTCTTGTTCATGTGCACCGGCTACTACCGCTATGACGAGGGCTACACGCCGCAGTTCGACGGCGTCGAGAGCTACGACGGACAGATCGTTCACCCGCAGCACTGGGGCGAGGACGTCGAGCACGCCGGCAAGCGCGTCGTCGTGATCGGCAGCGGCGCGACGGCCGTCACGCTGGTTCCGGCGCTCGCCGAGAGCGCCGAGCACGTGACGATGCTGCAACGCTCGCCCAGCTATGTGGTCTCGCTGCCCGGCGAAGACCCGATCGCCAAGGTCGTGCGCCGCGTGCTTCCGCCCAAAGCCGCCTATGCCGTGGTGCGCTGGAAGAACGTGCTGATGACGATGCTCGTGTTCCAGCTCAGCCGCCGCCGGCCCGAGTTGGTCAAGCGCCTGGTCAGACGCGGCATCGAGCGACAGCTGCCGGGCGGCTATGACATCGACACGCACTTCACGCCGAGCTACAACCCTTGGGACCAGCGCATGTGCCTGGTGCCCGACAGCGACCTCTTCGCGGCGCTGTCATCCGAACGCGCCTCGATCGTCACCGACCACATCGACAGCTTCACGCCGACCGGGCTGCGTCTGCGCTCGGGCAAGCAGCTCGAGGCCGACATAATCGTCACCGCGACGGGCCTGAACCTGCTCGCGCTCGGCGGCATGCAGATCACAGTCGACGGATGCGAGATCGACTTGCCGCAGACGATGAGCTACAAGGGCATGATGCTCAGCGGCGTGCCCAACCTGGCGCTGTCCTTCGGCTACACCAACGCCTCGTGGACGCTCAAGTGCGACCTCACGTGCGGCTATGTGTGCCGGCTGCTCAACTACATGGACGCGCACGGCTACACGCATTGCACGCCCGTCAACGACGATCCGACGTTGACCGAGGAGCCGTTCATCGACTTCGCCTCCGGCTATGTGCAGCGCTCGATCGCCGAGTTCCCCAAGCAGGGTTCGCGCGTGCCCTGGCGCGTGCACCAGAACTACGCCCGCGACATGCTGAGCCTGCGCCGCGACGCGCTCGACGACGGCGAGCTGCGCTTCTCGCGCGCCGCTGCAGCCGCCGCGCAGCCGGCGAGCCAACCGCTGGCGACGGCCGGCGCCTAGCAGCACGATGCCGCGCATCGAGCCGCTGCCCGAGCCGGAGTGGAACGACGAGCTGCGCCAGATTCTCGAGGCGACGCCGCCGGGCTTCGACGTGCGACTCGGCGACAACAACATCTTCCCCACGCTCGCCCGCCATGAGCAGCTGTTTCGCGCCTGGCTTCCATTCGGCGGCTTCCTGCTCGGCCGCGGCGTGCTCGGCGCGCGCGAGCGAGAGCTGCTGATCCTGCGCACGGGCTTCAACTGCTCCTCCGACTACGAGTGGGGCCAGCACGTGCGCATCGCCGAGTCGCTCGGCATCGCCCGCGAGGAGATCATGCGCGTGGCCAACGGCCCCGACGCACCCGGCTGGTCACCGCCGGACGCGACGCTGCTGCGCGCCGCCGACGAGCTGCACGAGCGCTCCAAGATCGCCGACGACACCTGGGCATCGCTCGCCGAGACTCACGACGAGCAGGCGCTGCTGGAGGTCGCAATCCTCGTCGGCCACTACCACATGGTCGCCTTCGCGCTGAACTCCGCCGGCGTGCAGCTCGACGACGGCCTCACCGGCCTGCCCTAACGAGCGAGCGCCCGCTCGCCGCGGGCTTCAGCCTTCGACGGTGACCAGCGTGCCGATCGGCGTGTAGGGGTAGATCTTCGCCGAGTCTTCCAGCGGCAGCTCGACGCAGCCGAGGCTCTGCGGCGTGCCGAAGGACGAGCGGTTGAAGTTGTGCAGCGCGTCGCCGCCGTTGAAGTAGCTGACCCATTTGATCCCTGAGTCTTCGTAGTGCGAGCCGTCGGGGTTGGTGCCGCTCATCGTCGTTTCCGGCAGATGCTCGAACACGGGGAACGTGCCCAGTTCGGTTTCCGCGCCGGAGATGCCCGTGTTGGCGGCCGACGTCAACACCGTGCGGCCGTCATGCCACAGCGTCAGCGTCTCGGGAACTTCGCGGTGCACGTACACGTAGCTGTAGCCGCTGGTCAGGCGCTTGCCGGCGATCGCGTCGTCGATCAGCTTGTGCCACACGGCCGCGCCCGGCAGGCCGTCGACGGTCAGGCCGTTTTCATCCTCGAACTTCATCAGCGCGCCACGCGTGATCGTGTTTTCCTTGCCCGCGCTCCACAGCGCCTGCAGCTGGCGCGGCGTGTCGCCATAGCGCCAGGCGAAGGCGCCGTCGGGAGCTTTCACGGCGGCTTGGGCCTCGGCGGCGGGCGTGCGCGCAACGCCCGGGCCCGACGGGTGCCAGACCAGCGGCAGGTAGCCGGCCTGGGCGAGCAGCTGCTGCAGTCGCAGCGTCGAGCCCGGTGGGACCGTCCATTCGATCTGGCTGGTCGTGTGCAGCGCGCCACCGGACCCCCCCGTCACGGCCACCGGTCGCGGCAGCTGCGCATGCAGATGCGTGCCGAATGCCGCGCCCATGCCCGACGGCGTGAACGCGAGCGTGTGGCTGTTGGCAAGTCGCCAATGCCCCGGCGTGCTCGGGCTCAGGCGCGGGCGACGTGAGCCGAGCACATCGTCGACCGGCTTGGAGAACGTCAGGTACAGCGTGCTGGCTGGGCCGATCTCCGTGCCGCTAGCCGGCAGCGACACCATCACGGCCGAATGCGAGGGCGGGAACCAGCTCACCTGCGTGGGCGGCCCGACGCTCTCCCAGGTGCGCGGCGCAGCGGCCACCTCGACCGTTCCCGTGGCCCCACGCTGCCCGAGCGAGATCGACGTCAGTGCACCGGTGAGCTCGTGGGTTCGCGCGGTTGGAGCGGCGCCGAAGGCGACCGCACGCACCGGCTGGTCGAAGCCCACGCGTACGTCCGATCCCGCGCGCACGGTCATCCAACGCTCGCTCACGCGCGCCTGCGGCGTGCGCAGCGTCAAGTGCTCCGTGGTATCGCTCCCCAGCGCCCAGCCAAGCCACCCCGGCCGGCGCACGCGCACGTCCACCGAGACCTGCTCGCCGGGCTTGAGGTGCCCAAGCGGCGTCAGCCTGCCGCCCTGCACGGAGATCGGAATCGGCTTCCCGCCCGGGCCGAACGCCTGCACGTGCTCGATGCTGCCGCCGAAGGGCTGCACGCTGACGTGAGCCAGTGCCGTCGAATCGCCGGTCAGCGTCACACCCGACCACAGCAGAATCACCACTGCGGCGATGACCAGGAGTGAAGCAGCGCCGGCCAGCGTCCACCACAGCCAGCGCATCCGACCGGTTGAACGCCTCCCCGCGTGAGCAATCGCAGATTCCGACGCCATCGGAAAAGGATACGGCGACGCCGGGCGTCGAAAGGCACTCTCGGCGAATGGCCGGTTCACACCTTGTCGGCGGCGCGGGCCTCCAGCGTCTTCTTTGCCACTTCGGTGCCCAGCTGCATCGCATCCGCTGTAGAGGCTGCCGCCTCGTTGGGCAGCAGGTCTGCCGTCCACACGAAGCGGCTGCGGCCCTCGCCCTCGGCGAACACCTGTGCGACTCCGTTGTGGTGGGTGTATGGCCCGTCGACCACCGACCACACCAACCGCCGTGCGTCGTCGTCGAGGTCGACCAGCACCTCGCGCAGTTCAACGCCATTGCCGAACGTCACGATGCGGTCATCTCCGTCGAGGCGCGTATCGACTACGAAGCCGGGCACGAAGCGCTCGTGAAGGCCGCCCCAGTCGCGCAGCGCCAGCCAGACCTCCTCCGGCGGAACGTCAATCGAGATCTCCTTGCGAATGGAAGCCATTGCCCGCCTCGCCGTTACACGCGCGCCAGCACGGTCTTCAGAGCCGGCGCCGTGGCAAGCGTCTGAAACACGACGCAGTAGCGCTCGGTCAGCCGTTCGAGCGTCGCCAGCTGCTCGTCGTCTGCGTCGCTCTCGAGCTCGAAAGACAGGCGGATCTCAGAGAAACCGACTGGAGCCTCGCGATCCACGCCGAGTGTGCCGCGAAAGTCGAGGTCGCCCTCGGCGCGCACGCGGCCCTCGCTGACGGCGATCCCCAGCGACGTAGCCACCGCGCGCAGCGTCACGCCTGCGCACGCGACGAGCGCCTCGAGCAGCATGTCGCCAGAGCACAGCAGCGTGCTGTCGCCGCCCGACGCCGGATGCAGGCCGGCCTCAGCCATCGCGCGGCCGGTCTGCACCGAGCAGGAGACTCCCTCGCCCAGCGTGCCGCTCGCCGACAGCGTGATCCGCGCAGCCGTCGGCTCGTCGCGATAGCGCTCCTTCAGCGGCGCCTGCACGGCTCGCAACTCGTCTCGATCCATGCGCTTGAGCCTAGCGTCGTGCGTGGCAAACGCCTGACCGAGGCGGCGCGGCCCGCATCCGGCTCAACGCCTTACGAGACGATCACTGCGGCCTTACATCACGCCGCGACCTCTGGGAACCAGATGCCGCGGCGTGCATCTTCGGCAATCGCTAGGCCGAAATGTTCAGGGCCACTGCGGTCGTGTCGAACGAGCCTCCGCCAAGCCCCGGGCCTATCTCGAGATACAAGGATTCGCCAGCGCTTACCGATACTGTCGTCGGACCAAACGATGTCGGACTGTCGTCGGCCTTTTCGGTCGGGCCGAGGAGGATCGTCGAGCCCTGATCGAGCTGCCAAACGATCCCCTCGACGTTTGAGTCAGTGGGTTGCACCGAACCGGAGACCGTTACCGTGCCGGTGATCGGCGATTTCCAGCGAACGATGGAAGCCAGGGACGACTCGTTGTCCGGATGCATGAAGAAGGTCTTGGTCGGATATTCCGCCGACCGAGCACATTCATTCTGACCTCGTTCGATCGTTGGCCCGTTGTAATAGAGGACCGCCGGCAGACCGGTAAAGAGCGATGGCAGTCTGTTCCACTCGTGCTCGCCCTTCACGCCGCATTCTTTTTTTATAACTGAGGGCTTGAAGAGGTTTTCCATGACGGCGTAGCTACTCGGGGTATCGGCTTCACCGTACATCCAGCTCCAGACTTCGAGGTTGTGATATCTGTCGGGACGAGGATTTTCTTTCTGGTGGATTGCCGCTTCTTTGGTCACATTCCACGTTTTAGCTTTACTTGCGCTTGCAGTAGCTGTCGGCAGCGCTACCGATAGTGCTGCCCCCAAAAGGACTCCGAGGGCGACGGTCAGCGCGCGACGCGCGGAGATTATCCGGGTCATGGCGTGTCTCCTTGTTCCGTTGAGGCCGGATCGACCGACCCTGAACCAACCGAAATCTAGTGAAGTCCACGTCCTGGAATGTTGCGCCCATGTTGGATTAGGCCGAAATACGTTACCTAGCGAGGCTGATTCGCCAGCCCCGCTGCTGCCAGACCCTCAGCACGGTTCCAATAGAACTCGATGCGCGACACCTTGCCGTTGCGTACCGTCCATACGGGAGCACCCAGAAAGGTGACCTCGGCGCTCGCGCCCTTTGGGCAGGCGTGATCGTTCGTAAGCACACACACTCGACCCTCGCCCGCGTCTAACACGTCTTCGACCCCTGCGTGGTAGCTCTCCCACGGCAGGAGCCAGTCAAGCCACGCGGCTCGGAGACCGTCTAGCCCCGAATAGGAAGACCGACCGACATCGTCCCTGACAAACACGCATTCGAAGTCCGCGGTGAAGAACGGCTCACTCGCGGCGGTGATTGAGGCCGAAATTGCCTCGTCGCAAAACAACGGCACGAGATCGCCTTGTTCGAACGGGCCAAGGAGTCGTCTCACGACCTCCACGTCGCTTTGCGACATCGCTTACTCGCCTCCTGTGGTTGCCGACATCTGCGAAGTATCGCCGAGCGGAGGATGGCTGACGAACCGACCGCTCACCTCCCCGGTATGCATCGAGCAGTAGCGCTGTTTCGCCGGGATCGCGGCTGGACAGCCCAATCGCGCGCAAACGGGGAACCCGGCTCGGAAACGGAGAGGGAGGGATTCGAACCCTCGAACGAGGTTGCCCCCGTTACGCGATTTCCAGTCGCGCCCGTTCAACCGCTCCGGCACCTCTCCAGCGCGTTGCCGCCACGCCAAAGCGCGCGACGGCCCCGTTCCCGATCGCGCGATCGGGTGGGCGGCCTCCGCAAGGCTACGACACGAGCGCCCGACCCGTTGCTAGGCTCCGCTCAATGGTCCTCGCGATCAGCAAAGCGCTCAGCATGGACATCGGCCTGATCGCCACTTTCGGCGGCATCGGCGTGATCGTCAACGTGATCATCGTCTACATCGCGATCCAGATTCGCGGCGAGCGCCAGCAGAACCGGGAATACCGCGAGCAGCTGTAGTCAGGCGATGTAGACGGGCGTTCCCACGGGCGTCTTGTCGTACAGCGCGATCACGTCGGGAATGCGCATGCGCACGCAGCCGTGCGACGCGTCGTGGCCGATCGAGCTGTACTCGCTGGGATCGATGCCGTGGATGCCTGCACCGCCTTCGAAGGACATGAAGCGCGCCTTCAGCGGGTCGCCGGGGCCGGGCGGCACGACGGTGCCGGCGAGCGCGCCCGCCCACGCTTTCTTGGGCACGTACCACGGCGGGTCGACCTGCTTCCATTCGATGTGGTGCAGCCCGGCGGGCGTTTCCAGCCCTTCCATGCCGACGGCGATTTCGTAGGTGCTGGCGAGTTTCAGGTGCGTGTACAGGCGCAGCCTGAAGGCCGAGCGGTCGATGATGATGTAGGCCGGATACTGGCTGGCCAGCTGCGACGTGGTGACCTTCGGCTTGACCACGTGCGCCGGAACGGCGACCGTGCGAGCCCGTCCGGTGGAGGCCAGCGCGCGCGTGATGCGACCACCCAGCCGGTCGTTGTCGACGGTCATGCCGTTCTCGCCGGCAACCTCCGTCAAGCCGCTCCCGCTGGCGGCGACGGTCGCGTCCCGCGGCGCTTTGTTGACGCTCGCGCGGACCTTCGCGGTCAGCCCGCGTATGGCCGAGTGCGAGTAGCTGACGACGAGCGGCACGTCGCGGTGGACGCTGCCGCCGAACAGCCCGCGGAACGTGCGCGTGAAGACCGAGCCCTGCCGGCTGGCGCTGACCGCCTGGGAGACCATGTTGGCCGCGTCCACGGTCAGGCCCGCGCCGCGCGCGCTGAGCATCCACGTGTGCGATCCCGAGCGCACGATCACCGGACGGTTCAGCGGCGCGATCAGCTCGCGCTCGATCTTGCTGCGCGCGGCTGACTCGCTGAGGCCGCCGACAGCCACGCCGTCGATCGTCACGCCCTTGGCGATCTGGTCGCGGCGCGAGTGGTCATACAGCAGCATCGCCACGACCAGCAGCACGAGCACGCCGACGACGATCGCGGCCACGATGACAAGGCGATTGCGCCCCGGCGGCGAGGAGGCGGCCGGCGGCGGTGCGATCGTGGTTGCGCTCATCTGCTCGTAGCTGTGCCCAGGCTGGGAAAACGGCGGGCTTCGAGGTATACCGCGTCGGCGCCGTCGGCGGTTCACCTTGCAAACGAACGCCCACGGGCGCGCGGGTCGCGACTAGGCGGGCGGCGACGTGCCGGCGGCCTGCGCTTCTTCGCGATGGGACTGTTCGCGCGCGCGGCGGTACTCGTTGACGACGATGTCGGTCAGCTCCTCGACCGAGGTCTCAGAGGTCGGCTTGTCCAGTGCGATCGCGCCGTCCTGGATCATGCTCACGCGATCGCAGGCCTGCAGCACGTGGACGTAGTTGTGCAGGATCATGATGATCGAGACCTTGCCCTCGGCCTTCAGCCGGGCGACCAGGTCGAGGATCTGCGCTCCCTCTTTGGCGCCCATCGCCGCGAGCGGCTCGTCGAGCAGGATGATGTCGGCGTCGGAGTTGACCGTGCGCGCGACGGCGATCGCCTGGCGCTGTCCGCCGGACAGTCGCGCAACTGCCACGTCGATGCGCGGGATGTTGATGCCGATCTCGTCCAGCGCAGTGCGCGCTTCGCGCTTCATCCGTCCGTTGTTGAGAATCGACAGCGGTTTGAAGACACGCTCGCGTCGCAGGTAGAGGTTGTGGTAAACCGACAGTTCGTCGATCAGTGCGAGGTCCTGGAAGACCGTGTCGATGCCCTGCGCGCGCGCGTCGTCGACGCTTTTCGGATCGAACGGTTTGCCGTGCAGCTGCATCGTCCCCGAGTCCTGCTTCTGAAAGCCGGCGAGGATCTTGATCAGCGTCGACTTGCCCGCGCCGTTGTCGCCGAGCAGGCCGAGCACCTCGCCTTTTTTCAGGTGCAGGTTGACGTCGCGCAGCGCCGTCACCGGGCCGAAGCGCTTGGCGATGTGTTCCACGCGCAGCACGTCGTCGGGCGCCGAGCTCGGCCCCACGACTCGCTCGACGGAAGGCGGGTTCGCGTCGACGTCAGCCACTTCCGCTGTGTCCCCTGCGCGCCCGACTGACGTAGACGTTCGCGGTCATCGCCACGATCACCGCCAGGCCGGTGTAGAAGAGCAGGTAGTTGGCGTTGACCCCTTGCAGGATCAGGCCGTCCTTGAGAATGCCCAGGAACAGCGCGCCGATCAAAGCGCCCACGATCGTGCCCGAGCCGCCGGTCAGCAGCGTGCCGCCGATCACGCCGGCCGCCACCGCGAGGAAGAGGATTTCGTTGGCGCCGGCCGGGTCGGGCTGCACGGTCGCCGAGCGTACGGCCTCGAAGATCCCCACCAGCCCGGCGGTCAGCGCGCAGAGCATGTAGTTGCGGATCATCACCGCGTTGACCTTCACGCCGGCCTCGGCCGCGCCCAGCTTGTTCGAGCCGATCGCCACCGTATACAGGCCCCAGCGCGTGAACGTCAGCACGACCTGCAGGATCACGACGATCGCCACCGCCCAGATCAGCTCCGAGTAGATGCCGCCGCCGAACACCTTGCCGAACGTGTCCAGCGGCACCTGCGCGCCCGGCGTCGCCACCGGGGTGCCGTGGGAGATGATCAGCGCCAGCCCCTCGAAGGTGAACAGCATCGCCAGCGTCGCCACGAACGAGTTGATGCCGACGACCGACACGAAGAAGCCGTTGAGCGCGCCGACGAGCATCACCAGCAGCAGCGTCACGATCACGCCGGGAACCAGACCGAAGCCGCCGTCGGCGACCAGCTTGTGAAAGAGGATCGGCGCGAACAGGTACATCGCGCCGATCGACAGGTCGATCTCGCCGAGGATCATCACGAACACCTCGCCCGCCGCGAGGATCGCGAAGGGCGCGAAGTACGGCAGCAGCGTTTCGAAGTTGCCGCCCGTGAAGAAGCTGCTCGTGTTCGCCGAGAAGTAGATCGCCGTGATGATCGTCACGACGATGATGCTGCCCTCGCGCAGCGAGATCACGCGCTCGAACAATGCTCGCTGCAGAGGGACCCGGGGCGCGTGCCCCGGGTCGCGCGGCGCCGCGGGAGGTGTCTCTGCGGCCGATCCTCCCGCCACGCTCGCCATCTCGTTGCCTCTCGTTTTCCTTGCGATCCGCTAGGCCGAGACGACCTTGGCGGCCGTCGAGGTGCCCTCGTAGCGAGATTTGCTGTTGACGTAAGGCGTGATGCTTTCTTTGTCCAGGAACTTCAGGCCCGTGTCGGCTTCGTAGATCCCGCTCAGCGTGCCCGAGACCTTGTACATGAACAGCTGCAGCACCGGCAGGAAGCCCTGCAGGTAGGGCTGCTGGTCGATCGTGAATTCCAGGTCGCCGGATTTGACCAGGTTCTGCGTCTGTTCGGTGAGGTCGAAGCCGCCGGCCTTGACCTTGCCGCCGAGGCTGTACTTCTGCATGACTTTGGCGAGGCTTTCCGTCGAGCCGCCGTCGACCGCGTACATGCCCTTGGTCGTCTTGTGCCCGACCCAGTAGGCGTCGATCGTCGAGAGCTCGCCCGGCACCGCGGCGCCGGTGGCGACCGTGTGCAGCGTGATCGGCTTGCCCGAGGCCTTGACCGCCTTTTCGGCACCTTCGATGCGCGGCTGCAGGTTGGCCGAGCCCGGCGTGGCGATGAACAGCGCCACGTCGCCCGAGCCGACGTCGGCGACGATCCTTTCGCCCATCTTTTCGCCGGCCTTTTTGAGGTCCTGGCCGATGTAGGACAGGCGCGCGTTACCCGGCGCGTCGGCGTTGTAGGCGACGACCGGGATACCCGCCTTGATCGCCGCTTCGACCGGCGCGTTGAAGGCATGCAGGTCGATCAGCGCGACGGCGATGCCGTCGGCTTTGGCCGTCACGGCGGTGCTGATCGCGTTGACCATCTGGTTGACGTTCGAGCTTTCCGAGCCGGTCCACTGGTAGGAGCAGCCCAGCAGCTTCGACGCGTCCGCCGCGCCGTACTGCGTCGGCGTGAAGAAGGGGTTCGTGGTCACGTGGTTGACGAACACGAATTTGTAGCTCGGGTGCGAGCCGAAGATGCTGTCAGAGCTGCCGCTGCCTCCGCTGGAGGCGCTCGAGCCGCATGCTGCCAGCAGCGTGCTGACAGATCCGACGCCGACGCCGGTCAGCGCGGTGCGTCGCAGGAACGAGCGTCTGTCGAAGCCTGGGCGGTCGATCACCGCGGCGCCGGCAGGGTCTGAATGCTCCACGGGCTCGTGGGGCTGGTCGGTCTCTGGCATTGCACTCTCCTCTGATCGAGGGCCGCGCCAGGGTCGGCGCCGCACCCACCGCATTACTTCCCGCGAATCTACTCCTTCAGTCAAACACTTTCATTGTGCTCTTCCCGACGCGCGCGCAATCCCCTGCGCAGGCGTCGCGCGCGACGGCGTAATACGCTCGCACGATGGTCGCCGGCTCTGCCGATCCGCCCCCGCCCGAGCGCCCGCAGCAGGAGCGCTACGGAATCCTCGAGCTGCTGCGCACGCGCAAAGACGACGGCCGCGCGTTGCTCCTCTACAGCCACGACGAGCCCGACGGCGACGGCGAGCGTCCGCCGCAGACGCCGACTCACGAGGGCGAGCGCGCGTGAGCGAACAGCGCTTCAACGAGCTGCGCGGCGAGCGCGTGGTCTACGCGATCGACCGCCAGGAGCGCACGTTCCTGCCGGCGCGCGAGCTCTGTCCACTGGACCCGACCCACCCCGGCGGGCCGCCGACGGAGATCCCCTACCCGGCCTTTCAGATCGCCGTGTTCGACAACCGCTTTCCCTCGTTCGAGGCTCCCGGCGGCGCGGCCGAGGTGGTCGTCTACACCGATCGCCACGACGGCTCCTTCGCGACGCTGTCGGCGTCGCGCGCCGAGGCGCTGATGTGGGTCTGGCGCCATCGCTACGAAGAGCTGGGCGCGCGCGAGGACGTCGACTACGTGCTGATCTTCGAGAACCGCGGCGTCGAGGTCGGCGTCACGCTGCACCACCCGCACGGGCAGATCTACGGCTACCCCTTCCTGCCGCCCGTGCCGGCGCTCGAGCTGGAGGCCGACGAGCGGCACGGCGGCTGCGCTCCGTGCGCGCTGCTGGCGCGCGAGCTCGACGACCGCGCGCGCGTGCTGATCGAGCACGACGGCGTCGTCGCCTACGTCCCCCACGCCGCGCGCTGGGCCTATGAAGCGCACGTGGTCATGCGCGAGCACCGCGCCAGCCTGCTGGAGTGCGACGCGCGGGAGCTGCGCGAGCTGTCGATGACGCTGCAGTCGCTCGTGCGCGGTTGTGACGCGCTGTTCGAGCGCCCGTTTCCCTACGTGATGGTCGTCCATCAGGCGCCAACCGCGGCGCCGGTCGGATCGCCGCAGCGCAGAGGGCATCTGCACGTCGAGTTCTACCCGCCGCTGCGCACCGCTGAGAAGCTCAAGTTCCTCGCCGGCTCCGAGCAGGGCGCCGGCACGTTCATCTCCGACACGCTGCCCGAGGAGTCGGCCGCCGAGCTACGCGAGGCGATCGCGCGTGGCGCCTGAGCAGGCCGTCGCATTCGCGCCCGGGCGCGTCAACCTGATCGGCGAGCACACCGACTACAACGGCGGTCTTGCGCTGCCCTTCGCGATCTCCCAGGGCGTCGTCGTCAGCGCGCGGCGCAGCGACGACGAGCGCGTGCGGGTGCACGCCGGCGACCTCGACGAGGACGATGCCTTCGCGCTCGACGACCGCTCGCGCGCCGACGGCTGGCGCGCGTTCGTGCGCGGTGCGGTCGCCGAGCTGTCAGATGCCGGCGCGCCGCTCCCCGGCGCGAGCTTGCAGATCGGCGGCGACCTGCCGCGCGGCGCCGGCCTGTCCTCCTCGGCGGCGCTGGAGGTCTCGCTGTGCCTGGCGCTGCTGGCCTTGACCGGCGAGCGCGTGCAGCCACTGGCCGCTGACCCGGCGGCGCCGGGTCAGCGCGAGCGCCGCGAGCGGCGGCTGGCGCTCGCGCGCCTGTGCGCGCGCGTGGAGAACGACTGGGTCGGCGCGCAGACGGGACTGCTGGACCAGCTCGCCTCGCTGTTCGGGCAGCGCGACAGCGCGCTGCGCATCGACTTCCAGACGCTCGACGTCGAGACTGTGCCGCTGCAGCTGCACGAGTGGCGGCTGATCGTGCTCGACTCCGGCGAGCGCCACGCGCACGCCTCAGGCGGCTACAACGAGCGCCGCGCCGAGTGCGCCAAGGCCGGCGAGCTGCTCGGCGTCCGATGGCTTAGCCAGGCAGACGCCGCCGCGGTGGAGCGGCTGCCCGAACCGCTGCGCCGCCGCGCGCGCCACGTGCTCAGCGAGAACGCGCGCGTGCGTGAGGCGATCGACGCGCTGCGCGAGGCCGACATGCCGGCGCTGGGCTTGCTGCTCGACGCCTCGCACGCGAGCCTGCGCGAGGACTTTCAGATCTCCACGCCTGCCGTCGAGGCGACCGTCGCGCGACTGAGCGACGCCGGAGCGGCCGGCGCGCGTCTGATGGGCGGCGGCTTCGGCGGCTGCGTGCTCGCGCTGTTCGCGCCCGGCGCACGGCCACCGCAGGGCGCGATCGAGGTGCGCCCCGGGCCCGGCGCGCACCTGCGCGACACCTGAGCGACGCCCCGGCGGGCGGCGCGCAGACAAGCGCGCTCACAGGCGCGCGGCGAGCAGCGCGCAGGCCGTCAGCACGACGGCCAGCGACAGCGCCGCCAGCGCACCGTCCAGCGGGGCCAGCAGGCGCGCCAGCGTGAGCTGTTCGCTGCTCCCGTCGGCCAGCGTGCGCACACCGGACACCGAGCTGGTGCGCCTGCGCAGCTCGCGCGCCGGCGAGCTGAGCCGACGCTGGGCGACGCTCAGCACGAAGCACGCGAGCGCCATCAGCACGCCCGGCCAAGCGATCTTCAAGGAGTTGACGAAGTAGCCGGTGAACGCCGGAAAGGCGCCCCAGCCGAGCGCGAACCAGACGTCCGAATGCAGCCGCCCGCCGGCCCACTCCAGGTTGTAGGCGGGCAGGAACAGCCCACCGGCGACGACCAGCGGCACGAGCAGCGCCGACACGTCGATCGCGCCGGCCACGCCAATCGCCAGCGCACCGAGCAGGCTCACGACCGCCAGCGCCAGCAGCGTGCGCCGGCTCAGGCCCGTGCCCAGCGGACGGTCGTGCAGCTCGTCCAGCGCGTGCGCGGCGACGCCGACGGCCAGCGCGAACGCCGCCAGACCCCACAGCAGGCGGTAGGCGTAGACGTGCGGCGCCACGGCCGCGCCGAGCGCGAAGTAGCTGAGATGCCACGCCGTGTACGGCGGGTGCAGCAGCGTCAGCAACTCACCGGCGCGGCCGCGCCCCAGCGCATAGAAGGCCGGGCGCTCAGGCGCCGCGCGCATCGCCGCCCGTCCGAGCGTGCTTCGTGGCCGCCATCACGATGCCGCCGCCGAGGCTCATGCGCCGCACGCTCACGTCGACCAGGCCCGCCTCGCTCCAGTAGCCGACGATGCGCTCGACGGGATGACGCGCATAAAAGCCGCGAATGCTCGGACCGAGAAAGCGCCCGACCTCGGCCCAGTCGCGCGAGGCCAGCCGACCCAGCGTCGGCAGGCCGACCGCCGTGTACAGCCGCCAGGCCGCCCGCGCGGGCGCCAGCGGCGGCACGCCGAACTCCAGCGAGGCGACGCGCCCGCCGGGCTTGACCACCCGCGCGAGCTCGCGCAGCGTCGCCGGCGGATCGTCGACGTAGCGCAGCAGGTAGGTGAACGTCAGCGCGTCGAAGCTGTCGTCGGCGAAGGGCAGGCGCTCGGCCTGTCCTTCGATCAGCTCGACGCGCTCGTCGCCGGCAAAGCGCGCTTGAGCGCCGGCGAGCATCTCGGCGCTCTGGTCGATGCCCACGACCCGACCGTCCGCGCGCGAGCGCAGCTCCGCCGCGACCATGCCGGTGCCGGTCGCCACGTCCAGCACGCGCATTCCGCGCGCCGGCGCCACCTCATCGACCAGCGCGCGGCGCCAGCGCGGGTCCTGTCCGAAGCTGAGCGCCGAGGACAGCAGGTCATAGCGCCGCGGCAGACCGCGAAACAGCTCGAGCGCCTCGTGCTTGCGCGCAGACGCTGGGCCGCTGTGCACGGCGCTGGACGCGCCGGTGGGTGGGTTCGCGCTCATCTGCTTGTCGATCTGAAAGGCTAACCGTCGTCCGCCTCGCATACCCCGGTCGGGCAACACGCGAAACGAGCTTTCATCATCGATCCTTCAATCCCCAGCGGTCGCCCCTTCGTCGCGATCGTGACCGGCGCCGGCAGCGGCATCGGCGAGGCGACCGCGCGCAGGCTCGCGCGTGAGCCCGGCGGCTCGATCGTGCTGGTGGCCCGCCGCGAGGATCGCCTGCGCGCGCTTGCCGACGAGCTCGGCGCAGATCGCGTCGGCGTGTTCGCCGTCGACCTGCTCGACGACGATGCTCCCGAGCGCATTCGCGAGCACGTGGTCGAGCGCTACGGGCGCCTGGATCTGCTCGTCAACAACGCCGGCTCGGCGTGGCGCGCGAGCTTCGCCGACGGCGGCTACGCCAACGTGCGCCGCACGATGGAGATCAACTTCGACGCTCAGGTGCGCCTGACCGAGGCGCTGCTCGGACTGCTGCGCGAATCGGCGCCGAGCGCGATCGTCAACGTGTCCTCGACCGCCGGACGCGTCGCGCGTGCCGGCTCGGGCGCCTACAGCGCCTCCAAGTTCGCGCTCGCCGGCTGGTCGGACTCGCTGTGGGCCGAGGAGCGCCCGCACGGCGTGCACGTGGGCCTGGTGCTGCCGGGCTTCATCGCGACCGAGGGCTTCCCCCAGTCGGAGCTGGTGGAAAAGCCGCTGACGCGCTGGATCGTCTCGACGCCCGATCGGGCCGCCGAGGCGATCTTCCAGACGGGCGTCGGCCGCGTGCCCGAGCGCTACGTGCCGCGCCCCTACGGCATCGCGGCGGCGCTGCGCGTGCTCGCGCCGGGACTCGTGCGTCGCGTGCTCGGCGGCGGCGCGGCGCAGGTCATGACGACGACCACCGGGCCCGACGTCGCCGCACGCCAGAACGGCTCCACGCCCTCGCACTAGGCTGAGTCGATCGCCACCCGGGCACTGCTAGCCGGAGCGACCGGCTTCGTCGGCGGTCGCCTGGCCGAGTCGCTGATCGCAGACGGCGCGTCCGTGCGCTGTCTCGTGCGCGATCCCGCGCGTGCGGGTGAGCTCCAGCGCATCGGCTGTGAGATTCGCCGCGGCGACGTGACCGACGAGGCGAGCCTGCGCGGCGCCGGTGAGCAGATCGACGTCGCCTACTACCTCGTGCACGCGATGGCCGGCGGCGCGGGCTTCGAGCAGCGCGAGCACGACGGCGCGCGCAACTTCGCGCGCATGGCCGCGCGCGAGGGCGTCGGCCGTGTCGTCTACCTCGGCGGCCTGGGCGACGAGAGCGTCTCAAAGCACCTGCGCAGCCGCCACGAGACGGCGCTGACGCTGGCCGGCGAGGGACCGCCGCTGACGTACTTCCGTGCGGCCATGGTCGTCGGCGCGCGCAGCGAGTCCTACCGCACGATCCGCCACCTGGTCAAACGCCTGCCGGTGATGATCGCGCCGTCGTGGCTGCGCAAGGACACGCAGCCGATTGGCATCGACGACGTCGTCGAGTACCTGCGCCGTGCGCCCGATGTGCCTGCCTCGGCCGGCCGCGAGGTGCAGATCGGCGGGCCCGACGTGCTCTCCTACGCCGACATGCTCGACCGCATGGCGCTGGCGATGGGCGTGCGCCCGCGTCCCAAGCTGCCCGTGCCGCTGATCACGCCCTGGCTGTCGTCGCTGTGGCTCGGGCTGGTCACGCCGGTCGACACCAACGTCGCGCGGCCGCTCGTGGAGGGGCTGATGAGCGACACCGTCGTGACCGACTCGAGCGGCGCCGAGCCGTTCGGCCTCTCGCCCGCGTCGTTCGACGAGACGCTGCGCAAGGCGCTGGCCGAGGAGTAGGCTCTGGGCGATGATCATCACGACCATGAACGACCTTCCCGGCTATCAGATCGAGGAGGTGCTCGGCGAGGTCTTCGGGCTGACCGTGCGCGCGCGCAACGTCGGCGCGCAGATCGGCGCATCGTTCAAGTCACTGGTCGGCGGCGAGCTGAAGGGCATGACCAAGATGCTCGCCGAAGGTCGCGTTCACGCCCAGGAACGCCTCGAAGAGGAGGCCACCTCCAAGGGCGCAGACGCGGTCGTCGCGTTCCGCTTCGACACCTCCGAGCTGGGCACCACCTGGACTGAGATCTGCGCCTACGGCACGGCCGTTCGCGCGACCAAGCGCTAGCGCCCTCGCATGCGCCGCCCCTCGCTTCTGATGCTCGCGCTCGTCCTCGCGGGCGCGCTGCTGACGGCCTGCGGCAAGGGCTCTGCGGCCAGCTCCGATCGCATCGCCACGGTGACCGTGCAGAGCAGCGCCTCCTCTTCGACGCCCAAGCCGACTCCGAGCACGCCGGCGCCAAGCACGCCGGCGCCGTCTGACGCGAGCAAGCGCCAAGCGCGCGCGTTCGCGCAAGCGGTCAACCTCACGTCCGCCGACGTACCCGGATTTGCTGCGACCAACACCAAGGAACGCAGCTCCAGCAGCGAAAAGCGACTGGAACACGAGATGCTCAGCTGCGCCGGCATCGCCGGCTCGGCCAAGGCGCTGGTCGAAGAAAGCTCCAAGGACTTTCGCCTCAAACGCCAGATTCTCGACCTCAGCGTGAGCTCCGAAGTGGCCGTGCAGGCCAGCGCAGCACAGGCGCAGAAAGGGCTCGCGGCGATCCGCAGCGCGCACGTTCGCGGCTGCTTCACGCGCTTTCTGCAGCAGCTGTTCGACGGCGAGCAGGCCAAAGGCGCCAAGGCCGGCCCGGTGACGATCCAGTCGGGCACGCCGCCGGCGCCCGGCATGAGCGGCAGCTTCGGCTGGCGCGTGACCGCGACGTTTCTCGTGCGCGGCGTCAAAGTGCCGATCTATCTCGACTTCCTCGGCTTCGTCGACGGTCCCAGCCAGATCACGCTGCTCAGCTCGGGGCTGCTGCGCCCGTTCCCCGCGACGGTGCAGCACCTGTTCGCCGAGCTGCTGGCGCGCGCGCGCAGCCACAAGCCATGAGCGAGACCTGGGACGCCGTCGACAGCTTCGCCGAGGGTCTGCTGATCGGGCCCGACGAGGCGCTCGACGCTGCGCTCGCCGCCAACGCCGCCGCAGGGCTGCCGCCGATCGCCGTGACGCCCAGTCAGGGCAAGCTGCTGCACCTGCTGGCGCGCTCGATCGGCGCGCGCTCGATCCTCGAGATCGGCACGCTCGGCGGCTACAGCTCGATCTGGCTGGCGCGTGCGCTCACGCACGGCGGGCGCCTGGTCACGTTGGAGGCCAACGCCGACTACGCCAAGCTGGCCGAGTCGAACGTCCAGCGCGCGGGCCTGGCAGACGTCGTGGACCTGCGCGTGGGCAAGGCGCTGGACACGCTGCCGCTCCTCGCCGCCGAGCTGTCAGAGCCGTTCGATCTGACGTTCATCGACGCCGACAAGGTGCACACGCCCGACTACTTCGAGCTCGCCCTGGAGATGTCGCACGCCGGCAGCCTGATCGTCGCCGACAACGTCGTGCGCGACGGCGCCATCGTCGACCCGGCCAGCGCCGACAAACCCGACGTGCGCGGTTCGCGCGGCCTGCACGAGCTGCTCGCCGCCGGCACGCCGCTGGGCCGTCGCGTCAGCGCAACGACGATCCAGACGGTCGGCGCCAAGGGCTATGACGGCTTCACGCTGGCGCTGGTGCTCGGCGACGACGGCGCGGCTTAGCTTCGACGCGCGGACGCCGGCGCGATCGCCAGATACCGCAGCACGTCGTCGGCGTCCTCGCGCAGCGCCGCGGCGTCGGCGCGCGTGAGCCGCTCGAACGGCTCGAGCTCGACCTCGCGCGCGGCGATCGTCCAGCGTGCGACGGCGCGTCCGCGCGCCAGCGCGAACGGCCGAAACAGGCCGTTGACGGTGACCAGCGATTCGTTGCGCCCGACGATCGGCTCGCGCGAGCACCAGCCGAGCAGCAGCGGGTCAAAGGCGCCGAGCAGGCGCGGCGGCGCCTGCTGCGCCGGCGCGCGGCGGCGGCGTGCGGGCTCCAGCAGCCCGTCGGGGCGCTCGCGCAGCTCGGAGGCGATCGCCGCAAGCCCAGCGCGAGCGTCGCCCAGCGCCAGGCCCGACCAGCGCGCCAGGTCGCGCGCGTCGGCGGGTGCGTGGCCCTGCATGTAGCGGCGTGCCAGCTCGGCCAGCGCACGCTCGCGCGTGAACCTGCGCTGTGTCTTCAACCATGTGGCGACAGGCGCGTAGGCGTGCTCTGAGCCGATCATCGGGCCGCGCACGGCGACGCCGCGCAGCGTGGCCAGCATCAGCAGGTGCACGAGCGCCTGGCCCTCGGTGCGCACGCCGGCGGCGTCGATGCGCTGCTTGAGCTGCGGCCGCGTGAGCGGGCCGTCGGCGCTCAGCGCGCGCTGGATCGTGCGCACGGCGCGATCGGCGGCGTCCGGCGTCACGCCCTCCTGCTGCAGGCGCCGCGCGTTGCCGGTGAGCAGCCGCGGAGCGGTGAGCGAATGCAGCCACGCGTAGTCCTCGCTGCACACGAGGTGCAGCGTGCCGCGGTTCAGCCACGTGACCAGCAGCGCGCCGTCGCTCAGCGCCGCGTCGACGTCGGCGGCCCGCAGGCCGCTGCTGCGCGCGCGGATCGCCAGGCGAAAGCCGCGCGCGTCCTGGCCCTGAACGGCCAGCAGCCGTTGCGTGACGGCCAGCGGGTCGCGCGCGGGCGCTCCTGCGAGCAGCTGCGCGCGCAGGCGTTCGGCGGTGATCGTTGCGGCTGGCGTGGCGGCGGCCAAGCGCTGAGGGATACCAGCGCCGGCGGATCTGCGTGCGCAGGCGCCGTCGCGGCGGCTACGCGGCGAGGCGCTCGAGCACCTCGCTGGCGTCGGTGCCGTGCGCGCGCAGCGCACGCTCGAACACGGTGCCGTAGACCTGCATGACGGACATCAGCACGTCGATCGTGCCGACGCCGCGGGCGCCGCGCTCGCCCGCCATGCGCACGGCGCCGTCGGTGACCAGCGCGATCGTGTCGCGGTGCTCGGGATTGGTGGCGTCGGCGAAGCGCTCGCCGTCGACATCCTCGCGACCGGCGCGCAGCGAGTCCTCGCTGACGCCGAGCGCCTGCAGCGTCGCGCCGACCTCGCCGTGCAGGCGCAGAATGCGCAGCCAGCGCTCGGCCTCGTCCTCGGGCGTGCGCGCGAAGGGAATCGCGGTGGCGGCGATGCCCAGCACCATCGCCGCGTCGGGAGCCAGTGTCGGCGACGGACTCATGGCGACCCCTAGGAGGCGCTGCTCACTGCAGCAAGCGTTGCCGTGTGCACGACGTTGTCGCGTTCGAGCGCGGCGCGCGGCGCGCCGTCGCCGAGCGTCAGCTCCAGCAGCACGCTGTCGCTGCGGTCCAGCGCTCGGCGCGCGGAGTCGATCGCGGCGACGGCCGCCGCGGCGCTCATGCCCGACTCGCACAGCAGGCGCTCGGCGCGACCGCTGGCGATCGCCGCGCCGTCGAGCTCGACGAGCTCACGCACGATCGCCGGCTGCCCGCTGCCGTCTTCGACGCTGAGCAGGCACGCCGCCATGTCATCGGGGCGCGCGTCGGTGCGCTGCACCACGCTGTCCAGCAGCGCCGGCGCGGTCGCCTCGCGGGAAAGGTCGGCCAGCGCCACGGTCAGGCGCTCGGAGCCGAACAGGTCCTGGCCGACGCGCGCCTCGGTGACGCCGTCGGTGTGGAAGCACAGCCTCGCCGGACCCGGCACCGAGATGACGGTCTCGCGCGTGCCCGTGCGCATGCCCGCGCCCAGCGGCGGCGCCGAGCAGGCAGTCGCGGGCTCGACGGCCACCGGCGTGCGGCCCTCGGCATCGTCGTCGCCGAGCACGACCGGTGGCGGGTGGCCGGCGCTGGCGTATGTGAGCGTGCGCTCGCGCGGGTGATAGATGGCGGCCACGACCGTCGCGAAGGACCCGGCGAGCTGGCGGTCGAGCACGCTGCCGGCAGTCTGCAGCGCCTTGCGCGGCGACAGCCCGGCCTCGAGGTAGGCGCGTACGGTGAAGCGCACCAGCGCCGTGTGCGGCAGCGCCTCGCGGCCATGTCCGGATACGTCGCCGACGATCACCGCCAGGCGGCCGTCGTCGAGGCCGAAGACGTCATAGAAGTCGCCGCCGGCGCCGGGGCCGTCGGCTGGGCGGTAGGCGACCGACGTGCCGACCGGGCCGAGCCGCACGGGCGGCTGCGGCAGCAGCGCGGCCTGCAGCAGGCCGACGTCCTCGAGCAGCTCTCCGCGCTGGCGCATCAGCCGGCGCGCGCGGACGGATGAGAAGCGCGAGCGAACGGCCAGCGCCAGCGCCAGCGCGATCAGCGCGGCGATCAGGATGCGCACGGGCATCGGCACGACGCCGACGATGTGCGTGAACGTCCTGACGATCGCCGGCTGCGTGGCCGCGGGTGCGGTCTTGGCGGCCTTGTGCGTGGGCGCGGCAGCGCCAGGGCCGGCGGCTGGCGAGGACGCGACCAGTGCCGGCGTAACGCCGGCCGCCACGCTCTTGGCCGCCCGAGCGCCTCCGCCGGCGCCATTCGTCTTGGCGTGGCGTCGCCCACTGCGCGTGGCGCGCTGGGCACTCCCGCCGGAGAGCCCGGCGACGGCGGCAGGCTGCACCGCGGTGATCGAGGCATCGCCGGTGCCGCCCAGCGGCGTCGGAGTGCTCGTCGAGACGCTCGCGTCGACCGCGATCTCCGAGCCGGCCACCTGCGACGAGGAGGACGAGCCCGTGCCTTTAGCTTCGGAGGGCGTCGAGCCGGAACCCGATTCGGAGCCGGAGCCTTGGCCTTCTTCGCCACCGGCGCCTTTGCCGACTTTTTCTTTGCTCGGTTTTTCTTTTTTGACTTTTTCTTTTTTGACTTTTTCTTTTTTCTGTTTTTTGGCGAGCGCTTCGACCTGCGAGCCCGATTCGTCGCTCGGCACAGCGGCGGCCTGACTTTCCTGGGACGCCAAGACTTCGCCCGCCGGCACGGCCTGGGCATTGCGACGTGCGTGCGCGCCGGAGCGGGCGCCGGAGCCGGCACGGGCGGCACCAGTGGCAGCGGGCGGCGCCGGAGCAGGCGGACCCGGGGCCCGAGCGTGTTTGACGCGAGCGCCGGGCGGCTGTTCTGCGACAGGCGGCGGCGCGGCGGGGGTGGCCGTCAGCGGCGGCGGTGCGGCGCTTTCGGCCTGGGCGGCGCGTTCGGCGCGTCTTGAGTGAGACGCGCTGGCCGCTTCGACGGGGGCGGGCGTGGCGCTGGAAGTCGTGGTGGTGGTTTTGGCCGCCTGCGCGGTCGGCAGCGCGCCGAGTCCGAGCACGCAGCAACCGGCTGCGATGGCGACGCCGGCGCGCCTGACGGCGCGCGTTGCGCGCGGCGGCTGGGTTGCTCGGCTGGCCACGGTCGGCCCTGCGCCTCTCACCCGATCCGCGCGGTGCTTCCTTGAACGTGGGCGAGTGCCTCGTCGACGGTCGGGAAGATCGCGAAGGCGCCGTCCATGCCGGACAGCTCGAAGATCTTCAGCACGTTGGTGTTGACGCAGACGATCGCCAGACGCGCGCCGGCGTCGAGGCTGCGGTTGACGCCGACGAGCACGCTCAGCGCGGTCGAGTCCATGAAGCGGACGCGAGTGAGATCGACGATCAGCTGCTTGTAGCCGGCGTCTACGGAGTCGACCAGCGCCCACTTCAGGCTGGGTGCGCGGCCGAGGTCGAGCTCACCTTCCAGCGAGACGACGCTGGTGCGCTCGTCGGGCTGGCTTTGGATGATGCCGAAGGACCCGGAGAGGTCCTCTTGGCTTGATGTGTCGGCAGTGGTCAGCATTGGCTCCCCTAAGTCACACGCTCTGGGCGATGCATCGGCATTTGGGCGTGACGAGCATTACGCCTGAATGTCGCGGATCAAACGTGCGTCCAGTTTTCGCCGACCAAATGATCTGCGGGCAGTGGCACACTGCGCCCGTGGCCGACGATCTGCCCGAGCTGACGGTCGCCGACGCAACCGCATGGCGGCACTGGCTGGCCGCTCACCACGACGATCCGGCGGGCGTGTGGCTGGTGCTGGCCAAGAAGGGCACGACGCAGCCGACGACGCTGTCCTACGTGCAGGCGTTGGACGAGGCCCTGTGTCACGGATGGATCGACGGCCAGGTGCGCCGTCGCGACGAGGGCACGTTTCGCCAGCGCTTCACGCCGCGGCGGTCGCGCAGCGCTTGGTCGCAGCGCAACGTCGCGCACGTGCAGCGCCTGCGCGATGAAGGCCGCATGCATGCCTCCGGCGAGCGCGCGGTGAGCGCGGCGCAGGCCGACGGCAGGTGGGAGTCGGCATATGCCGGCCAGCGCACGATGCAGGTGCCCGACGACCTGCAGGCGGCGCTGGCGGCACAGCCGCGCGCGCAGCAGATGTTCGCGCTGCTGACCAGCCAGAACCGCTACTCGGTGCTGCTGCGCATCGACTCGGCCAAGCGCCGCGACACGCGTGAGCGGCGCATCGAGCAGTTCGTGGCGATGCTCGCGCGCGGCGAGACGGTGCACCCGCAGAAACGCAGGCTGCCGGACTAGTCCGCGAGCGAGGGCTCGCCGTCGAGCTTCCGCCCCATCCACACATGCGCGATGCCGGCGTCGTCAAAGGGCTCGGACTCGACGCTGAAGCCGGCCTGTTCGTAGAGCTGCTTGGCTGCGATCTGCGCGGCCAGACGGGCGCGCGCGTGACCCTGCTCGGCGCCGCGCTGCACGGCCAGCTCGAGCATGCGCGAGGCGATTCCGCGATGGCGGTAGGGCGCGAGCACGGCCACGCGGCCGATGCGCGCGGTGTCGTCTTCGGACAGCAGGCGCAGCGTCGCGACGACGCTCTGTCCGGCGGGCTCCAGCGCGACCAGGTGCAGCGCCTGGTCGTCGAGCGGGTCGCGCTCCTCGCTGTAGGGCACGCCCTGTTCGCCGCAGAACACCTCGACGCGGACGGCCATGGCGCCGCTTACGTGCTCAGGCGCACCGGCCCAGTGGATGGCGATGTCCTCGGCGCGCACGCTCGCCAACATAGCGGCGGCGCCGCGTTCAGATCTGGCGGCGGCGCGAGCGGCCGAAGGGCGACTGCAGGTCACCCTCGGCGAACGGTCCGGGCGAGTCGCCGGTGGTGGCGAAGCGGTACAGCGCCACGGCGAAGGTCTGGCGCACGAGCAGCTGCAGCGCGATGACCGACACGAGCGCGAGCACGCCGACGGCGATGATCACGTCGCGCACAGCGGGAACGTCGTTGGTGGCGACGGCGCCGATCGCGAACACGACGACGATTGCGAGCATCGCCAGCGCCATCCAGGCGCCAACGATGATGTTGCCGCCGATGCTCTCGCCCCAGCGCTTCTTGACGACCTGCGATGAGCGCTTGAGCGCCTCGGGCGCCGAGCAGTCTTCCAGCGCGAGAATGGGGACCGCAAACAGGCTGGCAAGCGACCAGCCGACGCCGACCAGGCGCGCGGCGATGCTGCCGCCGAGCGGCAGGCGGCTGGCCAGCTGCTCGAGCACGAAGCCGACAACAGCGGCGATCAGCGACCACATGGCGACGGCGCCGATGCGCCGCACGGGCACGGCGAGCGCTTGGCCGAGCGACAGGCGCCGGCCTTGCAGCGCGGCGGCCGCGGCGGCGGCGATGGCGGTATTCAGGAACACGCTGAGGAAGGTCAGCGGGTAGGCGAAAATCAGCGCGAACAGTGCGAGGCGATCGCCGGCGAGGCGGCCGTGGTCGAAGGAGCCGCTGAGCACGAAGATCAGCGCCAGGCCGATCGCGCCGCAGACGACGGAGATGGCGCCGAGCATGAGCAGCGCGCGGTCGTCGCGCACGACCTGCCAGGCGGCGCGCGTCAAACGCCACGAGCGCGACAGACGCCCTTCGCTGGGCGGGGCCGCGGCGAGGCTGTCTTGTCCGGACACGGTCACTCCCCTTTTTTGGATCTACTTCGTCTCGGTTCGCGCGGCGCGCGACCCAGGGCTTTGTATCGGTGCGCGACGCTCTGCGCTGAAGCGCGGCGGGCGCCGGCTGGACCGCAGGGCGCGCGGTTAGGCGCCGAGGAAGTCGACGATCAGCCGCGCGACCAGCTGCGGCTGCTGGGCCATGAAGGCATGGCCGCCGCCATCGATGCGCTCAACGCGCGTGTTCGGCCAGCGCGCGGCCAGCGCCTGCGCGTTCTGAGGCGGGATGACGGCGTCGACGCTGCCGCAGATCGCCAGCACCGGCGGCGAGCCGGCCGGGGGCGGCGGCTGCTGCTCGGCGTGCCATGCCTGCAGCGCCTGCGCCTGCGCGTCCAGCGCCGTCGCCGACAGCCCGGCGCGTGCCTCGGCGACGAGCTCGCCGAACTCGCGATCGATCTGCGGCGCGACGTCGGGCGGAAAAAGCAGCGAGATCAGCCGCGTGGCCTGCTCGCGCGGCGTGCCGGAGTGGTCGGTGAGCTGCCGGAAGACGCGCGGCTCGGCGGAGATCGCCGTGGGGCCGGGCGGCGCGCCGGCGAGCAGCACGAGCGCGCGCACGCGCGCCGGCGAGCGCGTGGCCAGGCTCTGCGCGATGTAGCTGCCCATCGACCAGCCGGCGACGGCGAGGCGCTCGATGCCGAGCGCGTCGAGCAGCCGCTCCAGGTCGACGGCCATCGACTCGATGCTCAGCCGCGACGCGTCGCCCAGCTCGGACTCGCCCATGCCGCGGTTGTCCGGACAGATCAGCTGCAGCGAGCCGCCGAGCGCGTCCAGCAGCGTCGGGTCCCAGTCAGCCGACGTTGCGGCGTAGCCGTTGATCAGCAACAGCGGCCGCCCGGCGCCGAGCGTGCGCCAGGCAAAGCGCCGCCCGTCGAGCTCGATCGTGTGCACGGCGCCGGCGGCGGCGCCGTCGCTGGGGCCGCTCACGCGGCGACCCGGCGCAGGCCGACGACGCGCTCCAGCCAGCGCGCGAACAGCGCACGGGCCAGGCCAACGGTGTCGCGCTCAGAGGCAGCGACTTCGCTGAGCAGCGCCGACGGCGCGTGCTCGCCGTGCAGCTCGCGCAGTTCGTCGGCGAAGGCGGGAACGGCCATCCATTGCGCGGCCAGCGCCGAATCGACCTCGAGGTGAAACTGCAGCGCGTAGGCGCGCCCGGAGACGAAGGCCTGCTGCTCGTAGTCGAGCGAGCGCGCCAACTGCACGGCGCCGGGCGGCAGCTCGTAGGTTTCGCCGTGCCACTGCAGCGTCTGAAAGCTCGCCGGCGCTCCGGCGAACACGGGGTCCTGGCTCGCGGCGTCGGTCAGCTCGACGGGCAGCACGCCGAGCTCCGCGCGTTCGCCGCGCGACACGCGCGCGCCGAGAGCGGCGGCGAGCAGCTGCGCGCCCAGACACACGCCCCAGTAGGGCGTGCCGGCGCCGACGGCCTCACTGACCAGGCGCTTCTCGGCGATCAACCACGGGTGGCCGACCTCGTCGTTGACGCTCATGGCGCCACCCATGGCGACGATGCCGGCATAGGCGCGCCAGTCGGGCAGCTCTTGGTCCTCGTCGAGCACGACTCGCGTGAAGGCGACGCGCCGGGCGAGCAGCTCGTCCTCGTAGGCGCCGGGCGGCTCGCAGCCGGCGTGCTGCAGCACGAGAATCGGCCGGCGCTCGGAGCTGGGGCTCATTGCGCGCAAGTGTAGGCGCGCGCCGTGGCTACCCGTCGGCGAGCTCGAGCAGCGCCAGCACGGTGCTCCAGTTGCGCGCCGTGACGGTCACGCCGAGCGACTGCTTGCTCAGCTGCGCGGCCAGGCGCGAGCGCCCGACGCCGTCGGGAAACCACGCGTAGATCTCGCGGCCGTGCGCTTTCAGGCGCTCCTCGCCGGCGGCGCGCTCGGCGACCTTGTCGACGGCTGCCTTGTCGGGCTTGGCCGAGCAGAAGCTGACCTGGTAGAGCTTTGGGTTGTCGGCTGTCTCGCCGAAGGGGTCATCGCGCACGACCTTGGCCAGCTCTGCGCGCGTGCGCACGACGACGGCGATGTCCAGCTCGAAATGCTCGGCGATGATGCGCTCGCAATCGCTCGCGAGCGCGGCCGGCTTTGCGGCGCTGTCGACCACGACGTTGCCGCTCTGCAGGAAGGTGCGCGCCGGGCCGAGGCCGGCCTGCTCCAGCGCCTCGCGCAGCGCCGCCATCGGCACGCGGTTGCGGCCGCCGACGTTGACGCCACGCAGTAGAACGATCTGCTTCACGTCGCCAGCCTACGACCGATGAGTTTGGAGGCGTAGGCTCGTCCTACCTCCATAAACCCGATCTCCCCTCAGGAGGACACGAGATGTCAGACACGCAGACAAGCACACACATCAGCCAAGTCGGAACCGTGATCATTCCGGTCTCAGACCAGGATCAGGCGATCGCCTTCTACACCGAGAAGCTCGGCCTCGAGCTGCGCTCGGACGTGCCCTTCGGCAACGGCGATCGCTGGGTCGAAGTCGCACCGGCAGGCGCGGCGACGACGCTGGCGCTGGTCAAGCCGCGTGAGGGCGAAGCCACCGGTATCGAGACGCACGTGGCGTTCTCCACGACGGACATCGACGCCGACCACAGCGACCTGCAGGCGCGCGGCGTGGATGTCGACGCCGAGGTGATGCGCATGGGCGACCCCGTGCCGCCGATGTTCTTCATGCGCGACCACGAGGGCAACAAACTGCTCGTCGTGCAGAGCGCCTGAGCGGTTAGGGCCGACGATGACCCAGCTGAGAGCCACCCTGTCGATCTCCCTGGACGGCTTTCTCGCCGGGCCGAACCCGAGCGAGGAGCATCCGCTGGGCGAAGGCGGCATGCAGCTGCACGAGTGGGCCTTCGCGCTCGCCGCGTGGCGCGAGCCGCACGGCCGCGACGGCGGCGAGGTCAACGCCAGCACGGCGGTGATGGAGCGCATGACCTCGAATATCGGCGCCGTGGTGATGGGCCGTCGCATGTTCGGCGGCGGCCCCGGCCCGTGGGGCGATGAGCCCTGGCAGGGCTGGTGGGGCGAGGAGCCGCCGTTCGGAGTGCCCGTGTTCGTGGTCACCAACCACGCGCGCGAGCCGCTGGCAAAGGACGGCGGCACGACGTTTCACTTCGTCACCGACGGCGTCGAGTCGGCTTACGCGCAGGCTCGTGACGCCGCCGGCGACGCCGACGTCTCGCTCGCCGGAGGGGCCGACGTGACACAACAGCTGCTGCGCGCCGGCCTGCTCGACGAGCTCACGCTGAGCGTCGTGCCGGTTCTGCTCAGCGGCGGCACGCGGCTGCTGGACAAGCTCGGCGGCGACGTGCGACTGGAGCAGGTGGACGTGGTGCAGGCGCCGGGCGTGACGCACCTGCGCTATCGCCGGGCAGGCTGAGCGGACGGTCGCTCCAGCTGCCCGGCCTGCCCCGCGGACTCGCCGGCCCGCCTACGCCCGAACCGGCCGGCCCCGGAGGATGAGTCAGCTCTCCGCCGTGGCCAGCGCCGGCTCGACGATCAGGCGCTGCAGCCTGCGCGCGGCGTCGATGTGGTCGCCGGTCCAGATCATGCGCACGGCTGTCGCGCTGGCCTGGCCGTCGTGGCCGTGCAGGTCACGACGCACGGCCGCGACGAGGCGGCCGTCGGCGACCCTGTCGTGTGTCAACGGCTCGCGCGGCGGCCGTCCGGCGACGAGGCTCGCCGCCAGGTCCTCATACCACCGCTTGACGAGCTCGCTGGACTGCAGAAGCTCTCCGCGCGCGGCCGAGCGATCGCCGACGCCGCCGCCGTCCTCGCGCTCCCACAAATCGAGCACGGCGTCAGCGGCCAGGCGCAGCCCGCCGACGCCGGCGACGAGGCTGGTGATCTCGGCCAGCGGGGCGGGCTTTTCGCCGCGCTCGGCCAGATAGCTGCGAAACGTGTCGTCCAGGCGGCGTGAGGCAGCGGCGGCGCGGGCGGCGTCGTCGACGGGCGCCCGCACGGCGGCGGCCGCGGCATCGCAGCGACGCATGCCGAAGTCGACGGCGCTGGCCAGGTAGTCGACGCTGTCGACGTAGGCGTCGGCGAGCGCACGGCGCAGCGCTGCGCCGGCGCCGCGCGGCCAGAACAGCAGGCCGACAAACAGGCTGACCGCGCAGCCGATGGCGATGTCCTCGATACGCAGCAGCCCCACGCGCCAGCCGGCGGGCTGGATGATGTTGTAGAGGAACACGAGCGTGAGCGTGAAGGCGGCCTGCCCGGCGGCGAAGGAGATCGCCGCGGGAGCGACGCCGGCGAGCAGGATGGCAAAGGGCAGCAAAAACCACAGCAGCGTGGTGTCGGTGCCGATCAGCTGCAGCAGCAGACCGCCGACGACAAAGCCGACGGCCGTGCCGAGCAGGCCGCGAATGACGTTCTGGCCGGTGTTGAGCGCGTTGGAGCGCAGCACCGCGAGCGTGCCGAGCACGACCCAGAAGGAGTGCTGCACGCCGGTCTCGTTGGCGACGAGCACGGCGAGCGCCAGCCCAGCCGCACCGCGCACGCTGTTGTGCAGCCACACCGAGTTGCGATCGACGTGTGAGCTGGCGCGCTCCTGCGCGGCGCTGAGCGTGCCGGCGATGCCCTTGGGCTGGCGTCCGAGCAGACGCTCCAGCCAGCTGCGCCGCTCGGCGGCCGCTGTGAGGTCGATGTTCTCGCCGATGCTCGTGACGGCGAAGGCGAGCTCCTGCGCGCGGAAGCTCGGATCAAGCGACGTGATGAACTCGTTCGCGGGACGCTGGTCGGCGTCATGCTCGGTGGCGCCGTCTGAGCGGCTGCGCACCGGCAGGTACTCGGTCGCGCCGCGCTCGACCTGCTCGACGGCGCCGCGCAGCTGCACCAGCGACGCATGCAGCTGCGCGCCGTCGCCGCCCATCACGGCCAGCAGCTCGGCGCCGCGCTCGAGCACGCCGGCCGCGGCGAGCTTGACGGTGCAGGCCGGCCGGTCGAGCGCCGCGCCTGGCGTGGGCCGCGCGGCCTGGTCGACGATCGCGCTGAGCCAGCCGAGCTCGTCGACGAGGCGCACGGTGGCGCGACCGGCCGTGCTCAGGCTGGCCGGACGGTAGGGCGTGGCGAGGAAAACGCGGCGCAGCGCCTCGACGGCGGCGTCGGCCTGCGCAACGGCGCGGTCGTGCTGCTCGCCCAGCGCCGCGTCCTCGCCGCCCAGCCGGAAGGCGACCTCGGCGCGGATTCTCGCCGCGAGCGCATTGCAGGCCGCGGTCGCGGCCGCGCGCAGCGGCCCGCGCATGGGCGTGGGCCACAGCAGCGCCACAGCGACCAGCGCGGCGCCGGAGGCCATCGCCCAGCCCTCGAGGCGATCGGGGATCGACGACGGGGGTCCGGCGAGCGTGACCGGCAGGATGAAGGCCAGCAGCAGCGAGGTGCTTGCGCCGGCCAGCGCGGAGCTGACGACACCGGCGAACAGCACGCCGAAGCCGACCAGCCCCATCGTGAGCGCCGACAGCCAGACGCTCTGTGAGACGAGCGTGCCGAGCGTGACGAACGCGAAGCCGACGAGCGCGAGCGCGGCCTGCGCCAGCAGCCGCTCGCGCAGCGGGCCGCCGAAGTCGACGAGCAGCAGCATGGCGAAGGAGCCGAAAGCGGCGAAGGTGGCCAGCGCAGGGTTGGCGATGACCTTATCGCCGAGCGCGAACAGCGCCGGCATGACGATGGCCGCGCGTCCGGCACGACGCAGCGCGGCGAAGTCGCGATCGCGTTTGCCAAGCCACTGCACTGGATGCACGTTCCGCCGTCCTGGTGTCGCGATGTGCCGGAGCCCGCCATGCTAATTCGCACGGGCGCGAAGGTCCGGCGCGGCGATCAGCGCCGTGGCGGCGCGCCCGCTGCGGAGCGCTTTGCGGCTTCGTCGGGCCAGTGCCCGTGCAGATCGAGGTACTCGCGCGCGGCCTCCTCGGCGTCGCGCTCGCGATCGCCGCTGACCGAGGCGCGGTAGAGCCAGTTCATCGCGTAGATCGCCAGCCCGGCGCCGGCGATGCCCGCGCCGCCCTCGAGCTCGGCTTCGCTGCCCAGCGACATGACGATCACGCCGCCGAGCACGGCGAGCGCCGGCACGACATAGCGCACGATGGCCAACAGGCGCACGCTTCGCCTGCTCTGCTCGTCGGCCGGCTGGTCGCGAGTGGTGGGCGGCGCGCTCATGCGTGGGTAGGGGCCTCTTCGGTGATCGAGTCGACGCGATCTGGGTAGAACGCCACGTGGTCGCGGATCTCGGCGACGGCCTGATAGGGCTCGCGATACACCCACACAGCGTTGTCTGAGCGAGCGCCGCCGGCGGGAACGCTGTAGTAGCCGGCGTCGCCCTTGAACGGGCAGTAGCTGGTGTGCTCCGTGGCCAGCAACAGCGAATGATCCACGTCTGCAAGCGGGATGTACTGGACCGGCGCGTAGGCGGCCTCGCGCAGGGTCAGCGCGCTGCGCGTGTCGGCGATCGTCTGGCCGGCGACGGTCACGACGACGCGAGCCGGATTGGGCTCGATGGTGATCGGATGGTCGGGGCCTGGATGCTTGATCGGCTTGTCGCTCATGGCGTGCTCCCTTCGTCCGGCGCCCGCGCGATGGCACGCCGGAGCCTCTCGTTGACTGCCACAGCACGCTAGCGAGCTTCGCCGCCGCTTCCGGACGGGTGGCTCAGAGGCGCGGTGCGAGCACGGCCGTCGGCTCGACGTGCTGAGCGGCTCGCTCGATCGCCGTCGCTTCGACGTCGGGCGAGAGCCCGGCGAGCACGGTCGCGTGGGCCTCATGGCCGGGCATGCGCTCGACGCGCAGCAGCGCTGTGCCGCTGCGGTCGACCGCCTCGGCGGCGCCGGCGACAAGCGATGGCACGCGCTCGGCGCGAACGCCGCAGGCCTCCAGGAACGCCGCGACATAGGCGCCGTCGGGCGTGCGTGAATCGACTTCCAGCTCCTCGACGGTGCTCGTGGACGCCGCGTCGCCTACGCGCGGCGAGATCACGCAGGCGACCATGTCGTCCGGTGTGGCCAGCGCGTCGTCGCGCACGCGCTGCAACAGTCGCGGCGCCGTCACCGGCGAGTCGAGGTCGTCGAGGATCTCGACGAGGCGCTCGCGCCCAAGCAGGCCGGCGGCGATGCGCGCCTCGGGCAGGCCGTCGCTGAAGAAGCACATCTGGCCCGATGCGGGCAGCGAGATGGTCGTCTGCCTGCGCCCGGTGGGCAGGTCGCAGCAGATCGGAGCCGAGCAGCAGACGGTCAGCGGCTCGGGCGTGTCGAAGCCGATCGCGATCGGCGGCGGGTGACCGGCGGTGGCGTAGGTCAGCGTGCCGTTGGAGCTGTCGTGGATGGCGACGACGACCGTCGCAAAGCGCATTCGCTCGGGCTCGTTCAGCACGGAGCCGGCAAGCGCCAGCGCGGCGCGTGGCTCCAGCCCGGCCTGCAGGTAGGCGCGCAGCGTGTAGCGCGTGAGCGCAGCCTGGGCCAGCGCGTCACGCCCGTGCCCGGCGACGTCGCCGAGGACGATCGCGACCCTTCCGGGCTCTAGGGCGAGCACGTCGTAGAAGTCACCACCGGCGGCCGGACCGTCGGCGGGGCGGTAGGCGACGGAAACCGACAGGTCGCCGACACGCTCGGGTATGGCGGGCACGAGCGTGGCCTGCATCGAGCCGACATCGCGCACCAGCGAGGCGCGCTGGCGCTCGAGGCGTCGCGCGCGCACGCCGGCCATGCGCCAGCGCACGCCGAACCAGACCGCCACGAGGAGCAGCAGCAGGATGATCGGCTTGCTCCAATCGGGCACGGGCACGGGGAACGGGATGCGACGGCCGAGCGCGTTGAGCGGACCGCCGCCGGTCGAGCTCTTGTGGCCCGAGCTCGATGTCGCCGAGCGCGCGCTCGCGCCGGTCGTCGTGAGCTGCGCTGTCGTAGAGGCGTCAATCGGCGCCGGCGCCGGCGCCGGCGCGGCGGTCGCGCCGTGCGTGGCCTTCGCGCGCCCGGCGCTTGCTTTGCGCGCTCGCGCGCGTCCTGTGGCGGCCGTTCTATGGCTGCCGCCGGCACCGGCAGACGATGAGCCGCTCGGCGTGCCGGTGGCAGCTGTGGTGGCAGTCGTCGATGTGCGTCCTGAGTCCGTGGCCGACGAGCGCGACGTCGAGACGCCGGGCGATTTCGACGAAGGCGAGGGCGTCGTGGGCGTGCCGGGCGTGCTCAGCGTGGGCACGGTCGGCGTCGTGACCGGAGGCACGGCCGGCGCCGTGGGTGTGGACGGCGTCTGCACGGTCGCCACGCCCGGGACTTCGACTTTCGGTGTCGGCGAGCTTTCGACCGTCAGCGGGCCGGCCTGCACGGTCACGGCCGGCAGAGACGGGGTCGGCAGTTTCGGGGTGGTAACTGCAGGCGGAGCCGGAACGGTCACCGCCGGCAGAGCAGGGACAGCCAGCGACGGCAGCTTTTCGCCGCCGAGCAGCGCGTCGGCGCCCGCGCTCGTGCAGAGCAGGAGAATGCAGCTGAGCGACACGACGATCGCCAGTCCGTTGCGCCGGTGTTTTGGAGGCGGCCTCATGCTTATCCCCTGATCCCTTCGGCATGGAATCGTGCAGCCATGATTCCACAGGCGAGAGGCCAGACGCGCATTTATCGGTCGTCAAACCTGGTCGGCGTAGAAGCCGAGTCGCGCGAGCGGCTCGACCAGCTCGTGCTCCTCATAGGAGAGGTGTGAGAGCAGCGCGTCGGTGAGCAGGTCGATCGCCGCCTGAAGACGCGTGAAGTCGTGATCGTTGATGTGCGCGACGAGCGCCCGGTCGACCTCCTCGATGGCGTCATGAATCACCAGATGCTCGTCGGTCAGACGATCGATGACCGGCGTGAGCGTTGCGTCGCTGCGCGCCAGGTGCGGGAAGATCGCGTCATCCTCCAGGCCGTGGTGGCGCGCGACGGCGTGGCAGTAACGCGAGCAGAAGGCGCCGAGCGTCCAGTCGTTCTGGCGCATGGCCATCTCGTTGAGCGCGGAGCGGGCGTCGCCGGCGTCGAGCGCTCCGGCGCGCACCTGCGAGACGATGTCGCGCAGCTCGGTCAGCTCGCGCCGCAGCATGTCGTGGACGTCGACGAGGTGCTGCCCGACCTTACGGCCGGTCTCGGAGTACTCGACCTGGTCGTCCGACGGCGGGCGGTGCGGCCGCGTCGACTCGTCCCACGGCGAGCGCTCGCTGAGGCGCTCGCCGTCGTCGGGCGTCGGTGCGACGCCGAGGCGCTCGTACTCGGGGGAGGGCTGCGCAAGCTCCGGAGACATTCGCACCAACTTAGCTCTCCTATATTGAATCGATGGTGTGTCGCGCATGAGGACTCGACGGCTCGGCGCCGCAGGACCCGAGGTCTCGGCGATCGGGCTCGGAGCGATCGAGTACTCGCTGATCTCGCGCGACATCGAGCGCTCGATCCTGCCCCAGTGCCGCGATCTGGGCATCGCGATGGGCGCGCTCGAGCTGGAGCTCAGCGCCGAGGAGATCGCCGGGCTGGAGAGCTCGCTGCCGGCCGACGCCGTCGCCGGCGAGCGCTATCCGCAGCAGGGCATGGCGACGCTTGACAGCGAGCGAGGCTGAGCGCCGCGGCGCTCAGATTGCTGTGGGCGCGCGCAGAAGCGCAGGGCTGCTGCCGTTTCGCGTCCGCGACGCGCAGCTGGAGGTGCTGATCGCGCACATGGGCGGACCGTTCTGGGCGCGCCGCGACGAGGGCGCCTGGTCGATCTTCAAGGGCGAGCACAGCGACAGCGAGGACGCCTACGCGGCGGCACGGCGCGAGTTCACCGAGGAGACAGGCGCGCCTGCGCCCGACGGCGAGGCGCTGGCGCTCGGCGAGGTGCGCCAGGCGGGCGGCAAGCGCGTCACCGTCTGGGCGATCGAGAGCGAATTCGAGGCGAAGCAGATAAAAAGCAATACCTTCGCACTGGAATGGCCGCGCGGCTCGGAAAAGATGGCCGAGTTCCCGGAGATGGACCGCGCGGGATGGTTCGACTGCGCGACGGCGCGGCGCAAGCTCGTCAAGGGCCAAGTGGCGTTCGTCGACAGGCTGGAGAGCGCCGTTGACGCTGCGCGTGCGCGGCGGGCTTAGGGCGACGCTCGACGCTCAGGCGGCCGAGATGAGGCCGTACTCGAACGGTTCGATCTCGCCTGTGTCCGACCGGCGCACCCAGCCGACGGCGGCGGCTGCGCGCGCGGCGCCCTTCACGTTGACGCCGCCCTGCTGTGGCGCGTAGCGAACGAACACGCCCTCGATCGTCTCGCCGTCCAGCTCGACGATCACTCGCTGGCCCGCGCTGAAGCGTCGTTCCCCGCCCATCCGTCGAGAATATGACCGCGATCGCGTCCGCTCAAACGCCGACGGTTACCGAGTAGACGAAGGCCGCGCGCTCGGCTACCCTCACGCGCTCACGTTTGGCCAAGGGAGCTAAGAGGACTAGTTGCATCCAATCGGAGCGTCACCGCGTAGGACATTGCTGTTCGTGCTGCTGCTGGCCGGATTCGCGGCGGCCTTGCCCGCGTCCGCGTCGGCGATTCAGATCAGCGAGTTCTCGACCTCGAGCGGCCTCGGCGCGGAAAGCCCGCTCGGGCCGCTGACGGCGGGCGCCGACGGCAACGTGTGGTTCATCGGGCTGCACTCGATCGGCAAGATCACGCCTGCGGGCGTGATCAGCGAATTCGGCGAAGCGCAAGGCCTCAATCCCGGGAGCGCGCCTCAGGACCTGGCGCTTGGCGCGAACGGCAACGTGTGGTTCACGGACAACGGCACGACCAAGGCGATCGGTGAGATCACGCCAAGTGGCTCGATCAGCGAGATTTCAGCCGGCGTTAGCCAGACCGGCGCGCCGAGCAACATCGTCGAGGGAGGAGATGGCCAAATCTGGTTCGTCAACGCCGCGTCGCCCGAGGCAATCGGCCACGTCACGACGGGGGGAACGGTCGAAGAATCTCCCCTCCAGCCCCAGAGTCAGGTCGAGGACATCACGCTCGGCCCCGACGGCAACCTGTGGTTCACCGACAAGGGAATCCAGTCGATCGGGATGATCACCAAGGAAGGCGGCGTGATCACCGAGTTCAAAATTGAAGGCCTGCCAAGCGCGATGCCGGAAGAGATCACAGCGGGCGCCGATGGCAACCTCTGGTTCTCCGACGTGGGCAAATCGGCGATCGGGCGCATCAACCCGACGTCACACACGATCGAAGAGTTCACGCAAAACATCCAGCCGGGTGGCCAGCCGACCACGTTGACCCCCGGGCCCGATGGCAATATCTGGTTCATCGATCAGCTCTCGTCGCAGCGAGCGGTCGGGAGGGTCACGCCGAGCGGCACGATCACCGAGTTCACGCAGGGGTTGGGTGTCGGGCTGCCGCTGGACATCGTCTCCGCAGCCGACGGCAACCTGTGGGTTTTCCAGGGAGAACCGAGTTCGATCCCGGGCTCGACCTCGCTCGCGCGCGTAACGACGGCCGGTGCGATCACGGAGTTCACGTCGGGCCTCAGCCCAATGGGTGGCCAGGACGGTGGAGCATTGATCGAAGGCCCCGACAAAAGCCTTTGGTTCACCGAGACCGGCACGCCCAAGGCGATCGGCAAGCTCGACCTGCAGCTGCCGAGTCCAACCACGGCCTCGAGTACAACGACGACAGCCAGCACGGCCACGACGACCGCCTCGCCCGGCCCGGCAGCGCCGCGTCGGACCCTGCTCTCGCTGATCAGAGCGACGTTCGGAAATCAGCAGGTCGCGTTGACGACACCACTGCCGACGGCGTGCACCTCAGCAGCCAATACGCTGAAAGTCACGTTCAGCTCGAGCGCGATTTCAGGCTCGCGTGCAACCAAGCTTCGCTTCGTGCGCGCCGGGCTGTTCCTCGACCGCGGCCTCGCGCGTCGCCGCAGGGTCACGACGACCTCGCAGGGCAAGAAGAAGACGGTTACGAAGACCGTCTATGCGGCAAACGAAATCCTCAGCCGTTCGCCGGCAGTAGCTCGGCTGGCCGTGACGGGCCTGAAGTCGGGCGCGCATACGCTGAAAGTGAAGATCTTCTTCAGGCAGACGGTGAAGCTGCACGGCCGCGCGAAGACGACGACGATCGCCAAGACGCTGACCGCGCCGTTTCGCGTCTGCTGATCGGCGCCACTCTGCGTCGGTGAGGCAATCGGGCTCGCCCGATGATTTCACAGCGTTCCCACGGTCCTAGCTGGAAATGGGCATAGATGCAACGAGAGCGCTTTGCGCCGAAGGGAGCGGGCATGGCAAGTTCCGATGAGCAGGAGATCAGGTCGCTGATCTCACGGTGGGCCGCGGCCGTGCACGGCGGCGATCTGGAGACTGTTCTAGCCGACCACGCGGTGGACATCGTGATGTTCGACGTGCCTGCGCCGCACGACGGCGTGCGCGGGATCGACGCCTACCGCGAAACCTGGCCAGGGTTCTTTCGCTGGCAAGCACAGGGCGCGTCGTTTGAGATCGTCTCGCTCGAGGTGACCGCCGGCGTGGACGTGGCATACGCGTACGCACTGTTGCGATGCGGCACGGCGGAGGAACTCGACGAGACACCGGAGAAGCGATTGCGCCTTACGGTCGGACTGCGCAAGCAGGAAGGCCGCTGGACTGTCGCGCACGAGCACCACTCGTTTGCGGACACTTCGCCGTGAGTCGCGTCGTGTCCAGTCGCACTGCCGGTGCGCCGAGCTCAGAGCGCAGACCATCGTTTCGATACCGTCGAACGCATGCCGATTGAACGCATGGATCACGTCGGCGTCGTGGTCGATGACCTCGCGGCGGCGACTGCATTCTTCGTCGAGCTCGGGCTCAGGCTGCAGGGCGAGGCCTCGGTCGAGGGCGGTGTGGTTGACCGCGTGGTCGGGCTCGAGGGTGTGCGGTCGGAGATCGCAATGCTGGAGACCCCCGATGGCCATGGACGGCTGGAGCTGTCGAAGTTTCACGCCCCGCCGGGCCCGAGCGGAGACCGGCACGCGCCGCCGAACGCTCCAGGCATCCGCCATCTCACGTTCGCAGTCGACGACATCGACGCCGTCGTAGCCAGCGCGCGAGCGCACGGCGCAGAGCTCGTCGGCGAGCTGGAGAACTACCAAGACATCTATCGGCTCTGTTATCTGCGCGGCCCGGAGGGGATCATCGTCGAGCTGGCCGAGAAGATCGGTTGAGGCCGGAGCCGAACAGCCATGCCATTCACGCTGAGGAACCTCAGAGAGGACCTGGCAGACGTTGGGTCCAACTTCGACGGCGCGCCTGACCTGGAGTTCCGTGTCGGGACCATGGCGCTTGAGCTCGAGCAGTCGGGCCTGAGCTTTCAGCGCATCCCGCCCGACTACCGATTCCCATACGGCCACACGCACAAGCAGCAGGAGGAGGTGTTCGTGGTCGTGGGCGGCAGCGGACGGATGAAGCTCGACGACGAGATCGTCGAGCTGAAGAAGTGGGACGTCGTGCGCGTCTCACCTCGAACATGGCGTGGGTATGAGGCGGGGCCGGAGGGTCTGGAGATGCTCGTGTTCGGCGCGCCCAACCTCGGCGAGAACCCGCGAGAAGACGTGGAGGGCCAGCGCGACTGGTGGGCTGACTGAACACCGCCGATTACATGCCTTGACAGCTATATGCTTATCTGGCAATATATCTGCCGTGAGCGCTACAGCAATCCGCGCCCTCGGTGAGCCGCACCGGATCGCGATCCTCGACCTGCTTCGCGACGGCGAGCAGCCTGTCGGCCATCTGGTCGAGCGGCTCGAGTTGAGCCAGCCCGCGGTCTCCAAGCACCTGCGGGTGCTGAAGGAGGCCGGACTGGTGCAGGCGCGAGCCGACAAGCAGCGACGGCTCTACCGGGTCCGCACCGAGCCGCTTGCCGAGCTCGACGATTGGCTCGAGCCCTACCGCCGGCTGTGGGAGAAGCGCCTCGACAAGCTCGAAGACCATCTCGATCTCAGGAGGAAGAAGTCGTGAACCACGTAACGAAGAACGCAACGCTGCTGATGGACCGCACGCAACCCGCAGTTCGGCTCGAGCGGGAGCTGCCCGACCCGCCCGAGGTCGTCTGGCAGGCGCTGACCGAGCGCGAGCAGCTGCGCAACTGGTTCCCCTGCGACGTGATCGTCGAGGGCGGCGAGTGGCGAGTTGGCGCCGCGATCAGCTTCCCCTTTCCGCCCGAGGTGATCGACATGACCCTCAGCGGCGAGGTGATGGCGGTCGAGGCGCCGCGTGAGCTGGCCTTCACGTGGGGCGAGGAGACACTTCGCTTCGAGCTGATCCCGCGCGGCGACGGCACCCAGCTGGTTCTGATCGACGAGCTGCCGCGCGGCGCCGCGGCCCGCAACGCCGCCGGCTGGGACACATGCCTGGACCGGCTGGCCGGCCTCGACCCCGGCGCCGACGCCTGGAAGGGCCGCTTTGCCGTCTACTCGGCCGCATTCGAGCCCGAGCTCGGCGCGCAGCAAGGCCCTCCCGAGGGCTACAAGGGCGATCGCGAGCCGATCAGCGGCTAAACGGACCACAGGGCTCGGGTGGGTGACAGGCGGGCTGCTCGTAGCGCGGGGATGAGCCCGGCGACCGCGCCGATAATCAGTGACGCCGTGATGCCGCCGACCCACGCTTCGGTGGGAATGACGGTCGCCCAATGTTCGGTGTGGGCGTAGACGGCGGTGGCTGCGGCGCCGAGCGCGACGCCGGCGGCGCCGCCCAGCAGTCCGAGCAGGATCGCTTCTGAGAGGAACTGGGCGCGGATGTGGCCTTTGGTGGCGCCGAGGGCGCGCCGCAGTCCGATCTCGGAGCGGCGTTCGAGGACGGAGATGATCATG
>DATARK010000073.1:0-19306 GCA_036264175.1 Solirubrobacteraceae bacterium
ATCTCTGGGCTGCAGCCGCTCACGGTCTACCACTACCGGCTGGTGGCGGTGAACAGCGCGGGCGCGAGCATCGGCGACGACGAAAAACTGCTGACGACGAAGGTGCCGCTGTCGCTGGCGATCCTGTCCGCGCCCAACCCGGTGCCGTTCGGCGGCACCGTGACGATCCAGGGGACGCTGTCGGGCACCGACAACGCCAATCGCCCGGTCGTACTGCAGGCCAACCCGTTCCCGTACACCGCGGGCTTTCAGTCTGTCGGCAATCCCGGCCTCACGCTGGCCAACGGCGAATTCAAATTCGTGCTGCTCAACCAGGAACAGTCGACGCAGTTCCGCGTGTTCAGCGCGCCCAGCAAGCCGGTCGTCAGCGCGGTGACCACGGAGAACGTCGCCGTGCGCGTCACCAGCCATGTCGCGCGCACCAAGCGTCGCGGCTTTGCGCGCATCTACGGCACGGTCACGCCGGGGGTCATCGGGGCGCAGGTGGGCATGCTGCGCATCGCGCACGGCCACGGCATCCTCGCCGGCGGCACGGTGGTCAAGCCGCTGAACGCCATCAGCGGCCAGTTCAGCCGTGTCGTGCGCGTGAGAAAAGGCGCCTACCGCGTGCTCATCAAGGTCGCGCCCGGCGGCGTCGTCTCCGCCTACGGCACGCCGCTGCTGATCCACTGAACCGCATGAGCGCCGCCGCGCTTCGGCGGCGGCGCTTCGCGACCCATCAACAGATCAAGTGGAAGTCGATCGGCTAGACGGCGACCGTTTCCACGCCGCCGACCTCGGCCGGCTCCTCGACGCGCCGCGGCAGGAGCGTTTCGCGTGCGATGACCAGGCGCTGGATTTGCGATGTGCCCTCGTACAGCTGCATGATCTTGGCGTCGCGGAACAGCTTCTCCACGGGGTACTCCTTGATGAAGCCGTAGCCGCCGTAGACCTGCACGGCTTCGGTGGCGGTCTTCATCGCCGTGTCGGCGGCGAAGCGCTTGGCGTGTGAGCTGACCAGCGTGTTGCGTTCGCCGCGATCGAGCATCGCCGCGGACTTCCAGGTCAGCAGGCGCGCGGCTTCGATCTCCGTGGCCATGTCGGCGATGATGAACTGGATCGCCTGGTGCATCGCGATCGGCACGCCGAACTGCACGCGTTCGCGCGAGTAGTCGGTGGCGAAGTCGAACGCGGCGCGCGCGATTCCGGTGGCCATCGCGGCGACGCCGGGGCGCGTGCGGTCGAGCGTCATCATCGCCAGCTTGAAGCCCTGGTTCTCCTCGCCGAGCAGGTTCTCGGCGGGAACCTCCACGTCGTTGAAGGAGATCGTGGCGGTGTTCGACGCGCGCTGTCCGAGCTTGTCCTCCTTCTTGTCGACGACGACGCCCCAGTCGCGCTCGACGACGAAGGCCGAGATGCCGCGGTGGCCGGCCTCCTTGTCGGTCTTTGCGTAGACCGTGTAGTAGTCGGCGTAGCCGCCGTTGGTGATGAAGCACTTGGAGCCGTTGATGACGTACTTGTCGCCCTGTCTGACGGCGGTCGTGCGCATGCCCGAGACGTCTGATCCGGCGTCGGGCTCGGTCAGGCAGAACGACGCCAGCTTGGGCGCTTCGGTGAGCATGCCCAGGTACTTCTTCTTGGTCTCCTCAGAGCCGCCCAGCGCGATCGGCGCGGTCGCCAGGCCGTTGCAGCCGAGCGAGGTCTGGATGCCCGAGCAGCCCCACGAGAGCTCTTCCTCGATCAGGCAGCCGTCGAGGTAGCCGGCGCCTGCGCCACCGTAGGCCTCTTCGATGTGCGAGTTCATCAAGCCGACCTCCCAGGCCTTCTCGATGATGTCCTGCGGCCAGGTCCCCTCCTTGTCGTACTCCCAGGCGACCGGGCGGATCTCCTTGACCGCGAAGTCATGCGCCATCTCGCGCAGGTTCTTTTGCTCGTCGGTGAGCGTGAAATCGACCATTTCTCGGTAAATCCCCCTCGTAGGCTGGCGAGACGACAATGATTGACTGGTCAGTCAATCCCGACCCGCCAGGGTAGCGGAGCACACTGCGATCAGCAACAATCAAGAGGTGCCGCCGAGCGCCTTCGTGCTGCAGAGCGCCTTCCCGATCATCGTCTTCGGCGCGGTGGCGGTGTCGGTCGTCATGTCGCTGGTCTTCCTGTTCAGCCGCGGCAGCGCTTTCGACCACATCGGCGACGGCGGGCTGACCGGCGAGAGCGACCCTTACGGCTCGCCGCCGGCGCAGGCGGGCGAAGTGGTCGGCTCGCGCGCCGAGCAGGAGATGGAGATCCGCCAGATGCTGCAGGCGAGAAACGCACGCCTGGCCGGGCGCGGCGAGCCGCAGCTGGACATCGACGCGGAGGTCGCCAGGCTGCTCGCGCCGGCGCCGGTCTCCGACGACGATCCCGGCCTCACCGCGGAGGTTCGCCAGCTGGTGGTGGCGCGCAACGAACGGCGCGCGCGCAGGGGCCTCGAGCCGCTGGACATCGAGCAGGAGGTCCAGCGCACGCTCACCGAACTGCAGCCCTAGCGCCAGCGGCAACAATCCGGCCACACGGCGGCCTTTCAGTCCGGTATAAACGGCGCCATGAGCGACCCGCGCCGCTTTGCACTGGACGAGTTGATGCTGCGTCCGGGCACGTACTTCAACCCGCAGACCGAGGTGCTGGTGATCGTCGACGACTCGCCGGAGGTCGACCACGAGATCTTCGAGTCCGAGGACCTCGACGAGACCGTGTGGGTGCTGGTCTCCGACGAGGCGCCCGTCGACGAAAACCGTCGCGACGAGCTGATCGAGCACTTCCGCGTGACCTACGCGCCCGGCGGCGAGGAGCTGCTGAGCGCCACCGACGACGAGATCGTCGAGGACGAGGACGAGCTCGAACCCGACGACGACCTGGAGCTGGAGCGCGACTAGCGGTCGTCCGCAACTCGCGCCCGCGTGCGCGTGTTGTCTGAGGCGTGCCCCTCTCCCGCGCACGCCCGCTTGCAAAGACCGCTGCATCGTCCTCGCGCACGGCGACCGTGCGTAGCATTCGCGGCGTGCGCGCAAAGCTTCTCGGGGCGCTTGCCCTCGGCGTCCTGACGCTGCTTGCCGCGACCGCCTCGCCGGCGGCCGCGCGCGGGCCCAGCGTGTCCGGCGCGCTGCAGAGCCTCAAGCGCACCAACGCGATCACGCCGGCGCAGTACACGCAGTACTACAAGGCCTACCTCGCCGCGAAAAACTCGCTCGGGCGGCTGAGCGGCACGCGGCGCAGCGAACTGGGCGCGGTGCTCAGCAACGTGCAGACGATGGCCGCAGGCGGCTTCTTCATCCCGTCGCGCCTGCCGGTGATCTTCCTGACGCTGGAAAACAACCGCCACTGGTGGACGACCGAACCGCTGCTGTCCAGCGGCACGCGCGTGAGCTTCCCCGGCAGCAAGATCGTCTGGGAGTACTACGCAGGTCAGGGCATCGAGATCCAGTGGCTGGGCACGTTCGGCGAGGCCAACGGCTACTACCTGTCGGGCCACGAAAACGCCAACCTGCGCCAGCTGCTCGGCGAAGTGCTGCCGCTGGCGACCAAGCGCGCCGGCGGCATCGCCTGGGAGTACCTGTTCCAGTTCGACGGCGGCCGGCCGCCGTGGACCAGCGGGCTCTCACAGGGCACCGCGCTGCAGGTGCTCGCGCGTGCCTGGTCGCGCTTCAAAGAACCGGCGCTGCTGACGGCCGCACAGCAGGCCGTGGGCATCTTCCAGACGGCGCCGCCTGCCGGCGTGCAGGTCAAGACGCCGGCCGGCTCGGAGTACGCCGAGTACACCTACGCGCCGAGCGACCGCATTCTCAACGGCTTCATCCAGGCCGTCGTAGGCATCTACGACTACACGCAGATCACCAAAGATCCGCTCGGGCTGAAGCTGTTCGAAGCCGGCGACGCCGAGGCGCGCGCGGAGACGCCGCACTACGACACCGGCGCGTGGTCGCTGTATGACCAGTTCTCCGAATCGAACCTCAACTACCACGAACTGCTCGCCGAATTCCTCGCGCACCTGTGCGAACGCACGCGCAAGGGCCCGCCGATGTCGGCTGTGCCCGCGCCCGCGCCGACCCCGCCGCCGACGACCACCACGACCACGCCCACAACCACGACGACCACGCCGACGGCGCCCTCGGGCGGCACCGAACCGACGGGGCCGGCGGCCGCACGCACACGCGCGCACAGCGCCGCGACGCCGGCGCCGACGCCGATCGCCGGCGATCAGATCTATTGCACCACGGCACAGAAATTCACGACGTATCTGAAGACGCCGCCGGTGATCGCGCTGCTGACCAAAACGCTCAAGGGCGGCACGCGCGCGGGCGTGCAGGTATCGCTGTCGAAGGTCTCCACGGTGCGCCTGACCGTGCGCGAGGGCTCGCGCACGGTCTGGACCAACAGCGCTTACGTCGGACGTGGCAAGCCCAAACTGCTGTGGTCGACACCGACCGGCGGCGGCACTTTCAACGTGACGCTCAGCGCGACCGATCCGGCGGGCAACTTCGCCACGACCACCGGCACGATCGTCGTATCGCATCGCTAGCGCACCGCCGCCACGCACTCCTAGACTGGTGCGGTGAGCCGCACGGAGACGACGCTGGCGGAGGGCAGGCAGGCGATCACCCGCGTGGCGCACGCGTGGCGCGTGCTCGGGCGTGAGCAACGGTGGGCGGCGCTGACGGCGATCGGCCTGTTCGTGTCGATGCTGCTGCCGTGGTACAGCAAGACCAGCACGTTCGTCGAACACAACGCGGCCAAGACCAGCCAGGCCAGCCTCAGCGCGTTTCAGGCGTTCTCGTTCGTCGAGGCGGCCGTGCTGCTGGTCAGCGCCGGCGTGCTGACGATGCTGTTCTCGCGCGCCGAGGGACGGCGCTTTCAGCTGCCCGGCGGCGACGGCACGATCGTCACGATCGCCGGCGCCTGGGCGGCGGTGCTGATCTTCTACCGCCTGCTCGACAAGCCGGGGCCGCAGGGAACGCAACGCTTCACCACCACGGTCGGCGTCGAGTGGGGCATCTTCATCGCGCTGCTGCTCGCGCTGGCGCTGCTGTTCGTCGGCAGGCGCATACGCACGAGCGAACGCGGACAGGCGCCGCTCAGCCGCCCGCGCGACCCCGCTGCACCCCATCGCGCCGCACGGCGCGAGCACGAGCGGGAGCTCGACGCGGAGAACGCCGAGACGGTCGTGCGCCGGCCCCGTTTTCCACCGCCGCCGCCCGGCTCGCCTCAGCAGATGTCCTTCGAGGACTCGCCGACGGAGGAGGACTAGCGCCGCGCCGCGCAGCGTCCGGCGCAGGGCCGGGCGCCTATCATTGCGCTGGCGATGTCAGTCACCCCGTCCGAGGCGCAGGAGTCCGCCCACCCCTCGCCGGCCTCCGTGCAAGACGTCTTCGCCGGCCTGCGCTCGGTCGGCTACCTGCCCGGCGAGTCCACGGCGCTGGTGTCCTACCTGGCGACAAAGCTCGGCAAGCCGGTGCTCGTGGAGGGACCGGCGGGAGTCGGCAAGACCGAGCTGGCCAAGGCGCTGTCGCGCTATCTGGGGCGCGAGCTCGTGCGCCTGCAGTGCTATGAGGGCCTGGACGAGGCCAAGGCGCTGTATGAGTGGAACTACCGCAAGCAGCTGCTGCGCATCCAGGCCGAGGCTGCGGACACCGGCTGGAGCGCGGTTCAGGAGGACATCTTCGGCGAGGAGTTCCTGCTCGCACGGCCGTTGATGACGGCGATCGCCTCAGAGACGCCCGTCGTGCTGCTGATCGACGAGATCGACAAGACCGACCAGGAGTTCGAGGCGATGCTGCTGGAGGTGCTTTCCGATTTCCAAATCTCGATTCCCGAGCTGGGGCGCGTGCAGTCGCGCACGCACCCGATCGTGCTGCTGACGTCGAACAACTCACGCGAGCTGACCGAGGCGCTCAAGCGCCGCTGTTTGTATCTGTGGCTGGACTACCCCGAGCTCGAGCACGAGCTGGAGATCGTGCGCCTGCACGCGCCGGAGCTGTCTGAGACGATCGCGCGGCGGCTGGTCGAGGTCGTCGGCATGGTGCGCGCGCTGGACCTGAAGAAGCCGCCGTCGATCGCCGAGTCGATCGACTGGGCGCGCGCGCTGCTGCTGCTCGGCGTGCAGGACATCGACGCCGAGACGTTCAACGAGACCATGTCGGTGATCGTCAAGCACCGCGCCGACATGGACGTGGTCGCCGAGCGGGTGGGGCTGAAGCTCGGAGCGCCCGCCGATGTCGCCTGAGAGCGACCGCGCCGCCTACGACGCGCCGGGTGCCTCCGGCGCGCCCGAGGGCATGCCGGCGCGCATTCTCGAGCTCGGCGAGGAGCTGCGCCGCGAAGGCGTCGCCGTCGGCACCTCCGAGCTGCTCGACGCCTTCGAGGTGCTGCGCGAGATCAGCTGGACCTCCCAGGAGGACTTCCGCGAGGCGCTCGCGGCGACGCTGGCAAAGAGCCAGGAGGACCGGCGCGTGTTCGAGCTGGTCTTCGATCGCTTCTTCTTCCGCGCCGTCGAGCTCGCGGCATCGCGCGAGGGCATCCGCGAGGAGGCCGATCGGGAGATGCTCGGTGAGCTCACCGAGCAGGAGCTCGACGCTTTGCGCGCGGAGATCGCCGCGGCGCTGAGAGACGGCTCGGAGGGAGCCATGCGCGACCTCGCGCGCATGGCCATCGCGGCCTTCGCGCGCCGCCAGGAGGGCTCGGGGGTGATCGGCGTGGACGTGCAGCGCATCCGCCGCGCACTCGGCCTGCGCGCCGAGCCTCAGCCGGACCTGCCCGAGGACGACCCGCGACGCGACGGGCTGCCGCGCGACGCGTTGCGCCGCTTCGAGGCGCTGATGCGCCGTGAGCTCGAGCGTTCGCAGATCGAGCGCACCGGCAACCTGCCCCCCGCGCGCCCGCTGGGCGAGCTCGACCGCGCGCTGCCCTCGGGGCCGCTGGCCGACCTCGCGGCCGTGCACCGCGTGGTCACGCAGCTGCGCCGGCGCCTTGCCACGCAGGGCATGCAGCAGCGCGGCCACCGCCGCCACGCGCAGGTGGACGTGCGCCGCACGATGCGCGCCTCGCTGCAGACCGGCGGCGTTCCTGTCGAGCTGAAGTTCCGCCCACGCCGCCCCAAACGCCCGGAGATCTACGTGCTCTGCGACGTGTCCACGAGCGTCACCTCCGCCTCGGTGTTCTTCCTGTCGGTGCTGCACGCGCTGCACGACACGTTTCGCAAGATGCGCTCGTTCGTGTTCATCGAGCGCATCTCCGAGGTCACCGACATCTTCGAACACGAGCGCAACTTCAAGACGGTCTCCGAGCGCATCGGCTCCGACGCCGGCGTGGCCGACATCTCCGGCTACACCGACTACGGCCGCGTATGGTCGGAGTTCCTAGTGCAGGTCGAGGACGACCTGCATCCGCGCGCCACCGTGATCGTGCTCGGCGACGCGCGCACCAACGGCCGCGACCCGCGCGCGGACATCTTCGCGCGCATCGCCGCGCGCGCCGGACGCACCTTCTGGCTGAATCCCGAGCCGCGCCTGTACTGGAACTACGGCGACTCGGTGATCGCCGCCTATGAGGAGTACTGCACGGCCTTCGAGTGCTGGACGACGTCCCAGCTGGAGGACTTCGTGCGCGCGCTCACGCGCCCGATCGTCTCGGCCTGAGGCCCGCGCGCGAAGACCGCGCGGTAGCATCAGCCAGAGCACGCGAAAAGACACCAGGGGGGCTGGCGAGAAGCCGGCTGAGATGGCGCACGGGAAAGCGATTCCGCCGGCGCCGACCCTTAGAACCTGTGGGGTAATGCCCGCGAAGGGAGCCAAGTGCCAAGCACCATCAGCCACGACGCAGCGTCGCCCGCCAGCGAACGCGCGCAGGACGATGCGATCGCGCTGCGCGACGTCGCCCACACGTTCACCGACCGTCGCGGCACGCCCGTGCACGCGTTGGCCGGAGTGTCGCTGCGCGCCGCGCACGGCGAGCTGCTCGCGCTGGTCGGGCCGAGTGGCTGCGGCAAGACCACGCTGCTGGAGCTGATCTGCTCGCTGCAAGCCCCCCAGGCCGGAACCGTCAAAAGCGAGCCGGCGGCTCTGATGCCCCAGCGCGACCTGCTGCTGCCGTGGCTGAGCGCCGTCGACAACGCGGCGCTGGCGCTGCGCATCGCGCACGTGCCGCGCGCCGTCGCGCGCAGCCGCGCCGCGGAGCTGTTCGCCCAGCTCGGGCTCGACGGCTTCGAGCGCGCCCATCCGGGAGAGCTGTCGGGCGGCATGCGACAGCGCGTGGCGTTCGCGCGCACGCTGCTGTCGGGCAAGCCGGTGCTGTGCCTGGATGAGCCCTTCGGCGCACTGGACGCGCTGACGCGCGCGGAGATGCAGGAGTGGCTGGCCGCGGCGCTTGCACGCGAGCCACGCACGACCGTGCTGGTGACGCACGACGTCGAGGAGGCGATCGTGCTGGCCGACCGCGTGCTCGTGCTCTCGCCGCGCCCCGGGCGCGTGATCGGCGAGCTTGTGGCTGACACGCCGCGCCCCCGCTCGCGCACCGACGGCGCGGTGCTCGCGCTGCGCGAGCAGGCGTTGGCGCTGCTCGCGCACGGCGCCGGGCGCGCCGGTGGCAGCGCGTGAGCACGCTCGGGCTCGACCGTCGCGCGCGAGTGGCCGGCTCGCTGCTGGCGCCGCTGGCCCTGCTGGCGCTGCTGCTCGGCGCCTGGGAGATCTATGCGGACTCGGGCGCGACCAGCGCCTTCGTGCTGCCTGCCCCCCACGAAGTCGCCGCGGCACTGTGGAACAACGCCGGCTTCATCGCCGGCAACCTCGTGCCGACGGCCGAGGAGGTCGTGCTGGGCATCGCGCTGGCGCTCTTGCTCGGCTTCGCGCTGGCCGTGCTGCTGCACTTCTCCAGCGCGCTGCGCCGGGCGGTGTATCCGCTGGCGGTCGGCTCGCAGGCCGTGCCGGTCGCCGTGATCGCGCCGCTGCTGGTCTTCTGGTGGGGCTTCGGCGTGCTGCCCAAGCTCGCCGTGATCGTGCTGATCTGCTTCTTTCCCGTGCTCGTCACGACCGTCGACGGCCTCGGGCGCGTGGAGCGCGAGCAGCTGAAGCTGCTGCGCACGCTCGACGCCTCGCGCTGGCAGGCCTTTCGCTTTGCCGAGCTGCCCGCCGCCGTGCCCGCGGCGATCAGCGGCGCGCGCATCGCATTGGCGGTGGGCGTGATCGGCGCTTACATCGCCGAGTCCCAGACCGTCACCAGCGGCGCGCACGCCGGCCTCGGCCACGAGATCAACGCCGACCTGAACGTGCTGCAGACGCCGCGTGCGTACGCTGCAGCGCTGGTGCTGTTCGGACTTGCCATCGCCTGCTTCTACGCGCTCGCGCTCGCCGAGCGCGCACTGGCGCCGTGGACCGCCCAACCGACAGGAGAGAAACCGTGAGAAAGTCCGCCGCCGCCTCGTCACTGCGCGCCGCACCGCGCCGCGCCGGCGTGCTCGTACTCGCGCTCGTCGCGACGGCCGCGCTGAGCGCGTGCGGCTCCAAGCAGGACGTGATCTCCGCGCCCGGCGCCAAGCCGTTCACGGTGGTGCTCGACTTCTACCCCAACGCCGACCACGCCGCGCTTTACTCGGCGATCTCCCACGGCGACTTCCGTGCGGTGGGGCTCGACGTGCAGCCCCAGGCGCCGGCCGATCCGGCCGCGCCGCTGAAGCTGCTGGCGGCCGGCAAGGCCGACATGGCGATCTCCTACGAGCCCGAACTGCTGAGCGCGCGCGACCAGGGCCTGAAGCTTGTGTCGATCGGCGCCCTGGTGCAGCGCCCGCTGACCTCGATCATCGCGCTGCCCGCCAGCCACGTGCGCAAGGTCGCAGACCTCGCGCACAAGACCGTCGGCACGGCCGGCATCCCCTACCAGGCCTCAGAGCTGAAGACGGCGCTGAGCAGCGCCGGCGTCGAGCCGTCGAGCGTCAAGGAAGTCAACGTCGGTTTCAACCTCGTGCCGGCAATGCTCTCCGGCAAGGTCGCCGCGACGCTGGGCGGCTTCTGGAACGTCGAGGGCCTGCAGCTGCAGATGCTGCACAAGCACCCGCTGATCATCCCGGTGGACCGCGTAGGCGTGCCGACATACGACGAGCTGGTGCTGGTCGTGCGCGAAGACGAGGCGCACAAGCGCGGCGAGGACCTGCGCGCCTTCATGCAGGCGCTGACGCGCGGCCAGCGTGAGGTGCGCGCCGATCCGGTGGCCGCAGCGGCGCTGGTCGTCAAGGCCAACCCGTCGCTGGAAGCCAAGCTGCAGAAGGCGACGATCGAAGCGACGCTGCCGGCGACCGTGCCCAGCGAACCAGGCAAGCCCTACGGCTGGCAGAGCCCCAAGGAGTGGGCGGCGTTTGCCAAGTGGATGTTCTCCCAGCACCTGCTTGAACACGACCCCGGCGCCGAACGCGAACCCTTCACAAACGAGTTTCTGCCGGGTCAGGGCATCTAAGCTCAGGGCATGCGCATAGGCCTGTTGACCGGCGGCGGCGACTGTCCAGGCCTCAACGCGGTCATACGCGCCGTCGTCCGCCGCGGGCTGGCCGAGCCGGGGCACAGCTTCGTCGGCTTCAGCCACGGCTGGGCCGGCGTGCTGGAGAACGACGCCGTCGAGCTGACGCTGCTCAGCACGGCCGGCATCCTGCCGCGCGGCGGCACGATCCTCGGCACCTCGCGCACCAACCCCTACGCCGACGGCCAGGACGGCACGGCGAAGGTCCGCGAGGCGCTGCAGGCGCGCGAGATCGACGCGCTGATCCCGATCGGCGGCGAGGACACGCTCGGCGTGGCGCTGCGTCTGCACGAAGCCGGCGTGCCGGTGGTCGGCGTGCCCAAGACGATCGACAACGACCTCGGCGGCACCGACGTGACGTTCGGCTTTCAGACTGCAGTGCAGATCGTCGCCGACGCGATCGACCGCCTGCACACGACCGCCGAGTCGCACAACCGCGTGATGGTACTCGAGGTGATGGGCCGGCACTCGGGATGGATCGCGACGCACGCCGGAATCGCCGGCGGAGCCGACGCGATTCTCGTGCCCGAGCAACCGTTCGACGTAGAGGAGGTCGCGGCGCACCTGCGAAAGCGCCACGACCGCGGTCCGAACTTCTCGATCGTCGTCGTGGCCGAGGGCGCGATCGCCCGCGAGGGCACCTTGCACACGCAGCAGGGAACAACCACCGACGCCTTCGGACACGCCCGCCTCGGCGGCATCGGCGTGGCGCTGGAGGGCGAGCTGGAGCGGCTGACCGGCTATGAGAGCCGCGTGACGATCCTCGGCCACGTGCAGCGCGGCGGCAGCCCCGTCGCCTTCGACCGTGTGCTCGCCACGCGCTTCGGCGTGGCCGCGATGGACGCCGCGATCGCCGGCGACTTCGGCGTGATGGTAGGGCTGCGCGGAACGGAGATCGTGCAGACGCCGCTGAGCGAGGCGCTGCGCGAGCCCAAGCTGCTGGACCCGGCGCTGTATGCCACCGCGGAGCTGTTCTTCGGCTGAGCATGCGCGCGATGATCTTCGAGGGAGTCGGCCGGCCGCTGCGGGCGGTCGAGCGCAGAACACCCTCCCCGGGTCCCGGCCAGCTGCTGCTTGGAGTGCACGCGTGCGGCGTGTGTCGCACCGATTTGCACCTGCTCGACGGGGAGGTCGAGATCAAGTCGCCGCCGCGCGTGCTCGGCCACCAGATCATCGGCACCGTCGAGGCCGTCGGCGAGCCCGTCGACGTGCCCCTGCCCGAGGCCGCCGGGCCCACCGGCGCCAACGCGCCGCGCGAGGGCGACCGCGTCGGCGTGCCGTGGCTGGGCTGGAGCTGCGGCGAATGCCAGTGGTGTCTGAGCGGGCGCGAGAACCTGTGCCCGCGCGCGCTGTTCACCGGCTGCGACGTCGACGGCGGCATGGCCGAGTACGCGGTCGCCGACGCGCGCTTCTGCTTTCCGATTCCCGCCGGCTACCCCGACGAGCAGGCGGCCCCCCTGATGTGCGCCGGGCTGATCGGCTATCGCGCGCTGCGCATGTGCGGCGAGGCGCGGCGCATCGGGTTCTACGGGTTCGGCGCCTCCGCGCACATCCTCGCCCAGGTATGCGCGGCGCAAGGGCGCGAGGTGTACGCCTTCACGCGCGCCGGCGACGAGAGCGCACGGCAGTTCGCACGCGAGCTCGGCGCGGTGTGGGCGGGCGCCTCCGAGCAGCGCCCGCCCCAGCCGCTGGAAGCGGCGATCGTGTTCGCTCCCGACGGCGGGCTCGTGCCACTGGCGCTGGCGGCGGTGCAGCAGGCCGGCACGGTCGTGTGCGCGGGCATTCACATGTCTGACATTCCCTCCTTCCCCTACAGCGCGCTGTGGCGCGAGCGCGCGCTGCGCTCGGTCGCCAACCTCACACGGCGCGACGGCTATGACTTCCTCGAGCTCGCGCCCCAGGTGCCCGTGCAGACGCGCGTGACGCAATATGCGCTGAGCGACGCCAACCAGGCACTCGACGACCTGCGTCACGGCCGCTTCACCGGCGCCGCAGTGCTCGTTTCGTAGGGCCGGCTCGCTCGCCGACCGCTCGCGCGCCGGCGCCCGCCGGCTAAGCGGGTTCTCATCGCCCACTCACGCACGCTTTAGCGGCCGCCGCGACCCTGGCTTGGTGTCGATCAGCGCGCGAGTCGCCGCACACCGCGCGTCGGCCGTGGCGCTCGCGCTGGCGCTCGGCGCCTGCGGCGGTTCCAGCTCGAAGAAGGGAACGGCATCGTTGACGCACGCCGGCACCCAACCGCTTGCCGCGGCACGGCCGGTCGCGGGGCTTCGCGTAACCGGCACGACGGCGCTGCCCGCCGCTGTGCAGTTGCCGGCCGTGACCGCTGACGGGCGCGGCGTGCTCGCCGTCGGCGGTCTCGACGCAGCCGATGCATCGGTCGCGAGCATCGTGCTGATCGGCGGCTCGGGCACGCGCATCATCGGACAGCTTCCGCTCGCTCTGCACGACATCGGCGCCACCGAGATCGAAGGGCAGGCGTTCACCTTCGGCGGAGGCGAGCCGGGCGGCGCCAGCGACGCGATCTTCCGCATCGGCGCATCGGGCGCACAACTCACAGGCAGGCTTCCGGCCGCATCCTCGGACCTGTCCGCGGCGACGATCGACCACACCGCCTACGTGGTCGGCGGCTACACCGTCTCTGCTCCGCTGCGCACAATCGTTGCGTTCACGCCGGGCGGCCACGCGCACGTCGTGGCGACGATGCCGCGTCCGCTTCGCTACGCGTCGGTGGCCGCCGTGGGCGGCCGCATGCTGATCGCCGGCGGCACCTCCGGCGAAACGGCCCAGCGCGCGATTCTCTCCTTCGACCCGGCGAGCGGCGTCGTGCGCCAGATCGGTGAGCTGCCGCGAGCGCTCACGCACGCCGCCGGTGCAGCGCTGAACGGCTGGTTCTACGTGCTCGGCGGTCGCGGCGAAGGCCTCTCCGACCAGACCTCGGCGATGCTGGCGATCGACCCGCTCAGCGGCGCGGTGCACCGCGCCGGCACGTTGCCCGAAGCGCTGTCGGACATCGGCGCCGCCACGCTCGGCGGTCACATCATCGCGGTCGGCGGTCGCAACCGCGCGGGGACCGTGTCCGATCGCGCGCTGACGCTGGCGCCCGTCTCCCGATGAGCCCGCCTGCGCGGCTCGCGGCGCTGGTCCGGGCGCCGCTCGCGCTCGCCGCGGCGCTGGCGCTGACCTTGACGGGCTGCGGCGGCGCGTCGAACATGCACGCGCGGCCTCAAGGCACGTTCACCGCCGAAGAAGCCTCACGAGGTGGATCGGTCGAAGTCCCGACGCCCGGCCGCGTGCCGCGGACGCTCGATGCCCGGAACGTCTACGCGGCGGACCGACCGGGGCTGCTCAGCCCCGTCGTGCGCCACGACCCGGCGCTCGTGTACGTGCCGAACACCAAGTCCAACACGGTCGACGTGATCTCACAGCGGACGTTCAAGGTCGTCGCGCATTTCGCCGTCGGCATGCTGCCCCAGCACGTCGTGCCCTCATGGGATCTGCGCACGTTGTATGTCACCAACGACCTCTCCAACAGCCTCACGCCGATCGATCCGCGCAGCGGTCGCCCGGGCAAGCCGATCGCCGCGCTGGACCCCTACAACCTCTACTTCACGCCCAACGGCCGCTGGGCGATCGTCGTGGCCGAGGCCAATCGGCAGCTGGACTTCCGCAATCCGCACACGATGGCGCTGCACCACGCGCTGCAGACACCCCAGTGTGTCGGCATCGACCACATGGACTTCACCGCCGGCGGGCGCTACGCGCTGGTCTCGTGCGAGTTCTCCGGCAGCGCGATCGTCGTCGACCTGCGCACCGAGCGGGTCGTCAAGACGATCGCGCTGGCCGCCGGTGCAAAGCCGCAGGACGTCAAGCTGTCCCCCGACGGGCGCGCCTTCTACATCGCCGACATGTCGCTCAACGGCTTGTGGCTGATCGACGCGCGGACGTTGCGCGTGATCCGCTTCGAGCTGACCGGGGCCGGCACGCACGGCCTGTACCCAAGTCGCAACGCGAAGTTTCTGTACGCCTCGAACCGCATGGAGGGCTCGATCAGCGTGATCTCCTTTGCCACACGGCGGCCGGTCGCCAAGTGGTGGATACCCGGAGGTGGCTCGCCGGACATGGGCGGGCTCTCGGCTGATGGGCGGATCCTGTGGCTCTCGGGGCGCTCCGACGGCGTCGTCTACGCGATCTCCACGACCACCGGACATCTGCTGCACAAGATCGCCGTCGGCGAAGGGCCGCACGGCCTGTGCGTGTGGCCGCAGCCCGGCCGCTACTCGATCGGGCACACCGGCATCCTGCGCTAGCGGACCCGCCAAACTCAGGCGGCGAACACGTGCATTGCCGCGAGCCCGGCCCACTCCTCGTACGGGGCGAAGAACTCGCGCACCTCGTGCTCCTGGGCTCGCGCGAGCCCGTCGCCGCCGCTGAGCAGCCTGCCGACGCGCTTGAGCAGACCGACGTCGCCGGCGGGCACCTGATCGTTGCGACCCTGACCGTGCAGCGCGAGCATCTCCACGGTCCAGCTACCGATGCCGGGGATCGCTCGCAACCGCCGCCAAGCGCGCTCGTGGTCTTCGTCGTGCAGGTCGACGCGCCCGCGCGCGACCTCACGCGCGGCGCGCACCAGCGTCAGCGCGCGCGTGCCGGCCAGGTCGAAGGACTCCAGCAGGGCCGGCGCCGTGCCCGCCAGTTCGCCCGGCGTCGGCAGATCGCGCAGCGGACTCGCGGCGCCGTCCCAGCCGCACGCCCGCCGCCCGAGCCTGGCCAGCAGGCGCCGCTCGATGGCCGCCGCGCGCTCGTACTCGATCAACTGCTCGCAGACCGCCCAGGCGAGCGCCTCGAAGGGCTCGGGCCGTCGGCTCGCGCGCAGCCAGGGCCGGCTGCGCACCGAGCGCCCGATCAGCGGATCGCGCGCGAAGCGGCGGTGAAAGGCGCTCAGATCCTCGTCGACGCCCAGCGCGAAGCGCATGCGCGCGATGCCGTGCGCGGCCGCCTCGCGCGAGCCGGCGCGCGCTCCGAGCATCACGCGGTCGGGCGCTGTCTGTGCGCAGCGCACGAGCACCGGCTCGCCGTCGCGATGCAGCAGCCGCTCGAGCACGCCGCCGCGGCGTCGCAGCACGCCGTCCATGCCGCCGCGCGGCAGACGAAACGAGCCCGCCGGGCGGATCTCGATGCGCTGCTCGACCTCGGCCACGCGCGCGCTCTGCCGGCTAGTCGCGACCGCCGAGCAGGTGCACGTCGACGAGCAGTGAGCGGCTGCCGACGATCTGCACCAGCTCACCGGCGCCCGACGAGCTGCCGCGACGGCGCCCGCCACGCTTCAGCCCGCGTCCCGCGCCGCGGCCCTTGGCCAGGGCTGCGGAGTGGCGCTGGCGGCGCGACACCAGCCCGACCACGGCGGCGCCTGCCACGAAGCCACCTGCGGCGACCGCGGCCGCCTGCACGGCGGGCAGAGCGCCGGCGGCGCGTCCGCGCGACACCTCGCCGGCAAAGCGATACTCCTGCACGACGGTCGCCTCCTGCGCGAGCACGGGCAGCCTGTCGCCCTGCTCGTGCTCGGCGCCCGCCGTCGGGGCATGCTGGCTTTGCTCGACGCTCATCGGCGGAGTGTAGACCGCCGCTCAGATCGACTGCAGAACGCGCTCGTAGACGCGGTAGCGCTTGACGACGCGACCGCCCATCGCTTCCATGCCACGGTTCATCGCCGTGTTGGTCTCCAGGATCCAGCCCATCTCGCCGCCGTCCTGCGGGCGTTTTTCGGCGGCGTCGTAGTGCAGCTCGTAGAGCTTTGCCGCGACGCCAGTGTGCTGGTACTCGGGCTTGACGCCGAGAAAGCCCACGCGCACCCTGTCGGTCAGCCTGCCCTTGTTGAGGAAGTGCCACCAGCCCAGCGGCAGCAGTTTGCCGTTCATGCGCGCGAGCACCTGGTTGATGTCCGGGAAGGTCATCGCCATGCCGACCACCTCACCGGTGTCGACGCGCTCGGCGATCATCGCCCAGTGCTTGTCGAAGACGAGCTGCATCTCCTGGGCCAGTGCGTCCAGATCCTTCTTGGAGTAGGGCACGAAGTCCCAGTTCTCAGACCACGCCGAGTTGTAGACCTCGGCGAAGGAGTCCATGTCCTTGCGCAGCTGCCAGCGGCGCATCGGGCGCACGCGTATGCCGTGCTCGCTCTCGGCCTTGGCGGCGAGCTCCCAGATCACCGGAAGTACCTTGTCGCGTTCGGTGACCTCGAGGTTCCACATCAGCAGATCCATCGCCTTGGTCATGCCCGCGCCCTCGACCAGTCGCTGGTAGTAGGGCGGGTGCCACGGCTGGCGGACCATCGGGCGCAGGTCGAAGCCCTCCACGACGATGCCGCTCTCGTCGTTCAGCGAGAAGTCGGCCGGCCCGACCATGCGCTCCATGCCGCGCTCTGCCAGCCAGCTCGCGGCGGCGTCGAGCAGCGCATCGGCAACCTCTTGATCGTCCTCGAGCTCGAAGAAGCCGAACCAGCCCCACTTCTTCTGCTGGTAGTCGTTGAAGGCAGTGTTGACCTGCGCGCTTGCGCGACCGACCACGCGCCCGTCGCGCCGCGCGAGGAAGTACTCAGCCTCGCCGTGGCTGAAGAAGGCGTTGAGCCGGCGGTTGAGGAACAGTCGCCGCTCGAGCTTCAGCGGTGGCACCCACTGCGGCGAGTTAGCATGCAGGCGAAATGGGAGGTCGATGAAGCGCTTCAGATCTCTTGCACCAGAGACAGATCTGATTTCGACGCCCACGGCCGAGGCACACTACATGCACACCTCCACGGACGTTTTCGCCAAGGTTCGCGACCACGAGCGTTCCGAGCTGCTCGCGGCGGCGCGCACGGCGGACGTGCTGCCGTATTTCCACCTGCTGACCTCGCCGGCCATGCCGGTCGTCGAGATGGAGGGAGCCGAGCGGATCATGCTCGGCTCCAACAACTACCTCGGCCTGACCGGCGACGAGCGCGTGATGGCAGGCGCCGAGGACGCGCTGCACCGCTTCGGCACGGGGCTGACAGGCTCGCGTCTGCTCAACGGCACGATCCCCTTGCACCTGGAGCTCGAGAGCGAGATCGCCGAGTGGATGAACTGCGAGGACGCGATCGTCTTCACAACCGGACACCAGGCCAACGTGGGCACGTTGGGGACGCTGCTGGGCCCGCAGGACACGGTCATCGCCGACGCCGGCGACCACGCGTCGATCCTCGACGGATGCCTGCTGTCGCGCGCCAAGCTTCGCCCGTTTCGCCACAACCGCCTGGACAAGCTGGAGAAGATGCTGCAGCGCGCGCAGAGCGACGGCGGCGGCGTGCTGGTGGTCGTCGACGGCGTCTTCTCGATGGAGGGCGACATCGCGCCGCTGGCGGAGATCTGCGATCTGTGCGAGCGCTACGGCGCGCGCCTGATGGTCGACGAGGCACACGGCGCCGGCGTGCTCGGCGCGCACGGCGCCGGCACGGCCGAACTGCTCGGCGTGGCCGACCGCGTGGATCTGCGCATGGGCACCTTCTCCAAGTCGCTGGCCTCCTGCGGCGGCTTCGTCGCGGGGTCAGCCGAGGTGATCGAGTACCTGCGCCTGTACTCGCGCGCGTTCCTGTTCACCGCCTCAGCCGTCCCGGCGGCCGTCGGCGCCGCCGCCGCCGCGCTGCGCGTGCTGCGCTCACCCGACGGCCCACCGCTGCTGGGGCGCGTGCTGGAGAACGCGCGGCTGCTGCGCGACGGGCTGGAAGAGCGTGGCTTTGCGGTCGTCTCGCCCCAGCGCCTGACGCTCGGCTCCGGCGTGCAGAGCCACGCCCCGGGCCTGCTCGCCGGCGAGGGCGAGGACGCGACGCAGGCGACGATCGTCACGCCGATCGTGCCGCTGCTGGTCGGCGACGACTGGAAGGCTGCGGTGCTGTGGCGCGCGCTGTACGACGCCGGCGTATTCGTCAACACCGCCCTGCACCCGGCCGTCCCCCCTGGCGGTGCGCTGCTGCGCACGAGCGTCATGGCGACGCACGACGAGGCCACGTTGCGGCGCGCGCTGGACGTCTTCGCGCGCGTCAAGGTCGAGTTCGAGGCGGAGCACGGTCCACTTCCCGGGCCTGGCGAGCACGCTTCGGCAGGCATTTGACAGATCGCCTGTTCTGGTACCGGCGCCGTCTGCACTTGTCCAAATCTTCACAAGTCGAGGCGCCGCAAAAAAAGGTCGCTTCTAGCGTAGGAAGTGTGAGATGGCTGTTGACCGGGCGCGTCGCCTTTCGTAGCTTGCGGGAGCGCTCTGCGTGACGTCCGGTTCCGCCCCACACCAGCCATCGCAGGATCACATCTTCTTGGGTCACGGCCTCTGACCCTGGGTGGATGCCGGACGGCCAACTCAGAGCGCGCACTCGTCAACCATCAAGCACGGACGTCGTGGCGCGACATACAGCGCTGCGACGGGGAGAGTCCACATGAACGCGACAGCGACAATTGCCCCTGCTCCTCCGCAGTACATGCGTGCGCTGGAGCGCGCCAACAAGGTTCGCCTGGCCCGCGCGGAGCTCAAGCGCAGGGTTTCGATGGACGAGATCGAAGCCGCCGAGGTGATCCTGGCCTGCCCGTGGGAGGCTCAGAGCATGGCGGTGGCCGACCTCTTGATGAGCCAGCGCCGCTGGGGCCAGACGCGCTGTCGCAAGTTCCTCGCGCAGCTGCCGATGTCCGAGAAGAAGACCATCGGCTCGATGACCGATCGCCAGCGTCGTACGCTCGCGGCGATGCTCAGCTCTGCGGAGCGGGGTCGCGCGTTGAGCGCGACCCCC
>DATARK010000081.1:0-14854 GCA_036264175.1 Solirubrobacteraceae bacterium
GGACGAACGCAACTTCGTCGAGGTGGAAACGCCGGCGCTGCAGTCGCTGGCCGGCGGCGCGGGCTCGCGGCCGTTCACGACACACCACAACGCGCTCGACCGCGACCTGTACCTGCGCATCTCGGTGGAGCTGTTTCTCAACCGCTGCATCGTGGGCGGGCTGGAGAACGTCTACGACATGGGCAAGGTGTTTCGCAACGAGGGCATCTCGCCGAAGCACAGCCCGGAGTTCACGATCATCGAGTTCATGTTCGCCTACGCCGATTACTACGACGTGGCGACGGCGACAGAAGAGATGTTCCGCGACGTGGCCCAGCGCGTGCTCGGGCGCACGACCGTGCAGCGCAGCGGCGAGACGATCGACCTGGCCAAGCCGTGGCGGCGCACGACGATGCGCGAGGAGATGCTGGAGAAGGTGGGCATCGACTTCATGGAAGACGACCGCGACGGCGTGACGGCGAAGATGATGGAAGCGCTGGAGGAACGCGTGCACCCGGCGACGACCTGGGCCGAGCTCGTGCTGGCGGTCTACAGCAAGCTGATCGAGCCGACGATCGTGCAGCCGACGCACGTGTTCGACTTTCCGCTGGAGCCCTTTCCGATCACCAAGCCGCACGCCGAGCACCCGGAGCTTGCCGAGCACTTCGACGCGGTGATCGGCGGCATCGAGATGGTCTCGGGCGACACCGAGCTCAACGACCCGGTGGACCAGTGGCAGCGCTTCGTCGACCAGCGCAAGCGGCGCATGGCCGACGACGAGGACGTGCCGCATCCCAACGACGAGGAGTACGCGCGGGCGATCGAGTACGGCTACTCGCCGACGGCCGGCGGCGGCATGGGCGTGGACCGGCTGATCATGATTCTCACCGAACGCGAGACGCTGCGCGAGGTCATTCCCTTTCCTATCGTGCGAGACATCAAGTGACAAAAAGCAAACTCAATATTGATCTTGGTCTGGTCGCGTCGTGCAGAGCAGCGGCCACTGCGATAGCGGGCCAGGTGTCGGAGGAGATCGCCGGCAAGACGACCGTTTCGGTCGAGCGCACGATCGTGCGCCTGCTGGGCGTGGACGGCGCCAACGACGTCGAGGCGCCGCTGCCGAACGTGCTGGTCGACCACGTGCGCGACCGCGGTGAGCTGGGCCGCGGCATCGCCTACTGGGTCGGCAACGCGCTGCTGGCCGACGCCGACGCCACGCCGCAGTCGCTGGCCGAGGCGGTGGATCGCGGTGAGCTCGACCTGTGCGGGCTGCCGCGCGCGGCAGACGACGCGGTGGGCATGCGCGTGATGCGCGAGTGCGAGCAGCGCATCGTTCAGATGAAGGAGCAGACCGCACAGCGCCACGAGCTGCGCGAGCGCCTGGGCGAGTCAGAGCCACCGCTGCGCTACGTGCTGACGGCGACGGGGAATGTGTATGAGGACGTCGTGCACGGGCTGGCGGTGGCGCAGGCCGGCGGCGACATCGTGGCGGTGATCCGCTCGACGGCGCAGAGCCTGCTGGACTACGTGCCGTTCGGGCCGACGACGGAGGGCTACGGCGGCACGTTCGCCACGCAGGCGAACTTTCAGATCATGCGCGCGGCGCTCGACGAGTGGTCTGAGCAGCACGGACGCTACGTGCGCCTGTCGAGCTTCTGCTCGGGGCTGTGCATGCCGGAGATCGCGGCGATGGGCGCGATCGAGGGCTTCGACAACATGGTCAACGACGCGCTGTACGGGATTCTCTACCGCGACATCAACCCGGTGCGCGGGCTGATCGACCAGCGCGTGTCGCGCATGATCAACGGCTACTTCGGCGTGACGATCAACACGGGCGAGGACAACTACCTGCGCACGGCCGACGCGATCGAGGCGGCGCCGTCGGTGACGGCGTCGCAGTTCATCAACCGCCAGCTGGCGCTGGACTCGGGCGTGCCCGACGCGCAGATCGCGCTGGGCGACGCGTATGAGATCGACACGCCGGTCACCAACAGCCTGCTGCTGGAGTGGGCGCAGGCGCAGCTGACGCGCGAGCTGTTCCCGGACTGCCCGGTCAAGTACATGCCGCCGACGCGCCACATGGACGGCAACCTGTACCGCACGCACGCCACCGACTCGCTGTTCAACCTCGTGACGATCGCGACGGGACAGGGCATTCAGACGATCGGCGTGCCGACGGAGGGCATCTTCACGCCGCACGTCCACGACCGCGTTATAGGGCTGGAAAATGTCAACTACGTGTTCAACGCGGCGCGCGACCTGGGCGAGGAGATCGAGTTCAAGGCGGGCGGCATCATCCAGACGCGCGCGCAGGAGGTGCTGGCGGGCGCGCACGAGCTGCTCGAGCGAATCGCCGACATAGGACTGTTCTCGGCGCTTGGCGAAGGCGTGTTCGGCGACGTGCCGCGCCAGATCGACGAGGGCCGTGGCACGGAGGGCATCGTGGAGGTGGCCGACGGCTACCTGAACCCGGCCAGCGAGCTGATGCGCGGAGCGTCGAGCCTTGCCTGAGCAGGCCGACGGCACGCCTGCCGCGTCGAGCGCCCGCCGCGAGGTCGACCTCGCGCGCGTCAAGCCCTACGCCGACCACCTGGGCGACGGCATCGTGCAGCTCAGCTTCACGCTGCCGGTGCCCTACGGCCTGGCGGCGCGCAAGGCGGCGCAGGAGCTGGCGGCGAAGATGGGCTTTGAGCACCCGGAGGTGGTGCACTACCAGGAGCTGACGGACGGGTACACGTACTTCGTGATGTTCGGCGAGGCGACGCAGACGGTCGACTACGCGTCGCTTAGCGACGAGGGCTTTGACGTGGAGTACATGTCAGAGGACGAGATCGAGGACTTCGCCGACCGTCAGATCGGCCGGCCGGTCGTGGTGGTCGGTGCGGCGACGGGCACGGACACGCACAGCGTGGGCATCGACGCGATGCTCAACCTGAAGGGCTTTCACGGCCACCACGGCCTTGAGGGCTACAAGGCGTTCGAGACGCACAACCTCGGCAGCCAGGTGCCCAACTCGGTGCTGGTCTCGCGTGCGATCGACCTCGACGCAGACGCGATTCTGGTCTCGCAGACGGTGACGCAGCAGAACCTGCACATCGCCAACCTGACGGAGCTGGTGGAGATGGTCGAAGCGGAGGGCCGGCGCAAGCAGATGATTCTCACGTGCGGCGGGCCGCGCGTATCCAACGAGCTGGCCAAGGAGCTGGGCTTCGACGCGGGCTTCAGCAAGGGCACGTACCCCTACCACGTGGCCAGCTTCATCGTGCGCGAGCTGGCGGCGCGCAGCGAGGACGCGGCCGACGGACCGGCGCACCCCGCGGCGGCGTCCAACGGCGCGGCGTCCAACGGCGCGGCGCCGCCAAGCACCGATGGCTAGCGACGGGCGCGGCACGGCCGCGCAGGGCGCGGGCGAGCAGCCGGCCGCGCGCCTGAGCGAGCTGGTCGCGGACACGCGCGCGCTGGCGCTCGTGGGGCTGGCGAAGAACACGGGCAAGACGGAGACGCTGGCGGCGATTCTGCGCGAGCACGCGGCAAGCGCGACGGTGGTGGGTGTGACGTCGATCGGGCGCGACGGCGAGGAGCACGACGTGATCGACGCGCGCATCGACAAGCCGCGCGTGCAGCTGCAGGACGGCAGCCTGGTGGCGACGACGGGCGCGCTGCTGCGCTCCAGCGGCCTGGCGCACGAGCGCCTGGCGCAGACGGGCGTGCGCACGCCGCTCGGCGAAGTGGTGCTGGCGCGACTGTCAGAGCCGGGCACGATCGAAGTTGCGGGTCCGAGCGCGGCGACGGACTTGCGTGCGGTGAGCGATCTGATGCTCGAGCTGGGCGCCGATCAGGTGCTGATCGACGGCGCGATCGACCGCCGCGCGGCGTCCTCGCCGGCGGTGGCAGACGGGCTGGTGATGGCGACGGGCGCGATTCTCAGCGAAGACGTAGAAGCCGTGGTCGATGCGACGCGCGACGCGGTCGACCTTGTACGCCTGCCGGCGACGGACGGCGCCGCCGGCGGCGGCGGGCCGGGTCAGATCACGCTGGATCGTCGCCTGGTGCTGAACGCCGAGCCGGCGGAGATCGCGGCGCTGCTGCGCGAGCATGCGAGCGCGAGCAGCTTCATGGTCGAGGGCGCGCTGAGCGAGCGCTTCCTCGAGGGTCTGCTGGCCGCGCGCGCAGAGCGCGCCGGGCGCGAGCTTCAGATCGTGGCGGCGGACCCGACGAAGGTCTTTCTGTCACACCGCGGGCCGCGCTGGTATGCGCGTCAGGGCGTGTCGATCGGCGTGCAGCAGACGATCGAGCTGAAGGCGATCACGGTCAACCCAGTGGCGCCGCAGTCGCATCGCTTCGACTCGCGCGTGCTGCGCGAGATGATCGAGTCAGCCGTGCCGGACGTGCCGGTGCTGGACGTGCTCGACGAGGCCTATTTGGCGTTGGCGAAGTAGTCGGCGTTGATCTGCGTGAACTTCTGCCACTCGTCGGGCAGCTGGTCCTCGGCAAAACAGGCGTCGACGGGGCAGGCCTCGACGCAGGCGTCGCAGTCGATGCACTCCTCCGGATCGATGTAGAGCATCTCGGCCGCGTCGTACCCGGGCTCGTCGGGCGTCGGGTGGATGCAGTCAACGGGACATACCTCGACACAGGAGTTGTCCTTGGTGCCAATGCATGGCTCGGCGATCACGTAGGCCATTCGCTCTTTCCTGTTGGGGTTGCGGTTCGGAGTTGCGGTTCGCTTGCGGTGCTCGTCGGAGTGGGCTCCGGCGGGACCGTATTTTAGAGATCGGCGCTTGCGCCCGACCGAGCCCCCATCGTAGATGATTGCCCGCTCAACCATCTGCCGCCTGCGACGCTCCGCTCGGGCCGCGGCGCGCTCCGCTAGGTTCTGGCGATGCTGCTGCTGACGGGCGCAACGGGGCTGGTGGGCTCGGCGCTGCTGCGCCGGCTGGTCGCGGAAGGCACGCAGGTGCGCTGCCTGGTGCGCGACCCGCGCCGGCTCGGGGCGCAGCGCGTGCGCGTGCAGATCGCGCTCGGAGACCTGACCGACCCGCCGTCGTTTCGCAACGCACTGCGCGGCGTGGACACGGTCGTGCACTTGGCGGCATCGATCCGTGACCAGCCGCAGGGCTCGATCGAGGAGCTCAACGGCATCGCCACATGGCGCATGGTGCAGGCGGCCGAGAAGGCCGGCGTGGAGCGCTTCGTGTTCTTCTCGGCGCTGGGCGCATCGATTCACCACCGCGCGCGCTTCTTTCGCGCCAAGGCGCTGGCCGAGCAGGCAGTCGAAGAGGCCGGCCTAGAGTCGATTGTGTTCGCGCCGTCGATCGTCTACGCGCCGGGCGACCCGTGGCTGACGCTGCTGGAGCGGCTGGCGCTGCTGCCGGTGATGCCGGTGTCGGGGCGCGGCAAGGCGCTGTACCAACCGATCTGGGCTGAGGATGTGGCGGACTGTGTTGTGGCAGCGCTGCGCTCAGGCGGCGGGGGCGAGCGTGCCACAGGGTCGCGCGGCGACGGCGACGGCGCGGGGCGAGTGGAGTTGCGTCACGAGGGCGAGCGGCGCCAGGTGGACCGCGGCACGCCCGAGCGGCGAGGGCGCTACGAGCTGGCGGGACCGGAGACGCTCAGCCACAACGATCTGGTGCGCATCGCGCTGGGGTCGCAGAATCGCAAGCGCATGCTCTTGCACGTGCCTACGCCGGTCGTGTCGCGAGCACTGCGGGTGCTCGAGCGGGTGGCGGGGCCCAACGCATTTGCCACGTGGGATGAGGCGGAGCTGATGGAGGTGCCGATGGTGTCGGCGCGTGGGGCCGCCGACGTCGAGGGACTGGGGGTGACTCCGGCGCGGATGGCAGGGGTGCTGGGGTGAGACGAGGTGCGCGCGCACGTGTCCTTGACTTTTTCGTGTGCAGAGGAGATAGTCTCGTGATCTGACAAGCGGAACTATTTCTCTCCGCGCTATTTTACATGGAGGTCTGTTCGTGGCCGCTGTTGAGGCTCCCGTCCAATCGACCGACAAGTTGCCGTCTGGTCGCAACTGGACCGAAACCACGCGCCTGATGTGTGCTGCCGCCTATCTCGATGGCACATTCGCGCAGGACGTTGTCGAGGAGATCCTTCACGAGAGCCATCGCGCGGTTCAGATTCCGCCAGCTGTTGACATTGCGCCGGTGGCGAGACACTGCGTCGCGGCGCGGCAACAGAAGATCCTTCGAGATGTCTTGCTCGCGGCGGACCTGGCGCTCGCCGTCGTCCTCTTGCTCGCGACCCGCTCGCTCCTATGGCTTGTGGTGTGCTTTTTGGCAGCCTGGGCCGTGGTGCTGTGGGACATCTGGAATGCCACGTATCACGTCGTGATGAAACGCCTCAACGCGCTTGTATTTTCTCCAGACTCGGCGCCCGAGCCGTCCGACTCCGTACTCAGTCGTCGTATTGAAGAGCTCTCTGCAGATCAAGACGGCAATGTGACCGTCTACAGCGGCTTCCTGCCATTCGCCGGCGCTGGCCTAGACCAAGGTGGGTGGTCATTTGTAGTCGATCTGCGTAAGGGCAAGGGCGGCCCGATCGGCCCATCGGCCGCAGAGCGACTGGCACCGGAGGAGCTTTACGCTGCTGTCCGAGGCTCGCTCGAGGCCCTGCAAATGGCCAACCTGACAATCAGCGATCGCCTGTTCGTGAGCGGAGCGGACATACGCGACGATCGCATACTGCTACCCGATCCCATCCAGCGGCCAACCCCCGTCGTCAGCACCGAGGTTCTTAATCGGTACGTAAGCGCCGCCACTCATCACGTTCGTCATTACCAGTGCATCCGGGTGGTGGACTGGCAGGGCGAGCTCGTGGTTTCGCTTTACCTCCGCTTCGCCATCCGCAATGGGCGGCTGTTCTGTGAGCTGAGCAAGTTCGTGCTGGTACCGCTTAAGGAGGAGCTACATCGCTTTGACGGACTTCCCGGGAAAATGCAGCTTCGTCACGTCATGTCGATGCTGCGGAGATCCTTCGTCTCGGCTCTCGGACTCTGGCTGCGCTCGCCGAAAGTGGTGCTCAGACCGCTAAGCCGAAGCCGAGACCGAGCAAGCAGTGTCAAGGAAGTAGAACAAGATCCGTTCTTTGACTACGGAGCCCGAGTGACGGCTCTCGATCGGGTGCGATCTAGCCACTATCGTCGCTATTTTCAGCGTCTCGACAAGGAAATGTACGTGAAGATGCTCGAACGCGCGGCTCTGGACACGGTAGTCGACATCCTCGATAACCACGGTGTGGACACGGCGGAGATAGCCGAACGACGATCCACGATCATCAACAATGGGATCATGATGCCCGGCGGCTCGCTTCAGGCAGGAAATGTTGCCGTTGGAACTAAAGCCAGTATTGGAGAGCGCGTTCGGGCCGCTGCCGGGGCATCTAACACCCACGACAGCCCGGCCGGCGCCCTTGGATCGTCTTAACCGTAAGGGACCCAGCGAGAGACAAGTTCATGAGTGACTCGATCAACTACGGAATCAGCGGCGTCGAGAAGATCACAGCCGAGAATCTTGCCGTCGGTCCCGGCAGCAAGGTCGAGCAAAGTGGTGGGTCTCAATCCTTGGCGCAGGCTCTCGCACTACTCCGAGAGGCGATCGAACATATCGATGCGCCCACTGATACGCAGGGTGAGCTCATCACCGCCTACAAGGAGGTCTCCGAGGGGCTAAAGGGGCACGCCCCCGACACGGAGAGAGTCCGCTCGAAACTCGATTGGATTAGTCGGATGGCGGGCCCCGCCACAACGGTCGCCCAGGCGGCGACCGCGGTCGCTCAGCTCGCGGGGATCGTTCTGTAGCTACTTGGTCGCAGCGTTTAGGTGCTGCTCTTACTCCCCACCGCGAAGAACTCGAATTGTGAACTCCGCGGCCGGCCAGGCTTCCCGTTCCCGCGATAGACCCCAGTTAGAGCCATCCCCAGCGAGTTGTAGATCTCCTCCAGCTCCTCGGCCGAGTACAGCCGTTTACGAAACGGGACCAGCTCGAGCTCCTCAAACACCTCGCCCACGACGATCGAAGCGGTCGTCCCTTCCCAGCACCGCGTCACGGCGTCCCACCGATGATCGAACAGTTCGAGAGCCCCAGCCCCCTCAATCCACCCCTTCGCCGGCATGAACTTTTCGGCGTGAAGCACGTTGCCGATCTGCAGCAAGTGCCGGCCTGACTCGCGCAGCGCCTGCGCAACCACCTCAAACGCGCGCAGGTTGTCGTCTTCGCTCTCGAAGTAGCCGATGGCTCCGTCATTGAGGCTGAGCACGATGTCGAATGCGTCCTCAAGCTCCAGCTCGCGAAGATCCGCCTGAACGAACTCGACATCGAGCGACTCGTCTCCGGCAGCGGCTCGTGCGACGTCGACGTTGGCCTCCAGCAGCTCCACCCCGACGACGGCGAAACCTCGGCGCGCCAACTCCAGCGCGTGCCTACCGGTACCGCACCCGAGATCGAGAACTCGCTCTGTGCCGCTCGGCTGCAGGATGCGCAGCACGCGATCGACTTCCGAGCCTGTCTTCTGCGCCCACGGCAGTTTGTCCATCTCGGGCGGATAGGCCCGTCGATACCAATCGGCTGGAACGTCGAGCGTGGACATCGGACGTCGCGATGCTAGATCGCCACTTGGCGCGCGGCAAGCGACGTTTCTGGCCTCGCTAAGCGCCGGCAACCTCCAGCTGGGGCCGCCTGTCCACCCACGGCTGCGCCGCTTCGAGCTGTGCGGCTAGCGCCAGCAGCTGCGCCTCGCCCGCTGGCCGCCCAACGAGCTGAACACCCAGCGGCAGCCCATCCTCGCCCTGATAGAGCGGCACAGAGATCCCCGGCTGTCCGCTGGCATTGAACACGGGTGTGAACGGCGTGAACAGCCCCGAGCGCGTGAACGTGGCCATCGGTTCGGGCGCATCGGTGTCGAGCGTGCCATGCGACAGCGGACGCTCGGCCAGTGCGGGCGTCAGCAAGGCGTCATAGGGATCGAGAAACGAGATGAGACGGCGCGCGAACTGCTGCAGCGCGGCATTCGCGGCGAGGCTGTCCACAGCACCAAGTTTCTGCACCATGGAGAAGATTGCCCAGCTCATCGCCTCCATGTCCTCGGCGGTGGGCTCGCGGCCTGCGACGCGCCCCGAGTAGGCGATGGATAGCGCGATGTGGCTGGAGAAGACGACGCCGAACAGCTCGCGCACGGAGTCGTCCTGCCAGGGCGGGTCGACCTGCTCGACCTCGTGGCCGAGCGAGCGCAGCAGGTCGGCCGCATCCATGACGGCCCGCGCTGCCAGCGGGTCCACGCTCGCCTCCGGGACCGGCGGCAGGGTGGTCATGGCGATGCGCAACTTGCCCGGCTCGCCGGCCGCCGATACGGCGAAGGGCTCGGCGGGCGGCGGCGCCCAGGTCGCGTCGCCGAGCTCGTAGCCGGCGAGCACGTCAAGGATCGCCGCGGTGTCGGCGACGGTACGCGTGAGCACGCCGTCGATGCCAAGGGAGGAGTCGCCGAGCTCGGGGGCAGGCGAGATGCGCCCGCGCGTCGGCTTTAGACCTACGAGGCCGCAGCAGGCAGCCGGAATGCGGATCGAGCCTCCGCCGTCGTTGCCGTGGGCCACCGGCACGATGCCAGCCGCCACGGCCGCGGCGGCGCCACCCGACGAGCCGCCAGGCGTGCGTTCGAGGTCCCAGGGATTGCGCGTCGGACCAAACATGCGTGCCTCGCTGACGGGCAGAATGCCGTACTCGGGCAGGGTGGTCGTGCCGACGATCACAAAGCCGGCATCGCGCAGCCGTCGCGTGATGTTGTGGTCGTAGGGCGCGATGTGCTCGCTCATCAACGAGCAGCCGTACGTCAGCCGCAGCCCCTTGACCGGGCGGTTGTTCTTGATCGCGATCGGCACACCGGCGAACGGCCGCTCATCGCCCGCGCCGATCTGCTCGGCGGTCGCAAGCGCACCCTCCTCGTCGACCTGCACGAACGCGTTGAGCATCGGGTTAAGCTCCTCGATGCGCTCCAGTGAGGTCTGCACGAGCTCGCGCGAGGAGATCTCGCCCGATCGCACCATCTCGGCGAGCTCGCCCGCCCCACGGAACATCAGATCGCTATCGGTCACGGCGCCTCCTCGATGACGGGCTCTGCGGCGCCGGATGCACGACGCCAACCTTCGCTCGCAGCCTACTGCTGAGCGCATTCCTGCGACCATAGGGGCCTGCCCAAAAGGCAGCTACCCCGTCAAGCATCAAGCTCAGAAAGCGAGTGCCATGAGCGCGGTCACAGCACCGGAGGTCCAATCGGGCCTCGAAGGAGTCGTCGCCTTCGCGACAGAGATTGCCGAGCCGGACAAAGAGGGCGGCGCGCTGCGCTACCGCGGCGTCGACATCGAAGACCTCGTCGGCCAAGTCCCCTACGAGCAGGTCTGGGGCCTGCTGGTGGACGGACACTTCAAGCCGGGACTGCCGCCAGCCGAACCGCACGCGCTGACCGTGCGCTCGGGCGATCACCGTGTAGACGTGCAGTCGGCGCTGGCGATGCTCGCGCCAGAGTGGGGCTTCGGGCAGCTGATCGACATCACCGACGAGGAGGCGCGCGACAACCTCGCGCGGGCGTCCGTGATGGCGCTGTCGTTCGTGGCGCAGTCTGCGCGCGAAGCCGGACAGCCGCCCGTACCGCAGGGGGAGATCGACGAGGGGCGAACGATTCCCGAGCGCTTCTTGATCCGCTGGCGCGGTGAGGCCAACCCCGACCACGTCAAGGCGATCGACGCCTACTGGGTCTCTGCGGCCGAGCACGGCATGAACGCCTCGACGTTCACGGCGCGCGTGATCGCCTCCACGGGCGCGGACGTCGCGGCTGCGCTGTCTGGCGCCGTAGGCGCGCTGTCGGGCCCTCTGCACGGCGGCGCGCCCTCGCGCGTGCTGAAGATGCTCGAGGAGGTGGAAGCGAGCGGAAACGCCGAGAAGTGGGTGTCCGATGCGCTCGACCGCGGCGATCGGCTGATGGGCTTCGGGCACCGCATCTATCGCGCCGAAGACCCTCGCGCGCGCGTGCTGCGCCGCACGGCCAGCGAGCTGGGCTCGCCGCGCTTCGAGGCCGCGGAGGCGCTGGAGAAGGCAGCGTTGGCCGAGCTGCACGCGCGCCGGCCCGATCGCGTGCTGGCGACGAACGTGGAGTTCTGGTCGGCGGTGATCCTCGACCTCGCCGAAGTGCCGCCGGACCTGTTCACGCCGATGTTCACATGCGCGCGTGTGGCCGGCTGGTCGGCGCACATCCTCGAGCAGAAGCGCGAGGCCAAGCTGATCCGGCCGACGGCCAAGTACGTGGGCGAGGGGCCGCGCGCGGTGGATGCCGTCGAATAGTCAGGCGGCGTTCTTCATTTACGGCGAATCCTGAGACGCACGCTGAAGTCGATCTCCCTCGGGCGGCGCGTCCGCGGGGCGCTTCGCGCGTCAGCACGTCGCTTGCGGATCGCACCGAGCGCGACGATCGCTGCGGGCACGGCGAGCAATGTGTCGATCAGCTGCAACGTCAGCGTCATCCGCTCGTTGCCGCCGCTCGCTCGCGTAGTCTGTTGCAGACAATCGTCAGCATCCACGCATAGATTACACGGCCCGCCGCTCCGCGGCAATCGCCACCCGTCTTCCCTGCAAATCAGCTATGCCACCCAAGAAATCGGCAGCAAACATCATGCTCGGCCGAGCGGCGCGCTCGCTGCGCCTCGAGCGAGGGCTTCCTCAGGAAGTGTTCGCCGCGCGCGCCGGGATGGCTCGAAGTAACTACGGCGCGATTGAGCGAGGCGAGTTCAATGTCAGGCTCGACACGATCGTCAAGATCGCCGCGGCGCTGGAGATCTCCGCGGCAGCCTTGCTCGAGCGCGCGCAGTTGTAGGCATGACTGCAGCGGGTTCGGGATCGGTCATCCTCGACAGCTCGCGGCGAGTCTCGCCCGTGAACAGCCACGGATTGCGCTGCCCAATGACCTCGCCGCAAAACCGCTTCTGCCGCCCGTAGACAACCCACGTCGTGTCGACGGCCCCATAGACCTCCTCGATGCGCAAGACGTCGGGGTTTTCGCGCGCGTAGTGCAAGTGCGTGAGCCCGGCGTCGTAGTCGCCGGCCAGCAGATGGCGCCCGACGACAGGCTTTGACGGCTCGTCGACGATCGTGCTCCACCGCTCCAGGTCGGTGTAGCCCCGCGTGGCGGACACGATGCCGAGACTCTGGGGGTCGCGAGCGTCGGCGCGCACGAGCAGCGCGAGCTCCTTGGTCGGATAGAGGAAGGTGTCGATCACGAACACCTCCTTGTAGTAGCGCTCGGTGACGAGGTGGACCTGCACGTGCGCGCTGCACTGCACAAGGAACGTGTCGGGCGTGCAACGCACCTGGTCGATGGCGCCGAGCAGGTCTTCGTCGAGCACGAGCTCGAAGTCGTCGATGCCCTGGAACTCGAGATAGTGCAGCAGCGCGTTCTCGTGACACGTGCCGCTGGGCCCGAGCGTGATGAAGGTTGGCCGCGTCATGCGCCCATCAGCTCGTCCTCCATGCGGCAGGTGGCGGCGATGATCAGATCGAACAGGTCGGCGGTGAAGTCCGACGGCAGGTCGACGTCTGCGCCGCGCGCCAGATACCGCGCACGAACCTCGGCGACGCGAGCGGGCTGCATCATCGCGATGCCGTGCTCGGTCTTGTGGCGAGCGACGTCGCGGCACACGTCGAAGCGCTCGCCGAGCAGCTGCGCGATCTGCTCGTCGAGCTCGTCCAAGCGCCGGCGAAACGGCTCAAGCCCGTCGCTCATGCGGCCGCGCCTTCGAGCAATCCGGCGGCGAACGCGCTGCTGCAGTCGGCGAGGATATCGAGCGCGTAGCCGCCCTCCTGAATGATGCACACGGGCAGCTCGCAAGCGGCGAGCATTCGCCCGATTTGCGCGAAGATGCCCGGCGAGAGCGACCAGCTGCCGTGCGGGTCGCCTGCGACGATGTCGTAGCCGAGCGACAGCACGATCACCGCGCTGGATTGCGCGAGCGCATCGATCGACGCGGCGACAGCTTCGAGGTAGGAGGCCGCGTCGGGCGTGCCGTCGAACTCGACGACGTGCTCGCGCGGCGAAGTTGGGATGACTGTGCGGGCGGCGACGTTGGTTACGGGCCAGGCGTGCAGCGAGTGCAGGCTGGTTTCGCGCATCGACTCGACGATCGCGGAAGTTCCGTTGGGGTAGTGCAGGTCGATGTCGAGGATGCCGACGGGCCGAACGCTGCGTGCGAGCAGCGTGCGTGCAGCTCCGGCGGCGTTGTTGAGGTAGCAGTAGCCGGCGAGCCAGTTGGGCCCCGCGTGATGCCCTGGCGGCCGACACAGCGCGTAGGTGAAGCGGGCGCCGTCGGCGATCCGGTGAGCGGCGGTGATTGCTGCGCGCATGCCCTCGTGCGCGGCGACGACGAGGTCGGCGCAGACGGGCATGTCGGGCGCGAGGCCAGGCGGCGCGAGCTCGGGCATGACGATCGGCTCGGGCGAGCGCACGTCGCGCAGAGCGGCGAGATAGCCCGGCCTGTGCAGCTCTTTGAGCGTCAGCTCGAGATCCTCATCAGACGCGTCGGCGCTCACGACATGCACGTGCTCGTGGCGCGCGAGACCGTTGCGCAGCTCGGTCAGCCGCCGGTCGCTCTCGTGGCCGCGCATGGTCTGGCCGCCTTCGAGCACCCACGGCGCCTCGTTGCCGCCGCCATGGCGCTGCTCGACCATCAGCAGCTCGCTCATGCGAGCAGACGCCGCATCCGCGGGCCGAGCGTCTGGAAGTCGTTGTTGCGGTAGAAAGCCTCGGTGGCGTCGATCGCGCGAAAGCTCTCGCGCGGAAGGCCGACCTCGATGCGTGCCATGTTGCGCTGACGCGCCAGGTCGACTAGCGCGGTCATCAGATCGGCGCCGATCGAGCGGCTGCGCCACGTCGGATGAACCCAAAGGTCCTGAATGGTCGCGTAGCGCCCGGGCACGTGGATGGCGAGCTGCCAACTGGCAGCGAGCATGCCGACGATGTCGCCGCCCGAGCGCGCGACGAGCACGACGCCGGCGTCGCGATCGTCGATCAGCTCGCGCACGGTCTGGCGCAGCGCGGCGACAGGAGGAGGGGCGCCGCCGAGCTCGAGCAGCAGCTCCTGCACGGCGACGACGACGCCGGAGGCATCCTCGCGCGTGGCGGGACGGACGACCCAGCTGCTCGCCGGCGCCTGGACTCGCGGCGACGCGGAGCTGTTCATGCGGCGTGCGCCTTGGCGAGCGATCCCGGCTCGAGCTCGACGCGGAAGGCGTCGGGCGAGTCGCTTCCGGTGATGGTCTGCGCGATCGCACGCATCGGTGCGCGCGCCTTGAGCAGGATCTCGTCGAACTCGTCCTCGGGATCTGACTGCATGACAATTGCTCCTCCCGCGCCGATCGTTGTCGCGCCCGGACGCATGACGACGGTGCGGATGACGATGCTCAGGTCAACGCTGGCGTCGAGACCGAAGTAGCCGATGGCGCCGGAGTAGACGCCGCGGGCGACGCGCTCAGTTTCATCGATGATGCCCATGGTGCGCAACTTGGGCGCACCGGTCATGGAGCCGCCGGGAAAGCACGCGCGTACACATTGAACTGGCGTGCGACCGCGCTCGAGCACGCCGGTGACAGTGGAGATCAGCTGATGCACGGTGGCGTAGTCCTCCACGACCATCAGCTCAGGCACGCGCACGCTGTTAATCTCGCAGACGCGACCGAGGTCGTTGCGCAGCAGGTCGACGATCATGAGGTGCTCGGCGTAGGTCTTCTCGTCATGCGTCAGCTCAGAGCGCAACGCGTCATCCTCGACGGGGTCGGCCGAGCGCGACGTGGTCCCCTTGATCGGACGCGCTTGAACGCGACGCTCACGG
>DATARK010000031.1:0-31089 GCA_036264175.1 Solirubrobacteraceae bacterium
CACGTGGCCGGCGGCGTACTGCGCGCGCACGGCCATCTCCTCGATCTCCTGCTTGGTCGGCGCATGAATCGCGTGCAGCACCTTGACCTTCTCGTTGCGCACGTCTTCGGCGGTGAAACTGCCCGGCGGCTCCATCGCCACGTGGCAGAGCAGCTGCAGCATGTGGTTCTGGATCAGGTCGCGCAGCGCGCCCGCGTGGTCGTAGTAGCCGGCGCGCGTGCCCACGCCGAGGTCCTCGGCCGCGGTGATCTGCACGCTGTCGATGTAGTTGCGGTTCCACAGCGGCTCGAACATGCCGTTGGCGAAGCGAAACGCGAGCATGTTCTGCACGGTCTCCTTGCCGAGGTAGTGATCGATGCGGAAGACCTGCGCCTCGTCGAAGATCGCCAGCACGCGCCGGTTGAGCTCGCGCGCCTCCTCCAGCGTCGTGCCGAAGGGCTTCTCGATGATCACGCGCACCTCGGCATCGCCGTGGCGCTCGAGGCCGGCGTTTCCGAGCTGCTCCACGATCACAGGAAAGAACTCCGGCGCGGTCGACAGGTAGAAGGCGCGGTTCATCGGTTCGCCGGCCTGCTCGTCGAAGCTGTCGAGCACCTTGCCGAGCTCGCCGTAGATCGACTCGTCGTCGAACACACCCGGCACGTAGCGGACGTGGTGCAGCAGCTTTTTCAGCACGTCATCGTCGGGCGTGCGGCGCGAGTACTCGCGGATCGCTTCTTCGCACTCTGCGCGGTAGCGCTCGTGGGCCTTTTCTTTGCGTGAGACGCCGACGAGGTGAAAGCGCTCCGGCAGCGCGCCCTCGTGCGCGAGGTTGTACAGCGCCGGCAGCAGTTTGCGCCTGGCCAGGTCTCCGGTGGCGCCGAAGATCACGAGCGTCGTTGGCGCCACCGGCAGGCGCTCCAGGCCAGCTGTGAGCGGGTTCTCGGGCTCCGCCTCGGCGGTCGGCTGGCCGGGCTGCGCGGCCAACGCTCAGCGTCCGCCGCGCTTGGCGGCCTTGGCCTTGCCCGCGCCGCCAGCCGGCGCGCTCTTGACCGCATGGCCGCCGAACTGGTTGCGCAGCGCCGCGAGCACGCGATCGGCGAAGTCGCCGTTGCCGCGAGAGCGCAGGCGCGCATAAAGCGAAGCGGTGATCACCGGCGTCGGCACATCGTGTGCGGTGGCGTCGGCGATCGTCCAGCGACCCTCGCCGGAGTCCTCGGTATAGCCATCGATCGCCTGCAGCTCGTTGCCGTCGGCTTCGAACGCACGCGCGGCCAGTTCGCACAGCCATGAGCGCACGACCGAGCCCTGGCCCCACAGGTGGGCGATCTTCGCGTTGTCGAGCTCGTACTCGCACTTGTCGAACACGTCAAAGCCCTCCGCGTAGGCCTGCATCAGGCCGTACTCGACGCCGTTGTGCACCATCTTCACGTAATGGCCCGCACCCGCCGGCCCGAAGTGCATCCAGCCGCGCGGGCCGATCGCCGCGATGCTCTGCTCGTTGGTCTCAGGCGCGAGCACGTCGAGAATCGGCGACAGCCGCCTGACCGCTTTGGGCGGGCCGCCGACCATCATGCAGTAGCCGACTTCCAGGCCCCAAACGCCGCCGGAGACGCCGACGTCGATGTAGTCGATGCCCTTGCTTTTCAGTTCTTTGGCGCGGCGCTTGTCGTCGGTCCAGCGCGAGTTGCCGCCGTCGACGATCGTGTCGCCGCGGTCGAGCAGCTTGGCGAGCTTGTCGACGGTCTCCTGCGTGGGATCGCCTGCCGGCACCATGATCCAGACGATGCGCGGCGCCTGCAGCTGCTTGGCCATCTCGCGCAGCGAGCCCGCGCCAGACGCGCCGTTCTTTGTCGCCTGCTTGACCGCCTTTGCGTCGAAGTCGAACGCGACGACCTCGTTGTCGGAGTCCCGATGGATGCGATGGACCATGTTCCCGCCCATCTTGCCCAGCCCGACGAAGCCGATCTGCGTCACTGCGCCTCCTAGCTCGCGTTTGTCGATGCGATCGTACAGCGGCGCGATGCGCGAGTCGGCTCTCACTCGTCGGCTACGATCCCGGCGATGAATGGGCTGGGGCGCCTCAGACGGCAGTTCGCGCGACTGTGGCTGTTCAGCCCCGAACGTCTGTGGGCGCTGTCGCGGGCGCTTCACCGGCGCGGACATTGGGTGCTGGCGTTCTGGGTCAAGCAGCTGAACACCGTGCTCTTTCACAACTCGCTCTCGCCAGAAGCGATCGTCGGCACGAACGTGCTGCTCGGCCACTACAGCCATGGCGTGGTCGTCAACAGCAACGTCGAGATCGGTGACAACGTGAAAATCTGGCACAACGTCACGCTGACCGCCGGGCGACCGCCGCGTCGCGACGGCAAGCCCGCCGAGGGCCCCGCCGCGCGGATCGTGATCGAGGACGGAGTAAAAATCGGCACCAACGCGGTGGTCGTCGCGCCGCGCGGGCAGTGTCTGCGCATCGGGCGCTTCGCAAGGCTCGGCGCCGGCGTGATCGTCACCCAGGACGTGCCGGCCAGGGCAACAGTCGTCAGCCCGCCCGCGCGCGTGCTGCTCAAGGAGGGGCCGCAAACCGGCGCAGACGCCGAGGCGGACGACGCTGATATACGGTTCGCCGAGGCCGACGACGGCTCGTCCGCGCGCCCTTCGCAGGGCCGCCAAGCGGACGCGCCGCGCAGCGAATCGACTTCTCAACCGTGACGCCCGACACCACGCACCAGCGACCGGATCGAAACCTCGCGCTCGAGCTCGTGCGCGTCACCGAGGCGGCCGCACTGGCGGCCGCGCCGCTCGTCGGGCTCGGTGACAAGGAGGCCGCCGACCAGGCCGCGGTCGACGGAATGCGCTTCATGCTGCAGTCGGTGCAGATGGACGGCGTCGTCGTGATCGGCGAGGGCGAGAAGGACGAGGCTCCGATGCTCTACAACGGCGAGCAGATCGGCGACGGCTCGCCGCCTGAGGTCGACATCGCGGTCGACCCACTGGAGGGCACGACGCTCGCCGCGCACGGCATGCCCAGCGCGCTGGCGGTGATCGCGCTGTCCAGCCGCGGAACGATGTTCGACCCCGGTCCCTGTGTCTACATGGAAAAGATGGCGGCCTCGCCGGAAGTGGCCGACCTGGTCGATCTCGACCGACCGCTCGCCGAGACGGTCAAGCTCGTCGCCGAGCGCAAGCGCACGCCGGTCGGCGATGTGATGGTCGTGGTGCTCGATCGCCCTCGACACGAGCAGGGCATTCGCGAGATCCGCGAGGCTGGCGCGCGCGTGCGACTGATCGCACACGGGGACGTGTCGGCGTCGCTGCTGGCCGTCACCGAGCGCTCGCCCGTCGACCTGCTCTGGGGCATCGGCGGCACTCCCGAGGGCGTCATCTCGGCGGCTGCCGTCAAGTGCCTCGGCGGCGTGCTGCTGGGGCGTCTGTGGCCACGCGACGAGGACGAGCGCAAGGCGGCGCTCGACGCCGGCTATGACCTCGAGCGCGTGCTCGGGCTGGACGACCTCGTCGCCGGCGAGGACGTGTTCTTCTCGGCCACCGGCATCACCGACGGCGACGTGTTGCAGGGCGTGCGCTACCCAAGCGCCGGAGGCGCGACGACCGAGTCCTTGGTGATGCGCACACGCTCCGGCACGATCCGCCGGATCAGGGCCACGCACGACCGCGCCAAGCTGCGGGCGGTCGGCGGCGAGCGCTTCTGACGATGGGGCCCGTGAGCCTGTGGCGGCTGTCGATCGCCCTGCAGAAGCGCGGTCTGCGGCCGCTGGCCGTGTTCGTCAAGAACCTCAACTCGTGGATCTACCACAACTCGCTGCCACCGGGCGCGGTGGTCGGCCCAGGTTTGCGCCTCGGTCATCACGGCTTCGGCACGGTGATCCACACCAACGTGGTGATCGGCAGCGGTGTGCTGATCTACCAGAACGTGACGATCGCCATGCGCTCGGGATCGAAGTCGCCCTATCGCATCTACATCGAGGACGATGTGCTGATCGGCGCCAGCGCCGTCGTCATCTCGCCGCATCGCGGCGACCTGCGCATCGGCCGCGGCGCGCGCATCGGCGCGGGCGCGGTGGTCAACAGCGATGTGCCGCCCGGGTCGGTCGTCGTGAGTGCGCCGGCCGTGGTCATCTCGCCCGATGGCAGCCGCAGCGAGCTGCGCCGGTCGGCGGACGATGTCGAGCAGTCGTCGCTGGGCGACTGACGACGCGATGACGGACCGGGCGACAGGCGCCGACTAAGCGCGATAGCGCCCGACGCGCGACTCGGCCAGGTCCAAGCGCGCGAGCGAGCGCAGGAAGCGGTTGGTGACGATCACGTGGATGCGCGACTGCGTGGCGTCATACACGCGCCGGCCGAGCCTGGATGAGATCGCCGGGTAGAAGTTGGCGACCTCGACGTTCACGTGCAGATGCGCCTGCTCACCATGCTCGCTCGGGTCGCGACGTACCTCGATCTGCAGATAGCCGCCGCCGTCACGCCCGCGCCTTGCCACGAGCACGCCACGCGCGATGCGCCAGCGAACGACGCCGTGCGCGCCGCCCATCTCATACTCGGGCGCGCGAAAGGTCAGCAGCTTCAGCGGCCTGAACAGCAGCACGATCGAGCGCTCGTGCTCGGAGTAGCGCACCTGGATCAGCCCGAGCGTCACGCGCGAGAGAAAGCGCCAGTAGGTGCGCGCGAGGCGCTCCAGGTATTCCGCAGACCAGATCTGCTCCAGCGCATCGTGCGGCAGCGTCACGACGGCGCTCTGCACCGAGCGCACCGCCCCTGTGGCGTCGTCCAGCGAGGTCAGGCTGCGCGAGTCGCCGATCACCACGCCGGGCGGTCCTCGTCGCAGGGCTCGCATCGACGCGGCGAGCACGGCTGCTACGACGATGACGACGACGGCCGCCACTGCGGCGAGCAGGCTGGCGCTCATCGACAGCAGGCTAGTCAGAGCGGCCGTCGGTGGTCGGACTGGCTCTCGTCCTCTGTTGCTGCTATCCACAGACGGGTGAGCCCACGGCCCTCCAGCGAGCGTTCGCGCGGTGCGCGCCCCGTGGCCGACGCTCCCGTCGATCAGCTGGTGGCCCGCTCGCAGGAGCTTGCACGTCGCTGGGTCGTCTCGCTGCTGAGCGCTCGACCGCTGTCTGAGATGTCGGCGCTCCCCTTGGACGATCTCGCGCGCGACGCGCCGATGCTATGCGAGCAGGTCGCGCGCGCCCTGGGCTCCGACGCCGAGCTCGAGCATCTGCTCGCCTCCGCGCCCGCGCATCTGGTCGCGCGCGCCGACGATGCGCCTGCGGCGGTGAGCGATGTGGAGGCGCTGCGCAGCGTCGTCTGGCAGAGCGCGCTGGCGGCGCTCGAGGACCCCTCGCCGGCACAGGTCGCCGACCTCGCCGACAGGCTCGCGTTCGTCTGTGCGTCGCTGCTCACCGCTGCGCTCGCCCGCCACCGGCCCGCGAGCGCCAGCGGCGCGCCTCTGGCCGGCGACCTGGCCGCGCGGGCTCGCGAGGGCATTCTCTTCCGCTCGACTCCGCTCTCACAGAGCGGTCGCGGCGCTGTGCTGATCGACGAACACGACGAGCTCGTCAGCTCAGCTTCGGCGGAGCGCGCCACAAGCAGCGATGCTGCGAGCGCGCCACCGCGCCGGCACGAGAGCGCGCAGACTTCAGCGAGTGCTGCGGTCACGGGTTCGCCGCAGCCTGCACGCGGGCCGAACACAGAGCCGCGCGCACGCCCATGGGACATACCGCTGAGCGGTGGGCCGGCAAGCGAGCATGCCGGATCGCGCGGTGATACGCGAGCCTGGCCCGGCACCGAAACGCAAGAGCCGCAGATGCGCATCACGCGAGGGCGCGGCTCGCCGGTAGACGAACGCGCCTAGCGCGCCGCAGGTGCTTCAGGCGGCCGGAGCGCCGCCGGTGGTGACCAGCGCGGCCGGTTCGGGCGTCGTCGCCCCAGCCGGCAGGCCGAGCGTCGGCGTGTTGGGCACGCTGCCGACGATTCTCGTGTGCAGTCGCGCCGTGTCGTTCATGCCCAGCGCTGTCGCCGCGCCGCTGGTCAGGTCCCACTGCGCGCCATTGTGCGCGTAGGGGCCGCGATCGATCACCGGCACCGTCGCCGCGCGGCCTTTGTAGGCGAACTTGACGAGCGTGCCGCACGGCAGCGTGCGGTTGGCCACGCCGACCACAGCCGGCGTCAGCGTCTGCCCGCACGCGGTGCGCTGGCCATAGAAGCCGGGGCCGAACCAGGTCGCCAGGGCGACCGGCTTGATCGCCGTCGGCGCCGGCGTCGGCGCGCTGGCCACGCCGCCGGTTTCGGCGAGCGCGCTGGCGCAAGCGCCGCCAGAGCAGGCGCTCACAGCGAGCAGCACGAGAACGTATGTCTTAAAAAACTTGAATCGCATCGGCTTCGGCGCCTACGGGGTGAGCTGACGGGCTCGCGCCAGAACATCGGCGCTACGACCTACAAGTGGTCGATTCGCCCCGGCGAGCCGATGTTTCCGGCCCGCATTGGGTCCCCCGTCTCCTGCAACCTGAGTCACAGGAGCTCGGCGTGGCCGCAAGTATACAGAAGACCTTTGCCGAGCCTTGAGCAGGGTTGCCCCGGTCACGTCGGCGGCCCTGCGGTCAGGCCTACAGCCCCTGCTGCGCGGGGCTCAAAGCGGCAGGCGCGACAGCACGTCCTTGAACAGCCGCTCGCCCGTCGAGACGCCGGCTTTGGCCAGCTCGTTGACGATCTCCGCGGCCGTCGCCACGAACTCGGCGCCGCCGGGCGGCTGCACCGAGCGACCGCTCGTTTCGCCTTCGGCCTCAAAGCCCTGGCGAGGAGCCGGCTCGTCTGCTTGCGCCGCGCGGGCTTTGCGCGCCGCCGCACGTCGCGGCGCGGTGCTGCGCTTGGTCGCCGCGGCCGGTCGCGTGGCACGCACGCGCGACTTCGGCTTTGCCGGCTTAGCCGTCGCGTCGGGCGCGTCGGCTGTCGTGGGAGCGGCCGCAGCGGCTGCGCTGCCGGCGCGGGCCTTCGCAGGCGCCCGTTTGCTCGGAGCTTTGCGCGGGCGCGAAGGCTCAGCCGAGGCGCCGCGCGCGGCTGCGCGCCGCGCGCTGGAGCGCTGCGGGCGCGTGCGCGGCAGGTTCGCCAGCACACCGCCGTCGTGCTTCCCGTTGTCGCTCGGGTTCATCTCGGCCACGGTCCACATCATTGCTTAACGCAGACTGCGAGAACGTCGCGCCCGAGCTGCAAGTTCGCCAGCCGACCGTTGTGATCGATCGCAACTACGCGTTAGCATGGGTGCCTGGAAAAGCAGTACGAGCTGTAACGAGCTGTAACGCTGGGCGCAGCCCCGCCGTATGTCCCACGGAGGGGCTGAAGCCAGCCAGCATCCGCCAGGGCCGCGGCGTGGCCGCGGGTTGTCGACCGACGGAAGAAACGGGAACGAATGTCAGTAGTCGAGCTGCAGGAGCTGGATGAGGTCAAGGGTCTGCTCGCCAAAGGCCAGCAGGTTGGAGTGCTCTCCTTCACGGAGATAACGAAGGCCATGTCCGAGCTCGACTTGGACGAGTCCGACGTAGAAGAACTTCACGGCTTCCTCGAGAAAGCCGAGATCGAGCTCGTAGAGGACATCGACCCGGCGACGACCGCCTCCTCGCAGGTCGAGCGCGCGCCAGACAAACGCGGCCGGCGCAAAGCCAAAGCGGCGCTGGACCTCAAGCCGGACATGACCACCGACTCGCTGCAGCTGTTCCTCAAGGACATCGGCAAGGTCCGTCTGCTCACCGCACAGGAGGAGGTCGACCTCGCCAAGCGCATCGAGCGCGGCGACCTCGACGCCAAGCAGAAGATGGTCGAGTCCAACCTGCGCCTGGTCGTGTCGATCGCCAAGAACTACCGCAACCAGGGCCTGCCGTTCCTCGATCTGATCCAGGAGGGCACGCTCGGTCTGGTGCGCGCCGCCGAGAAGTTCGACTACCGCAAGGGCTTCAAGTTCTCCACGTACGCCACCTGGTGGATCCGCCAGGCGATCGCTCGCGCGCTCGCCGACAAGGCGCGAACGATCCGCATTCCCGTGCACGTCGTCGAGAAGCTCAACAAGATCGGCCGCGCCGAGCGCAAGCTCGTCACCGAGCTCGGCCGTGAGCCGACCGCCGATGAGATCGCCGAGGTCACCGGCATCGACCCAGAGGAGGTCGACTCGATCAAGCGCTCCGCTCAGGCGCCGGTCTCGCTGGAGAAGCCTGTCGGCGACGAGGAGGAGTCGGAGTTCGGCCAGTTCATCGCCGACGAGCGCGCCGAGTCTCCCTACGAGCGCGCGGCCGAGATCCTCACCAAGGAGGCGCTGCGCGAGGCGCTGGAGAACCTCTCCTACCGCGAACGTCGTGTGCTCGAGCTGCGCTATGGCCTTGGCGGCGAGCACCCGCGCACGCTCGACGAGGTCGGCCGCACGTTCAACGTCACGCGCGAGCGCATCCGCCAGATCGAGAACCAGTCGTTGAAGAAGCTGCAGTCACTGGCGGAGGCACAGAAGCTCCGCGACGTCGCCTAACCCGACGCCGCTCGCGAACGCGTGGGGCTCCCTGGTGCGAACTGGGGCGCGAGTGCGCACGAGCAGGAAATGGAGCTGGCCTGCGACGGCCTGCTCGCCGGAACGCCGCTGCGTCTGCATCGCGCCGTATCCGTGGAAGCCGAACCGAGGCTGGTGTTTCGCTGGCTGTGCCAGCTCAAGCACGCGCCATACAGCTACGACCTGCTCGACAACTTCGCCCGCCGCAGCCCGCGCGAGCTGACGCCCGGCGCCGAGCGCCTGGCCGTGGGCCAGCGCTTCATGTCGATCTTCACGCTCGTCTCCTATGTGCCCGACGAGCAGCTCACGCTGCGCGCGCGTCGCACCGCGGTGACCTACGCGGCGCTCAGCGAAGGCCAGCGCACGCGCCTGCTCGCGCGGGTGCTGTTCGCGCCGCCCGGCGGGCGTCTGCTCGGCTCGCTCAGCGGCGGCGCTCTGGCGGCCGGCGACCTGCTGATGATGCGCAAGCAGCTGCTCACGCTGAAGGCGCTGTGCGAGCGAGATGCCGCGCGCGCCGGCTGCTGAGTTCGGCGGGGCAGACGCGACGGGCGCTCAGGCTGTCCAACGCGTGCGCCGGGATTCAAGCCTCGCGCCTGGTTTGCCGATCAGCAGTGCATGATCGATGTCAAGCAGACCCTGCGCGAGCTGGTCGACAAGGGTGGCTCGGATCTGCACCTGAAGGTCGGCGCCGCACCGTTGTTCCGCGTCAACGGCGAGCTGGCCGGCAGCGAGGGCGCCGAGCCGCTGACCGCCGAGGACACCGAGGGCGCGCTCAAACAGCTGCTCAACGACGACGCCAAGCTCGACGAATTCGCCAAGGAGCACGAGGTCGACTTCTCCTTCGAACTGCCCGAAGTCGCTCGCTACCGCATCAACGCCTTTCAGCAGCGCGGCGTGATCTCCATGGCCTGTCGCGCGATCCCGCACAAGATCAGCACGATCGAAGAGCTTTCGCTGCCCGACGTCGTCAGCGAACTGGCCGACGAGGAGCGCGGCATCGTGCTGCTGACCGGCACGACCGGATCGGGAAAGTCGACGACGCTCGCCGCGATGATCGATCACATGAACTACACGACCAGCAAGCACATCGTCACGATCGAGGACCCGATCGAGTTCGTGCACTCCGACAAACGTTCGGCGATCAATCAGCGCGAGGTCGGCATGGATACCGCTTCCTTCAAGCGCGCGCTGCGGCGCGTGCTGCGTCAGGACCCCGACGTGATCCTGATCGGAGAGATGCGCGACGAGGAGACCGTCCAGGCCGCTCTGTCGGCGGCCGAGACCGGACACCTCGTGCTCTCGACGATTCACACGGTCGACGCCACCGAGTCGATCAACCGCATGCTCGACTTCTTCCCGCCCCACCAGCACCAGCAGGCGCGCAGCATGATCGCCGGAACGATCAAGGGAGTGATCTCCCAGCGCCTGGTGCCCGGCGCCGAAGGCGGTCGCGTGGCAGTCTGCGAGATCCTGCGCATGACCGGCCGCGTGCGCGACATGATCGTCGACCCGACACAGACCGGCAAGCTCGTCGAAGTGATCGCCTCCGGCGGCTACTACGGCATGCAGACCTTCGATCAGGCTCTGTTCGGCCACGTCAAGGCCGGCCGCGTGACCTTCGAGGACGCCATGACAGTGGCCTCCAGCCCGCACGACTTCAAGCTGCTGATGCAGGCCGACGGACGCAAGGGCACGACCATGGACGACGTCGCCTCAGCCGAGGACCGCCGCGCCTCCGAGCCCGCCCCAGCGCCGCCTAGCGCGCCGCCCGCCGCCGGCTCGCCCGTCAGCGTTCGCTGACAGCCCGCCGCCGCTCAGGGGTTGCGAATCAGGATCGCGATCAGCACGAGCGCGCCGAGCACGACGACGCCCTCGATCAGCGGTCCGATGGAGGCCAGCACGGGCAAGCGCGACACGTTACACCCGTGCCGCCGCTCCGCGGCGCGCTTCAGGGTGGTGCTCAGTTGGCTCCCTCGCGATTTGATCCACCGCCCGGCGCCCTTGGCTCTGTGGCGTTTTCGGGGATTTTCGGCCGCAGCTGATCCTGGGGGACGGCGGATTCTGGAAGGTCGTGCGCCCGGCAACCCTTCTGAGACTAAGATTGCGACCCCAGGCTGGTGCCTGGCAGCTATCCCATGGAGCCGCGCTACCGCACACTTATGATCGGGCTTCAGCCCCAACCCCGGCAGATGCCACCGCCGCCGCTCGATCACGACGTGCTATCGGCAATCTTTGCCGAGCTTATTCAGACCGACGCCTACCAAGGGTTCACGTTTACGCCAGATGGTCGCGGCGCCCAGTTCAACAATGGACACGATGACACTGTCGAACTTCGACCTATGGTGTTCAGCATCCAAGCCAGGATGAATGGCCCCGACGTCCTCACCGTGGAGACCGCGGAAACGAAGATCGCTCGGATCGTCTCTCTAGCCGCCGATAAGCTCGATGTGCCTGCCTTCTTGCAGTGCGGTATACAGATTGTGGCTGAGGTCGATGCGCCGGGAGACGATGCGAGAGCTTTTGTGGCAGAGACGCTCATGCGGGGTAGTGAGCAGGCAGGTGTCTTGGGCGACGGCTTTTTCGGGGGTGCCGTGCGGTTTCGCAATCTGCGGGAGCCCGGAAATCCCGACGAAGACGATCTCAGCATTGAGCCAGATATTCACAACGACCGCTTGATCTACATCGACTATAAGTCGGCACGTGCTGCGATCACAGGTCCGATCGACCTCGACCAAGTGTCCATTCTCATGGGCGAGGCGTTCGCCTTCCTGGATGGGCCGACGATGCAACTACTATCGTCCGGAGGAGAATAAATATGGAGACCCTCGACTATCAGCGCTCCGGTGCGCGGGAACCGCCGCGGGACATCATTTCGCTGCTCGTAGCGCGGAACACTCGTTCCTATGAGACGCAGCATGTTGAGGAAGAATGGGGACTGCTTTCACGGGCTCCTCAGGCTGATGCGGGCGCTGATGAAGCCGCCATCATCGCCGAGGAAGAGAGTCCGAGTAGGATGATGCTCGGGCCCGACGAAGTCAGTTTGGAGAGCATCAGCTTGGCTCTCGCGAAGGGACCTGTCGTAATACAGGCGACGGACGATCAGGCGCGCCGAATCATGGAGCGTCATAGAAGGGACGCTTTCCCGCCTGGGTAGGCTGTAGCGCCCGATGCCCACAATCTCGGGCGAGCTACAAACAGCAGTCGAGAACCCCGCCACTTGTGTCGAGCTGGTCGATTTTACATGCGGCGATGCAAGGCGCCACGCCGAAGACACCGTCGAGCTGATCGTTGAGCAGCTCCGCAAAGGCGAACGGCCTCAGGCCACGGTGCTCGTAACCCGCGAAGTGGCTACCGGAACCTTGGTCGGGCTTAGCGCAATCGAATGGGAACCCGTGCGTGTTCAGCACCCCAGCTTCCCGATGGACGCCTATCAGGATGCCGTCTATCTAGCCGTGCTCACGCTCAGCGAGCCCTATCGCGGCCGCTGGACAAGCATGCACGGCCAGCCACTCAGCGAAGTTCTCATGAACGAGGCCTATTGCCAGATCGCGGCCATCCGCGGCGACGGGATGCCTCCGGTTCAGGCTTTCGTCGATCCCGGCAATACGCCCTCGCTAGCGCTTACAAGAGGCCAAGGGTTCGAGGTTCAGGTTCAATGGCCGAACGAGCTTATGTTCATCCGGCCTAGGGGCCTCGGTTTTTGTTCGCGTGTACCGCGCCCGCTAGCCCATTCCCCGTGCCCGTCCCCGCGCTAAGCGACCCGAGATTCCAATCAGCTTGCCAGCTCGTCGTCGATCTCGGGACCGGCGAGGCGGAGAGCCAGATCCGTTCGTAGGCAAGACCCGGCCACCGTACCGTTAGGCCGAAAAGGGTGACCTTCGGGGCGGCAAAACGCGCGCCGAGAAACCAACCCAGTCGGAGCGCTCTGCCGCCCCAACTGCACTTCATTTGGTAAAGTAAAGGTTGAAATGGCCGTCGATGACACATGCCCGGTCTGTCGCACCGCCGAGATCGTCTGCGGCAAGTGGACGCTGCTGCTGGTGCGCGAACTGGCCGAGGGACGCTCGCGATTCTGTGAGCTGGAACGCTCGCTCGCGGGCATCAGCCCCCGCACCTTGTCGCTGCGCCTGCGCGTGCTCGAGGAGGAGGCGATCATCGAGCGTCAGACCTTCCCCGAGGTGCCACCACGCGTGGAGTACGCGTTGACGGGCAAGGGACGCGCGCTGCTGCCGATCATCGAAGACATGCGCGAGTACGGCGAAGACTGGCTCTGCTAGGGCGCCGATGCGGACGCCGATCCGCCGCGTCCCGACGCGCTCGCGCTGGCCTAGTCGATCGTCCTAGCTGCAAGAAGTACTGCGTCCGGCAGGAGCGCCGGCGAGCGGCGCGAAGGTAGCCCGCGATGCGTTCCAGACAGCTTGAAGCGTCGCTCACGGAGTTCTTCGGGGCGGCATCTGCGTACCTGCGTGCCGAGCTCGCGTCCGGCGCCGAGGTGCCGTTCGAGCTCGGCGCGCAGTCCGCGCGACGGGGAGCGGCGGGAACTCCGCTCTACACCTATCGCGCGCTGACCGGGCAGTTCATCGGCGAGCGCGACGCGGCGCTCAAACGCCTCGACGGACACGCCGAGGCGACGAAGCTGCTCGAGCACTTTGACGGTCTGGATCGCTATCTGGCAAGCGCCGGAGGCGAAGCCGCCCGCGCGAAGGGCCGCACGCGCGTGCGTGCAGCCATCAAGGTGCTGCTGGACGACGTGTTCGACGAGCAGAGCGACTTCGAGCTGCGGCCAGAGCGCGTGCAGGCTGCACTCGAGCGCCTGCAGCACGCGACGCTCGCGGGCGCCGGCGAGGTGAGCCTCGTGGCGACGCTGCACGGCGTGACGCTCGGCTCGGCCGAGCTGCAGCTGACCAAGGGACTGCGCATCGCCCAGTGCGACGCTCTGCGGGAAGTGCCCGAGGAGGCTGCTCTCGCCGCGCGCGAGGGCGAGCAGAGCCACCTGATCGTCGCCTATACGACCGAGCTGGGCGACGTCGACGAGGCGCTGCGCGACGGCCGCGACGTGATGTGCGACCTGCTTTCTGCGCTGCGTCTGTTCGGCGATGGCCGCGTGACGCTCGGTGCGCTGGCCTGGGCACGGATCGGCGGCGGCGCCTGGAGTCCGATCGCGCTCGGCGCCGGCGGGCGCCCGCACGGCATGCTCGTCGTGACCACCGACCAAGAGGACGAGCTGCGTGCCTTCTGCAACCTCGTCTCGCGCCGCGCGCCGCACGACAACGATCTCGCATGGGCGCTGCGCCGCTACGAGCTCGGCTGCGAGCGCGCGAGCCCGTTCGAAGCGCTGACCGACAACCTGCTCGCGCTGCGCGCGCTGCTGGAGCCCGAGGGACCGGCCAGCGGTCAGCTGGCCGGCCGCCTCGCCGCGCTCTGCGCCACGCCCGAGCAGCGCGCCGAGCTGACCGAGCGCACGACACGCGCGATCGCGCTCGAGCGCTCGCTGATCGCCGGCACCGCGCGCAAGGACGCCGCAGCCCGGATCCTCGCCGACGACGTCGCCAACCACCTGCGCTCGCTGCTGCGCGATGTGATCTGCGGCCACCTCGATCCAGACCTGGCCGTGATCGCCGACGAGATGCTCGAACCGGACGAGCTGCTGCACGCCGACGAGCAGGTCGAGTCCGCCCCGCAGCCGCAGTTCGTGCCGGCCGGCGCCGTACCCGCCGCCGAGGAGTACATCGAGGAGCAGCCGGACGATGAACCGCTCGAGGATGATGAGCCCGAGTTCGGCGAGCGCGAGCGGCTGACCGCGGGCGCAGAGATGGCCGGCGCCGAAGTGCCCGAGGCCGGCGAGGAGATCGTCGCGGCGCAGCGTCAGCAGGCATTGCCGCTGCAGACCGACGGCGTCGCCGAGGTGGACGCCGTCGCACCGCTCGGCTGAGCGCACGCTGCGCGGTCAGCCGAACAGGTACTCAGACAGCCGCGCGAGTCCAGCCAGGTCGCGCACGTCTTCGTCCAGGTGCGGCACGAGGATCGGCCGGCGCTCGTCGAGCGTGCGCGAGAGCCGCTCGATCGTCTGCCGATCGCGTTGCACCAGCACGTCGAAGTCGGCGAGATTGCCCGCCACGCGCTTGGCGAGGCGCTCGCCCAGGTCGGGCGTCAACAGCGTCTGCACCTGATCGGGGGAGCTCTCGCCCAAACCGTCGAAGTGCACGCGGTTGACGATCAGCCCGCCGCGCGACATGCCGCGCGCGGTCAGTCGCTCGGCGAGGTACTCGGCCTCGCGCGCCGGCTCGGGCTCCGGCGAGGTGACGACGAGGAAGGTCGTGGTCTTCTCGCGCAGCAGCTCGGCCACGCCGCGTGTGCGCTCGCCGAAGCCCTCGAGAATGCCCGACAGCGAACGAAAGAAGGTCGACAGGTCGCTGAGCATGTCCACGCCGGTGACGCGCGCAAAGATCGCGAACACGATGCCGGTCGAGCGCCCGAACACGCGCGCCGCAAGGCCGCTGGGGGAGAGGAAGACTTTCAGCGCGCGACCTTCCAGAAAGCCGAGCAGACGCGTGGGTGTCTCGAGGAAGTCCACCGCGTTGCGCGACGGCGGCGTGTCGAGCACGATCACGTCGAAGTCGCGTTCGTGGCGCAGCTCGTAGAGCTTGACCATCGCGCTCAGCTCCTGCGAGCCGGCGACCGCCGAGGACAGCTCGCGGTAGATCGGGTTCGCGAGGATCTCCTCGCGCTCGCGCTCGCTCGGCGCCAGACGCGCGACGATCTCGTCGAACGTGCCTTTGCTGTCGAGCATCATCGCCCACAGCTCGCCCTTACACTCCACGCCGTGCTCGGCCAGCAGCGCCGGCTCGATCAGCCGCGGCTCGCCGGACAGCCGCTCCAGGCCCAGCGCGCCGGCCAGCCGTTCGGCCGGATCGATCGTCACCACGGCAACCTTCTGGCCGCGAGCAGCGAGCCCCAGGGCGAGCGCCGCAGACGTGGTCGTCTTGCCGACTCCGCCCGAGCCCAGGCAGATGCAGACGCGCTTTGACTTCAGGCGTTTGATCAGGGCGCCATCGCGCCGAAGCTTCGCGTCGGCCGTGGCCATCGCAGGATCGTAGTTGCCGTGCAGGAATCACCGGGCCGCATGCGAATACTCACCGGACGGCTTTCCCATAAATCGAGTATCGGAGCCCCCCGTGGAAGGTAAGGCCAAGGTCATCGCGTTCGCCAACCAGAAGGGCGGCGTGGCAAAGACGACGACAACGCTCAACCTCGCTGCCGCGTTCGCGGAGGAGGGTCACCGCGTGCTGTGCGTCGACATGGACCCGCAGGGCAACCTGACGATGTCCCAAGGCATCGACCCGGACACGCTCGACAAATCGATGTACGACGTGCTCGTGCACAAGGTCTCGATCCGCGAGGTGATTCGCAAGCGCGAGATCGACATCGCCTGCGCATCGATCGACCTGGCCGGCGCCGAGATCGCGATGTCGACGATGATCGGTCGCGAGCGCTCGCTGCAGAAGGCCTTCGAACCGATCCGTGAGGACTACGACTTCATCTGCATCGACACCCCGCCGAGCCTCGGCCTGCTGACGATCAACGCGCTGACGGCTGCCGACAAGGTGATCGTCCCCGTGCAATGCGAGTATCTGTCGATGCGCGGGCTGATCCAGCTGCAGAACACCCTCGCGATGATCCGCGAGAACCTCAATCCCGGCGTGGACATCGAGGGCATCCTGCCGACGTTGGTGGATTCCCGGACGATCCACGCCAAGGAGGCGATCGAGATCCTCGAGGAAAACTTCGGAGACCGGGTATTTGCCTCGCGCATCCGCAAGACCGTCCGCTTCGCCGAGGCGCCCGTCAAGGGCATGTCGGTGCTGAAGTACGAGCCCGACGGGGTTGCGGCCCAGTCCTACCGACAACTCGCGCAGGAGGTTCTCGACCATGGCAAACGCTAAACGCGCGAGCATGCGCGAAGGCCCGCTGGCGGCGCTCTTCCGCAAGACCGAGGGCGGCGAGGAGCAGCCCTCCGAGCAGGCCGACGCGCCCGCGGCCCAGGCGCCGGCCGCGCCACGTGCCGCAGCCAAGGCGCCAACGCGCCCGGCCCCCGACGCGCCCGAGCATCCCCGCGAGAGCGGCCTGCCGCACCCCGCACTCGGCCGCAGCGCCCAGTCTGAGCAGGAGCCGGCGCACATCCCCAGCCCGCAGGAGCGCCTGCGACACGCCTTCTCCTCGGAGATTCCCGAGAACGTGATGGAGCCCGCGCCGACGCGCGCGGTGATGGACGACTACGCGCGCCACCACGAGCCGTCGGGCACCGCCGGGCCGACCGGCCAGCCGGTGATCCGCGTCGTGGGCGTCGGCGGCGCCGGCGTCAACGCCGTCAACCGCATGGTCGAGGCCGAGGTCGAGGGTGTTGAGTTCCTCGCCGTCAACACCGACGTGCAGTCACTGCAGCAGTCGACCGCCGACATCACGCTGCACATCGGCGCCGAGCTCACGCGCGGGCTGGGCGCTGGCTCAGACGCGAACGTCGGGCGCCAATCGGCGATGGAGGACTACGACCGCCTCAAGGCGCTGCTGAAGGGCTCGGACATGATCTTCATCACCGCCGGAGCAGGCGGCGGCACGGGTACCGGCGCAGCGCCGATCGTCGCGCGCATCTCGCGCGAAGTCGGCGCGCTGACGGTCGCGATCGTGACCAAGCCGTTCGGCTTCGAGGGCTCGCGTCGCAGCGGCCAGGCCGACCAGGGCGTCGAGACGCTCGCGGCCGAGGTCGACACGCTGATCGTCGTGCCCAACAACCGGCTGCTGTCGGTGCTGGACAAGCAGACCGCCATGGTCGAGGCCTTCCGCGTCGCCGACGACGTTCTGCGCCAGGGAGTTCAGGGCATCTCTGACCTCGTGACGCTGCCCGGGCTGATCAACCTCGACTTCGCCGACGTGCGCACGATCATGAGCGAGGCCGGCAACGCGCTGCTGGGCATCGGCATGGGCGTGGGTGAGAACCGCGCGACCGAGGCCGCCATGCAGGCAGTCGCCTCGCCGCTGCTGGAAACTTCGATGAATGGCGCGCGCTCGATCCTGCTGTCGATCACCGGTGGCGAAAACCTCTCGCTGTGGGAGGTCAACGAGGCCGCCAAGGCCGTTGCCGAGGCGGCGCATCCCGACGCCAACATCATCTTCGGCGCGATGGTCGACGACAAGCTCGACGATCAGGTGTGGGTGACCGTCGTGGCCACCGGCTACGGCGACGAGGGCCGACGCAAGAGCGTCAACATGCTCAAGGAACCGGCCGGCGAGCCGAAGGTGCAGCGCGCAGGCCCGCCGCGCCCATCGCGCCGCGGCGGGCTCTCGGTCGACGAACTAGACGTCCCCGAGTTCCTCCCCAGCCGCTGACGCGCGTCAGCGCTTCGCCATGCTGCGTCCTCGGCGCTCGCGTGCGAAGCACGCCACGCTCCCTGCGTCCTTGTCTGGCTCGACTGACGCACGTCATAAGCCCGGTACGTGATGCCTGTGCTATCGCTCTGGCATGGCTGAAGGGGAACATGGGGTCGTCGCGGCGGGGCATCCGCTCACGGCGGGCGCTGGTGCGCGCGTGCTGCGCGAAGGTGGCAACGCGGTCGACGCGGCGGTGGGCGCGATGCTCATGTCGTTCGTCGCCGAGCCGCTGCTGACTGGGCTCGGCGCGGGCGGCTACATGCTGGTCGCCGGCGGCGGGCAGGAGCCGACGCTGCTGGACTTCTTCGTGCAGGCGCCGAGCCGCCCGAGCGCCGCGGCGCAGCTGCTGCCGATCGACGTGTCCTTCGGCGACGCCGCGCAGGTCTTTCACATCGGTCCGGCCGCATGCGGGGTCTATGGCACGCCGGCGGGCGTGTGCGAGGCGGCGCGGCGCTGGGGCACGATGGCGCTGGAGGAGCTCGCGGCGCCGGCGGCGCGCCTTGCGCGCGACGGCGTGGCGCTCAACCACGGTCAGGCCTACGTCGCGGAGATACTCGCTGACCTGCTGACGTCGACGCCCGAGTGCGCAGCGCTGTGGGCACCGCAGGGGCGAGTGCTGCGTGAGGGCCAGGTGCTGCGAAACGGCGAGCTCGGCGACGCGCTCGAGCTGCTCGGAGCCGAGGGCGCCGAGCCGTTCTACCGCGGTGAGATCGCGGCGGCCGTGAGTGAGTGGCTGGCGGCGCGCGGCGGCTGGCTGTCGGCCGAAGACCTGGCCGGCTACGGCGCGATCGAGCGCGCACCGGTGTGCGTGGCCTACCGCGACCGCGAAGTGCTGACCAACCCGCCGCCGTCGGCCGGCGGCACGCTGCTCGCCTACGCGCTGGCGCTGCTCGACCGCGGTCTCTCGCCGCCGACGCTGGGCGGAGTCGTGCGGGCGATGCGCGCGGCGCAGCAGGAGCGCACGCCGGACTTCCTCGACGGCCTCAGCGAGGAGGGCTTTCTCGAGCGGTTTTTGTCCGCGCGCCTTGGCTCGACCACGCACATCTCGGTGCTCGACTCCTCCGGTCGTGCCTGCAGCGTCACGTGCACCAACGGAGAGGGCTCGGGCATCGTCGTGCCCGGCACCGGCCTGCACCTGAACAACGTGATGGGCGAGGAGGATCTGAACCCGTTCGGCTTTCACCTGCATCCGGCGGGGCGGCGGATGCCCAGCATGATGGCGCCGTCGATCGTGCTGCGCGACGGCGAGGTGGAGCTGGTGCTCGGAAGCGCCGGCTCCAACCGCATCCGCTCGGCCTTGCTGCAGACGATCGTCGGAGCCGTCGATCGCGACCTGGACGTTCGCGCGGCCGTGGACGCGCCGCGCGTGCACTTCGAGGCCGGCGTGGTCTATGCCGAGCCGGGCATCGCGCTGGATGAGCTGGAGGCCGACGGCGACGAGCTCGTGCGCTTCTCCGATCTGAACCTGTTCTTCGGCGGTGTGCAGGCGGTGCGCCGCCGCGGCAGCGTGCTCAGCGGCGCTGGCGACCCGCGCCGCGGCGGCGTGGCGGAGAGCGCGTGATCGCCGTCCACGCGCGCCGCGCCGTGCGTTCGACCCGCGGCACGCTCGCGATCGCTCTGCTGACACTTGTCGGTGTGGCGCTGGGCGGCTGCGGCGGTGTCACCGCGCCGGACCTGTTCGTCGTGCAGCGCAGCGGCAGCGGCCCGAGCGCCAAGCTGACGCTGCTGGTAAACGAAGAAGGCGGCGTGACATGCAACGGCGCCGCCAAGATCTCCGGGCGCAAGCTCAAACTGAGCGACTCGCAGCTGGTGCAGGCGCGCGCGATCCAGGAAGACCTGCACGACTCGGCCTCCGAACACATGTCGCTCGCTCCAGGCCCCAAAACGGTGCTCAGCTACCGCGTGCGCGACGAAGCCGGAACGGTCAGCTTCAGCGACACGTCCGCCGGCCAGCCGGCGGTGTTGAGGCAGCTTGCGCTGTTCGTGCTGCGCGCTGCGCAGCAGGTCTGCCGGCTGCCGGAGTAGCTGCGGGGCGGGTTGCGGCGGCGTATGCGCCGGCTCTGCCTAGCCGAAGCGCACCTTGCCGTTGGACTGCGCGCGTGCCTGCGCGCGATCGATCAGCTCCAGACGCTTGATCGCCGCGGTCAGCAGCATCGCCAGCAGCCGCAGTCGCGCGTTCTCCGAGCGCAGCTCGAGCAGTTCCTGCTTGGCGTCCTTGTCGAACTCGACGGTTGCGGCCATCTGGTAGGCGCTCATCAAGGCCAGCTCGGGCTCGCCGAGCTGGCGATCGGTGGCCTGCTCGACGAGCTCGCGATACAGCTCACGCGCGCTGGTCGCCGCTGACTCGTCGGGCTGCTCGGCCTCGTCGTCGAGGAACTCCACGAGGCCGGCCGGATAGGGCAGGTCGTCCTGGCGCTGCAACAGGCGAAAGGGTCGCGTGCCGCGCGCGAGGATGTTCACGCGCCCGTCGTCCATGCGCTCGACCACGCTCTCCACGTCGCACGAGCAGCCGACCTGCTTGAGCTCCTCGTCGGACAGCCAGACGATGCCGAACTCGCGCTCGGGCGTTCCTGGCTCGGCGCTGAGGCAGTGCTCGATCATGCGTCGGTAGCGGTCCTCGAAGACGTGCAGCGGAACCGCCTCGCTGGGCAGCGCGACGATGCCCAGCGGGAACAGCGGCAGGCCCTGGGGGGCTGGCTCGGCCATGCAGCGGAGTCTAGGCGCCGACGTCGCGCCGCCGCCGGCGCCGAGGGCGCTCAGGCGCTCAGGCGCTCAGGCGTTGCGCGGCTTGCGTGCGGAGACGAGCAGGTTGTAGAAGATCGCCGGCGGCAGGCGAGACTCCAGCAGTCGCCTGTCGAGGTTCTGAAGCATCAGATAGCCGCGATAGGCGTACTGGCGCCAGGCCCACGGCACGTCGTTGGGCTCGGCGGTGGCCTCGAGCGTGCGGTTGGTCCAGCCGAACCAGTTGGCCAGCAGCTCCTCGCCGGTGATGCGCACGTCTGTCAGCCCGGCACCGGCGGCGGCGCGCGCGAGCTCGGCCGGCGCGAACGCGTGCACGTCGACGAAACCCTCGAGCGCCGCATCCGGCCCTTCGCCGGCGCCGGCACGAACGCTCCGTGCGCCGATCGCGCGGCGCCACAGGGGCGCCACGGCGCCCGCGGCGCGCTTGGGCACGCGGGCGAGGCGATCGCCGTAGCGCGACGGCTCGCCGGCGAACAGCACGCTGCCGCCCGGCGCGAGCACGCGCTCGAACTCGGCGAAGGCGCGGTTGAGGTCGGGAATGTGATGCAGCACGGCGTGCCCGAGCACGAGATCGAAGCTGCCGTCGGCGAACGGCAGGCGCTCGGCGTCCACCTGCTGTGTGGTCACGTCGAGCCCTAGCCCAGCCGCGTTTGCGCGCAGCGCAGCGAGCATGCCGGGCGAGATGTCTGTGCAGGTCGCCTGCCCGATCAGGCCGGCGGCGAGGAGGTTGAGCGTGAAGTAGCCGGTGCCGGCGCCGATCTCCAGCGACCGCGCCCAGCCGTCGGGGCGGTGGCCGACCGCCTTGTCGATCTTCGCCAGCACCTGTTCGCGGCCGACCTCGCCGAAGTCGATTCCCCACTTGGCGTCGTAGTGGCCGGCGGCCACGTCGTGGTAGCGGGTGTTGACCTCACGGATCTCCTCTGCGCTCAGGGCGGGCGGCACGGTGGGGCACCATATACTCGCGCGCCGTGTTCTCGCCTTTCTCCTCGGGCTTGACCGTCCCGACCTAAGTCATCTCTTGACCTCAGTCCACTTCGTCCAGCGCGACCAGCCCGACGGCGTGCCGCCGCTGGCGCTGACCGGCGAGCGCACGCTTCCCGATGTGCCCGAGGAGAACTACTGGTTTCGCCGCCACCTGGTCGTCTACGAATGGATCGCCGCACGCGTCGCCGGCCTGCGCGTGATCGACATGGCTTGCGGCGAGGGCTACGGCACCGACGTGCTCGGGCGCAGCGCGACGAGCGTCGTCGGTGTGGATGCGAACCCCGAGGCTCACGAGCACGCGCGATTGCGCTACGGCGCCGCCAACGTGAGCTTCGCGCGCGAGCTGGTGGACACGTACTCCGAGCCGGCCGACGCGGTCGTGTTCCTGCAGACCGTCGAGCACCTGCAGGACCCCGCGGCGACGCTCGCGCACTTTCGCACGCTGGTCAGCGGCGGCGGCCCGACGGCGAAAGGCGGGGGCGGCGTCGTGTTCGTGTCCACGCCCAACGTGCTGACGCTCGCACCCAAGGGCGCCGAGCGCTCGGGCAACCCCTGGCACGTGCACGAGTACCGCGCGGCGGAGTTCGAGCGCCTGTGCCGCTCGTGCTTCTCGGAGGTCGACATGTACGGGTTGTTCCACGCGCGCAAGCTGCGCGCGCACGAGCTGGCCTTGCGCATCGGCTGGGACGCCGCGCACGCGCGCCTGCGTCTTACCAAGCGCTTCTATGACTGGTTCACGCCGGCGATCTCGGTGTCGGACTTCGCGCTGCGCGGCGCCGGCGAGGCGCGCCTCGATGCGGCGCTCGACTTCGTCGCGGTGTGCCAGGCGTGAGCGCCCGCCGCGAGGGCGGCGCGCTGGCGATCGTGCTGCACACGCACATGCCCTACGTCGAGGGCTTCGGCACCTGGCCGTTCGGCGAGGAGTGGCTGTGGGAGGCGATAGCCGGCAGCTACCTGCCGCTGCTCGACCTGCTCGACTCGGGCGCACCGCTGACGCTGTCGCTGACGCCGGTGCTGTGCGACCAGCTGGAAGCGCCGGGCTGGCAGGAGCGCTTCGTGCGCTTCGTCGACGAGGTGCGCCGCGACACGCATGCCGAGGACGCACGGGGCATGCGCAGCGCCGGCCACGCAGAGCTCGCGGGCGAGCTCGATCGATCCTGGAGCGACTACGAGCGGGCGCTGCAGGCGCTGTCGCGGCGCGGCGGCGACCTGCTCGGAGCCTTCTCGGCGCACGCCCGCTGGACGTCTGCGGCTACGCACGCCGTGCTGCCGCTGCTGGCCACAGACGCGGGCGTGCGCATGCAGGTGCAGAGCGGCGTGGACGCCCACCGAGCCCGCTTCGGCGAGGGCTGGCGCGGTGGCTTCTGGCTGCCCGAGTGCGCACACGATGCTGGTCTGGAGCCGCTGCTGGCGGACGCCGGCGTGCACGCCACGTGCATCGAGCTGACCCGACGCTTCGGCCTTGGCGCTCCTGCGCACCTGCAGCCGCTGCTCGCAGACGCCGGAATGGTGCTCGCGCCGATCGACCGCGTGACGATGGACCTCGTGTGGAGCGAGGGCGGCTATCCCGCCGATGGCGCCTATCGCGACTACCACCATCACACGATCCACCACCACACGCCGTGGAGCAACGACGGCAGCGCATATGACCCCGAGCGTGCGCTTGCCAGGGCGCGCGAGCACGCCGCCGACTTCGTGGCGCGCACGAGCGCACGGCTGCGCGATGCCGGCGCCGGCCTGCCGGGCGGTGGGCTGGCGGTGTGTGCGCTGGACACGGAGCTGCTGGGGCACTGGTGGTATGAGGGCGTGCAGTGGCTCGGCGCTGTCGTCGAGCAGTGCGCGCGCCAGGGGCTCGAGCTGGTCGCGCTCGACGACGCGCTGCAGCGCGTGGAGGCGGCGCCGGCCGGCGAGTGGGGCGGCGCACAGGCATCATCCTGGGGTGCGCAGGGGGACCTGTCGACCTGGTCGGGACCGGCCGTGGCCGACGTCGCATTCGAGCTGCGCGCCGCCGAGCTGCGGGTGGTCGCCGCGGGCGCGTTGGGCGATCGCACGACGGCGCGCCAGCTGCTGGCGCTGCAGTCCAGCGATTGGGCGTTCATGCTCGGCCGTGGCCTCGCCGGCCCATACGCGCGCGAGCGTGTGGCCGGGCACGGCGCCGCTCTGCGCCGCGCGCTGGAGGAGCCCGGCAGCGCCGGCGGCGAGCTGCGCAACCTCGCTCGTTTCGTAGCTACTTGATGGACGCGCGACTCACTGCCAGCGCATCGTGCGCGGTGCCTCGCGCATGCGAATGACGCGCGCGGGCACGCCGCCGACGACTGCGTTCTCGGGCACGTCGCGCGTGAGCACGGCGTTGGTGCCGACGATCGAGTTGTCGCCGACGGTGACGCCGCGCAGCACGCAGGCGCCGTAGCCGATCCACACGTTGCTGTGAACGTGCACGTCGCGCTTGTAGATGCCCTGCAGGCGAATCGGCCGCTCGACCTCGGTGACGCCGTGGTCGAAGTCGATCAGCATGACGCGGTCGGCGAGGATGCACTCGCGACCGATGGACACGTGCTGGAAGGCCGAGATGGTGCACTCCTGGCCCATGACGGTCTTCGCACCGATCTCCACCTGGCCCTCGTGCACGCGGATCTTGCAGCCGTGGCCGATCCACGCCCAGCGCCCGACGCGCAGCGTGGCGCCGCGGCCGATCTCCAGCTGCACGCGCGGGCAGATGAAGCACAGGCCGTCGGTCTGCAGGCGGCGGCCGTAGCGCAGCTTGAGCAGCACGAAACGCACGATCAGCCGCGCGTAGCGGCGGTCGAGCATGTGGTTGGCGCGCATGAAGCGCAGCAGCGCCAGCGGCCCGCCGTGCAGCGGCTCGGGCGCGCCGCGCAGCGCGGCGGCGATCTCCTCGGCCGTGCCGGACTGCGGCGGATCTGCGAGCAGTTGCTCCATGGCGGTCGAATCGTATTGCCCTGCGATGATTGCGCCCTCGATGGCCGATGCGAACCTCGCCCAACGCCTGCTCGACGGCGACCGACGCGCGCTGGCGCGTGCGATCTCGCTGGTCGAGGACGACCGCCCCGAGGGCTGGGAGCTGGTCAAGCAGGTCTATCCGCACACGGGCAAAGCCGCGGTGTTCGGTTTCACCGGGCCGCCGGGCGTGGGCAAGTCGACGCTGATCGGCGCGCTGACGAAGGCGCGACGCGAGGCCGGGCGCAGCGTGGGCGTGCTGTCGATCGACCCGTCCTCGCCGTTCACGCAGGGCGCGCTGCTGGGCGACCGCATTCGCCTGACTGAGCACTTTCTCGACCAGGGAGTGTTCATCCGCTCGATGGCCAACCGCGGAGCGCTCGGCGGCCTGTCCGAGGCAGCGCTGCAGGCGGCGCTGCTGCTCGATGCGGCCGGGCGCGAAGACGTGTTCGTGGAGACCGTCGGCGTGGGCCAGGCGGAGATCGACATCATCGACCACGCGGACACGATCGTGCTGGTGCTGATGCCGGGCTCGGGCGACTCGATCCAGGCGCTGAAGGCCGGCGTGATGGAGATTCCGGACGTGATCGTGATCAACAAGGCCGACCACCCGCTGACCGACACGATGGTGCGCGAGATCCGCGGCGTGCTGTCGCTGGCCAACCTCGACCGCACGCCCGAGCAGGTGCGCGGCAGCTGGCGCGTGCCGATCGTCAAGACCGAGGCCAGCCGCGGCGTCGGCGTCGACGAGCTGGTCGCGCGTCTGGACGAGCATCGCGAGCACATTCTCGCGGCGGGCCAGCTCAACGAGCGCCGGGCGCGCAATCTGCGCAACGAGGTGCTGGCGATCGCCACGGCGCGCATGCGCAGGCGACTGGAGGAGGAGCTGCACGAGGACGCCGACTTCCAGGCGCTGATCGACCAGGTGATCGAACGGCGACTGGACCCGGCCAGCGCTGCGGCCGCACTGCTGGAACGCGAGACGGTCACGCGCGGCGCGAGCTAGCTAGGCTCGTGGTCGCGGTGGACTACCTCAACCTGGCAGATCGCAACTGGCCGATTCTGCGCCGCCTGATGGGCGGCCACACGACGGCCTACCGCCTCAGCAAAGGCCTGATCGGCCACCGCTTTCCCGGCGCGCCGCCGATGCTGCTGCTCGACCACGTCGGCGCGCGCAGCGGCGTCAAGCGCACGAGTCCGCTGGTCTACGGACGCGACGGCGAGAACCTCGTGCTGGTCGCATCCAAGGGCGGCTATACGAAGAACCCGGCGTGGCTGCACAACCTGCGCGCCAATCCCGAGACGCGCGTGCAGGTGGGCTCGCAGGTGCGCAACGTGCGTGCGCGCATCGCCGAGGGCGACGAGCGCGAGCGGCTGTGGAAGCTGATGGTCGGCGTGTATCCGGGCTATGACGGCTATCGCAAGCGCACCGAGCGGGAGATACCTGTCGTCGTGCTCGAGCCGCGGTAGCGATGGTATTTACACATCGCTGGCGCCACCGCGAGCGGGGCCCTGCTGCGGGGGCACACCGACTAGTCCAACGCGCGCGCCGTGCGCCATTGTAGATACGATCGTTGCGAGGGTATATACGATGGCTATCGCCGCGCGTGAACGGAGCAACACCTTCCGCCGGGCCAGCCGCCGCTGCTCGCGCCTCCTGCGCGTCCTGCGGCGCTAGGCGCCGAGCGCGCGGGCGATGACCATCTGCTGAACCTCGTCGGTGCCCTCGCCGATGGTGAGGATCTTGGCATCGCGGTAGAAGCGGCAGACGGGGTACTCCTCGATGTAGCCGTAGCCGCCGTGAATCTGCACGGCCTCCTCTGAGCAGCGCACGGCCAGGCGGCCGGTCTTCAGCTTGGCCTGGGCGGCGGTCAGCGTGAAGTTGCGCCCGGCGTCCTTCTCGCGCGCGGCCTTGTAGACGAGCAGTCGCGCGGCCTCGATCTCGGTGGCCATGTCGGCGAGCTTTGCCTGGATCGCCTGGAACTTGGAGATCGGCTTGCCGAAGGCGCGACGCTCCTTGGCGTACTTCAGCGCCTCGTCGAGCGCGCCCTGGGCCAGGCCTACGCCCATCGCGGCGACGCCGATTCGACCGATGTCGAGGATGTGCAGGAACTGCTTGAAGCCGGCGCCGCGCGGTCCGAGCAGGTTCTGCTCGGGCACGCGGCACTGCTCGAAGGACAGCGGCCGCGTGTCAGAGGCGTTCCAGCCCATCTTGCGATAGGGCTCGCCCTGCTCGTAGCCGGGGGTGCCGTTGGGAACGATTATGTTGGATATCTCTCTGTTGGCGCCGTTGGTTTCGCCGCCATCTGTGTCGCCGGTGACGGCCGTGATGCAGACGACGCCGGAGATCTCGGTTCCGGCGTTGGTGATGAACTGCTTGGCGCCGTCGATCGTCCATTCGCCATCCTGCAGGCGCGCCCGCGTGCGCGTGTTGCCTGCGTCCGAGCCGGCTTCGGGCTCGGTCAGGCCGAACGCGCCGAGCAGCTCGCCGGCGCACAGCCGCGGCAGCCACTCGCGCTTCTGCTGCTCGGAGCCGAACAGGTAGATCGGCTGCGTGCCCAGCGAGGTGTGCGCGCACAGCGTGATCGCCACCGAGGAGTCCACGCGCGTGAGCTCCTCGACGGCCAGCGCGTATGCCAGCGTGTCGCCTCCGCCTCCGCCGTATTCCTCGGGGAAGGGGATGCCCATCAGGTTCAACGCGCCGAGCTTGGCGACGATCTCATAGGGAAATGCCTTGGTCCGGTCGAGCTCCTCGGCGACCGGCGCGACCTCGCCTTCGGCGAATTCGCGCACCGTGCGGCGGATCAGCTCGTGGTCGGATGAGAGGTCGAAGTCCATGGCAGCGGCATTGTCACAGCTTGCGTGCGTCTACGATGGCCGCGCATGAGCAGAGCTCGCTGGATTCAGCACTACCTCTTTACGCGCGGGCGCTCCCTTCGCTACGGCTCTGACCGCTCGCAGGTCGGCGATCTGCATCTGCCCGGCGGCGCGGGGCCGCATCCGGTGATCGTTTTGATCCACGGCGGCTCGTGGCACAAGCGCTACGGTCGCGCGGTCATGCGCGCGCTGGCGGCCGACCTTGTGATGCGCGGCTGGGCGGTGTGGAACATCGAGTACAGGCGCATCGGCAACGGTGGTGGCTGGCCGGAGACTTTCGCCGACGTAGCGGCGGCGATCGACCACCTCGACGGCCTGCATCCGGCGCTGGATCTCACTCGCGTGGACGTGCTCGGGCACTCCGCCGGCGGCCATCTGGCGCTGTGGGCGGCCGGGCGCACCGCGCTGCCGGCCGGCGCGCCGGGCGCGATCGCCGGTCGTCCGCGCGTGCCGATCGCGCGCACGATCTCGCTGGCGGGCGTGTGCGATCTGGCCGGCGCCTACAAGCAGTGGCACGGTGGCGCAGTGCGGCTGCTGATGGGCGGCTCGCCCGAGCGCCTGCCCGATCGTTACGACGTGGCCGACCCGCTGCGGCGCGTGCCGCTGGCGATGCCGGTGCTGCTGGTGCACGGTGTGCTCGACGAAACGGTGTCGGTGATGCTGAGTCGCAACTACGCGAGCGCTGCCGGCGCGGCGGGCGGCGAGGTGGAGCTGGTGGAGATCGAGGGAGAGGCCGGCCGCCATCGCGCGTTTGTCGATCCTCGCGGCGCCGCCTGGGCGCCGGTCGCGGCACGCCTCGAACTGCAGGCGGTCGAGTCCGACGGGCGGCGCGCGGCGCTCAGGAGCTGAACGAGCGGGCCAGCTCGACGAGCAGGCGCACGCCGTAGCCGGATGCGCCCTTGGGCGCGTAGGCGCGCCCGAGTTCCCAGGCCGAGCCGGCGATGTCCAGGTGCACCCAGGGCACGTCGCCGACGAAGTTCGAGAGGAAGGCGGCGCCGACGATCGTGCCGGCCTTGCGCGCTTCGGGCGCGTTGTCCAGGTCGCCGTAGGCGCCCTTGATCAGCTCGTCGTACTCGGGATGCAGCGGCAGGCGCCAGACGATCTCGCCGCTTCGCTCGCCCGCCGCCGAGACCTGCTCGGCCAGCGCGTCGTCGTTGCCCATCAGGCCGGCGTAGGTCGAGCCGAGCGCCACGATCACGGCGCCGGTCAGCGTGGCCAGGTCGACGAGCCGCTCGGCGCCCTGGGCGAGCGCATGGCAGAGGCAGTCGGCGAGCACGAGCCGTCCCTCGGCGTCTGTGTTGTTGACCTCGATCGTGCGGCCGTTGGAGGCGGTGACGATGTCGCCGGGCTTGACCGCGTGTCCACTCGGCAGGTTCTCGGTGGCGCCGATGACGGCGACCAGCTTGACCGGCAGGCCGAGGCGGGCGATCGCCGCGACGGCCTCGATCACGGCCGCGCCGCCGGACATGTCGAACTTCATCTCGGCCATTTTCGCGCCGGGCTTCAGCGAGATGCCGCCGCTGTCGAAGGTGACCGCCTTGCCGACATAGCCGAGCGTCGGACGCTTCGCGCCGGCGCCCTCGTAGCGCATGGTGATCAGCGCGGGCTCCTGGTCTGAGCCCTGCGCGACGGCGGCGAATGCGCCCATGCCGCGCCCGATGATCTCCTCGCGGCCCTCGACCTCGACCGACAGGCCGTCGACGTCGCGTGCGAGCGCCTCGGCGTAGGCGCCCAGCGCGCTCGGCGTGAGGTCGTTGGCGGGCCGGTTCTGCAGGTCGCGCGCGGCGTTGACCGCCTCGGCGACCACCGCCGCGTCGGTCACGGCTCTGGAGACATCCCGAGCGGACCGCACGACCAGCGCCTGCAGGTGCTTGGGCGGCGCATCGGCTTCTGCCTCGGCGGGCGCGGACCTGTGGCGCTCGAAGCGATAGTCGGCGAGCATCGTGCCCTCGACCAGCGCGGCGGCGATCTGCTCGCCGGCGTCGTCGGGCAGCTCCCAGCACAGCGTGCTCGTCGCCAGCTCGCGAGCGCGGTCGCGAGCCACCGCGGCGGCGACGCGCGCGCGCTCGGGCGTCAGGTCCTCGAGGTTGCCGAGGCCAACGGTCAGCCAGCGCTTGCCGCCGGCGTGCGCCAGCGCGAGCGACTTGAACGAGTCGCGTGCCTCGCCGCTGTCGAGCAACGCGGCGAGCTCGGGCGGCGCGTCGGCGCTCGCCAGGCGCCCGCCGAGCACGCCGACGACGACCGTGTCGGCGCCAGTGCCACTGCCCGATTCCGTCGTTGCCGAGACCTTCATTCGGCCGCGCACGATATCCGGATCGCTAGCATTGCCGTCCTCTCGGCACTTTTCCCCTAGACACTGGAGAGCCCTGTTCTCATGCCCAAGACCGTGATTCTCGGCAGCGCGCGCACACCGATCGGCAAGATGGGCGGCGGGCTGTCGACGCTCGAAGCGACCGAGCTGGGCAGCGCGGCGATCGAGGCGGCGCTGGAGCGCTCGTCGGTCGAGCCCGAGCAGGTCGAACACGTGATCATGGGCCAGGTTCTGCAGGCCGGGCAGGGACAGATTCCCTCACGCCAGGCGCAGATCAAAGCTCACATTCCCAAGGAGGTCTCCTCGGAGACGATCAACAAGGTCTGCGCTTCGGGGCTGCGCGCCTCGGTGCTGCTCGACCAGGCGATCCGCGCGGGCGACCTGGAAGTCGGCGTCGGCGGCGGCATGGAGTCGATGTCCAAGGCTCCCTACCTGCTGCCGCAGGCGCGCTTCGGCTACCGCATGGGCGACGCCAAGATGCTCGATGCGATGGTGCACGACGGCCTCACCAACCCGTTCTCGGGCAAGCAGATGTTCGTCGAGGCCACGGAGGTCGGCGAGGAGCTGGAGATGACGCGCGCGGATCTCGACCGCTGGGCGCTGCGTTCGCACGAACGCGCGCTGGCGGCGATCGACGAGGGGCGCATGTCCGACGAGACGGTCTCGGTGACCGTCAAGGGGCGCAAGGGCGACACGGTCGTCGAGGTCGACGAGGGCCCGCGCCGCGGCAGCTCGCTGGAGGCGCTGGCCAAGCTGCCGGGGCTGGTCGGCAAGGAGGGCTCGCACACGGCAGGCAACTCGCCGGGCGTCAACGACGGCGGCGGCGCGCTGGTGCTCAGCTCCGAGGAGTGGGCGCAGGCCAACGGCAAGGAGGCGCTGGCGGAGATCGTCGCGCACGCGCAGAGCGCCAACGACTTCGCCTATCTGGCGACCACCCCGGCGAGCGCTGCGAAGAAGGCGCTGGAGAAAGCCGGGCTGCAGCCGGGCGACATCGACCTGTGGGAGATCAACGAGGCGTTCGCGTCGGTCACGCTGAACTCGATCCGGATGCTCGGGATCGACGAGAACAAGGTCAACGTCAACGGTGGCGCGGTTGCGCTCGGCCATCCGATCGGTGCGTCGGGCGCGCGGATCCTCGGCTCGCTCGTGCTGGAGCTCCGTCGCCGTGGCGGCGGCCTCGGCTGCGCGGCGATCTGCTCAGGCGGAGGCCAGGGGGACGCGGTGATCGTCGAAGTGAATGGCGGCTGAGGTCGAGCACCCGGGCGAC
>DATARK010000059.1:0-55622 GCA_036264175.1 Solirubrobacteraceae bacterium
CGTCAACCGCCGCGCCGTCTCACAGAGCACCGCGTCGCCTGTCGCGTTACCGAGCGTTCCGTTGATCTTGGTGAAACCCTCGAGGTCGATCAGCAGAACTGCAAGCGCATCGCGCTTGTCCGCGGGGCCGTCTAGCGCCGCGCCCACACGCTCACGAAACAGCGTGCGGTTCGGCAGCGACGTGAGCGGGTCATAGCGGGCGAGCACGTCGTTCTCATCGGCCTGGCGACGCAGCCGCCGTGAAGCCTGCGCGACGATGCGAAACAGCACCGCCCACAGCAGCGCCAGGCCGATCGCCACGACGATCGCGATCACGCGCTTGTCGTCTGCGAGCGCGGCGGCGATCGGGCGATAGCTGAGATAGATCTCAAAGGCGCCGGCCGGTTCACCGCTCGAGGTGAAGCGAAGCGGTACGTAGACCTCAACAAGTTCGCCGAGACCTACCTCGCTGGCGGTCTCACTGTGCGGACGCGGCGTGATGACCTCGCCGCTCGTGCCTTTGCCCTGCAGCGCATGGTTGAGGTCGCCTGCCGGTGGGAAGCTGCGTCCGATCAAGCGGTGATCGTCGGAGTAGACGACCGTGTGAACCGCGTTCCAGATCTTGATGCGGGCGAGGTTCTCGGTGCTCGAGCGAGCCCTCAGCTGATCGTCTAGCTCTCCTACCTGCGCCGGCGTGAGGCCGACCTTCAGCTCGCGCGGCGTCAGCCGCGGCTGGATGGCGATGCTGGCGATCAGACGCGCCGACTGGCCGGCGTCGCTGATGCTGTGCGACTGCACCTGGCGCTCGATCACGTTCGTCAAGACGAACCCCAGCAGCACCATCGGCACAAGGCTGAGCACAGCGACGCGCTGGGTCAAGGTGAGCCGTGCGGACAGGTGGCGGCACGTACGCAGCAGCGACATGCAGAATGCTTCGGCTTCTGGCGGGAAAGCTCAAGCGCCGAAGCGATCTGCAAACAACTGTGCGAGCGCGGCGCCGAGCGCGGCGCGCGCTCGGCTCAGCTGGAGGCCGCGGCGGTCAGCCGAGCGCGTCCGCGCGCCGCGCGCACGGCAGCGCTGAGCGTGTCGATGTCATAGGCGCCCTGGTGGCGACGTCCGTTGATGAAGAACGTGGGCGTGCCCGACACGCCGCTGGCATCTGCGCTTGCGACATCCTCGGCGACACGGGCCGCGTACTCGTGGTGGCGCACGTCTGACCAGAAGCGCTCCAGATCCAGCCCAAGGCCTTGGGCGATCTTCGTGATGTCCGCGGGCGCCAGCGCGTCCTGGTGAGCGAGAAACGCGTCGTACACGTCCCAGAACGCGCCCTGGGCATTGGCCGCCTCGATCGCCTCGGCTGCCAGCTGCGCGCTGCCGTGCACGTCGTTGAGCGGCAGGTGACGCCAGACGTAGCGCACGTCGTCGTCAGAGCTCGCCAGCAGCTCCCGCACGACCGGCTCTGCCTGGCCGCAGTAGGGGCACTCGAAGTCGCCGTACTCGACCAGCGTGACCGAAGCGTCGGCCGGCCCGCGGATGTGGTCGCGCTCGGGGTCGACATCCTCTGAGAGGTCGACCAGGTCCTCGGCGGTGCCGCTGATCTGGCGCGCGCGGACGTTGCTCGGCAGGCCGCGCACGACGCGGAAGATCACCCACGCGATCAGCGGCGCGACGATCGCCGAAGTGAGCACGCCGAGCTTCGCCTCGGCCAGGCGCTCGCCGGAGAAGGCGAGTCCGGAGATCAACAGCGAGACGGTGAAGCCGATGCCCGCGACAGCTCCGCCGCCGACCAGCAACGGCCAGCTGATCGGCGGCCGCGGCCCGTGCAGCGCGGGCCGCGAGGCCAACCACGAGGCGCCGAGGATGCCGACCGGCTTGCCGACCACGTAGCCGAGGAAGATGCCCAGCGTGATCGGCGAGGAGACGGCGTCGCCAAGCAGCGATCCGGTCACGTGGATGCCGGCATTGGCGAGCGCGAACAGCGGCACGACCACATAGCTGGTCCAGGGGTGCAGCGCGTACTGGAGACGCTCGTTCAGCGAGACCGCCGAGAGCACGCTGCGCTGGGCGGTGCGCGCGAGCTCCGGCGTGGGCTGCTCGCGAAAGGAGCGTGTCAGCTCCGTTGCGCGCTCGAGGTCCTCGCGCGCCGGCGGACTGGCGCTCGTCGCCAAGCCCGCGATCAATCCGGCGATCACCGGATCGATGCCCGACTTGAACATCGCGATCCACAGGGCGACGCCGGCGATCACCGAGGCCTGGCGACGCCACGGAGGTGCGAAGCGCAGCGCGAGCAGCACGAGCAGCAGCCCCGCGGCAACCGCCAATGCCGTCAGCGAGAGGTGTTTGGTATAGGCGGTCGCAATCACGACGAGCGCGCCGAGGTCGTCGACCACGGCCAGCGTCAAGAGGAACACGCGCAGTCGCGTCGCCACGCGCGGAGTCAGCAGCGCGAGCGCGCCGAGCGCGAAGGCCGTGTCGGTGGACATCGCCGCGCCCCAGCCATGCGCGCCGGCGCCGCCGGCGTTGAACAGCAAGAAGATGCCCACCGGCACGGCCATGCCCCCCAAGGCCGCGAGCACGGGAACGGCCAGCCGGCGTCGCTCGCGCAGCTCGCCCATGTCGAACTCGCGCTTTGCCTCCAGGCCGACGACGAGGAAGAAGAACGTCATCAGCCCCTCGTTGACCCAGTGGCGCAGGTCGGTGGCGATTCCCCCGCCGCCGAGGCTGATCGACAGTTTCGTCGTCCATACCGATTCGTAGGTGTCAGACCACGGCGAGTTGGACCACAGCAGCGCGACGATCGTCGCTCCGAGCAGCACGATCGCGCTGCCCGTCTCGGTGCTGAGGAAGTCGCGCACCGGAGTGGCGAGGTTGCGCGCCCAGGCGGTGCGGCCGATCAGAGGAGTGGCGTGCGCATCGGCCATCGCCGGCGATTATCGCTCGGCCGGGCAGCGCACCGCTGTCGCGCGGTCTGGCGAGGGTGAGCGCAACTAACCCTGGGGTGTCTATGAACGGGCGCCGGCCCGGCTGAGGATGTGGGTGTCAAACAAACCCACTCCAACAAGGAGAAGCAAATGCACAACGCTCAGCTCACCAACATCACCTCCGCACTGCTGCAGAAGATGCTCGCCGCGCTGGCGATCGGCGCGATCGCACTGGCCTTCGTTGTGACCGGCAGCGCACACGCCGACAGCAAGAAAGGGACTGGCGGAACGGCGGGTTGCCAGATCGAGAACGACGGCAAGGTGGAAACGGTGCCGGTCGGCACGAAAGTTGGCCTGTTCACCTGCGGCCAGGACGGCGAATGGCACTTCGGTTGGCTGATAAACGCGATCAAAGCACCGAGCAAGACGCTCGCCCCGAGCGGCTCGACGCCACTTCACCACGGGGTGCTGCAGGTCGCAAGCGCCCGCGTTGCGCGCTGAACGGCGCACCGCACATGCGCCAGACTCGCGACCGGCTCCTCCCGTGCGCAAGCACGCCGCCACGGGACGGGCCGGTCGCCGCGACGCCACCGCCGGCCCGTGCCGGCGACAGGCGCTCCGCTTAGACTTGGCCGCGTGACGGACAAGCTCGTCGTCGGCGGCCAGCTCGGCAACTACCTGATCGACTCGGTGATCGGACGTGGGGGGATGAGCGTCGTCTATGGCGCCAAACACGCGCGGCTGGGCATGCCGGTCGCGGTGAAGGTGCTCGCGCCCGAGCTCAGCTCCGACGACACGTTTCGCGAGCGCTTCCTGCGCGAGGCGCAGATCGCCGCCGGGATCGACCATCAGAACGTCATCCCGATCAACGACATGGGCCTGCACGAGGACTCGCTCTACATCGTCATGCGCTACGTCGCAGGCGGCGATCTGAAGACGCTGTTGAACGGCTCCGGGCCGCTCGACACAGAGCAGGCGCTGCGCGTGCTCACGCCGGTGGCCATGGCGCTCGATGCAGCACACGCGCACGGTCTGGTCCACCGCGACGTCAAGCCCGCGAACATCCTGCTGCAGCGCTCGACGGCCGGCGTCATCGAACACGTCTATCTGACCGACTTCGGCATCGCCAAGAGCGCCGCCTTCAGCGGGGGCCTGACGGGCGCCGGCGCCTCGATCGGCACCGTCGGCTACATGGCGCCGGAGCAGCTCGAAGGCCGCGAGGTGACCGCCCAGACCGACGTGTACGCGCTCGCGGTGACGTTCTACGAGTGCCTGACCGGGCGCATTCCCTTCCAGCGCGAACTGGCCGAAGGCATTCACCCGCCACTCGGCGAGCTCGAACCCGTCAGACGCGCCCGGCCCGACCTGCCGGTCGCGCTCGACGCCGCGATCGCAAAGGGGTTGTCGCGCGATCTGCAGGCGCGCTATCCGACATGCGAGAGCTTCCTCGAGGCCTGTCGCACTGCGATCCACTCTCAGCCGGCGGCAGCTTTTGCGCCGAGCCCAGGCGCGAGCGTGGGGGACACCGCGGTGTCCGCGGCTGAGCCCACAGAAGCCCTCTCCAAGCCACAGCTCGCCGCGTCGTCGCTCGCCGCCGAGTCAGGCGCCCCGAGCGTCGCGACGCCTGTCGCGGCGAGCGTGGGCGATGATAAAGGCGGCCCGCCGCGCGGCAAAGGCCGGCTGATAGGCGCGCTGGTGGCGGCACTCATCGCCGCTGCGGTGGTTGTCATAATCCTCGCGAGCTCAGGATCGAGCACGCCGAAGGGCGCGCCGTCGGATGCGGCGCTGGCCGAGGTGCCGACCAATCATGTCAGCGGGTCGGGCTCGGCCATGGTGCACCTCAACGGCGACAGCGCCGCGATCACGGTGACGACCAGCGGACTGGACAACGGCGCCGAACTGGTGCATCTGATGCACATCCATGCAGGGGGCAAAGGGCAGTGCCCGCCGGCGTCGGCCGCGCGGCTGCACAACAACCACCTGTCGATCAGCACCAACGACGGCATCAACTACTACGGGCCGCCGGTGCAGGCGTTGACGACGCACGGCGACACCGGCGTGGCCAGCATCCTCGCGTTTCCGCGCTTTCTATCCGGAGGCAACCTGCACTACTCGCGCACGATCGTCGTGCCGCCGAAGGTCGCCGCAGCGATTCGCAACGAAAACGCTGTGATCGTCGTGCACGGCACCGACTACGACGGCACGGGCATCTACAGCGGCGTGCTCGACGCCAGCGAACTGAGCAAGAGCGTGCCGGCCACGGCGACGGCTCCGGCGCTGTGCGGGCGCCTGGTCGCGGCGCAGAACGCCGCCGTTCCGAACGGCGGCCGAAGCGACCGCGCAAAGCGCTACACGGCCTCGCTGGTCGTCAATCCCGCGCCGGGCGCCCAGGCGGGCGCGTTCGTCTGTCACGTGGGCGGCACGACCGGGCCGGCGCAGGATTCCGAACGGCGCAGAACCTCGGTGTGAGCGAGGACCCGCTCGCCCGACACTCGCTGTCCGCGCCAGAGCTCAAACAGCTGCTCGCCGCGGAGCGCGCCGGCGAGGCGTTCTTGGCCTTTCGCGATGAGCAGGGCACTCTGCGCCTGTTCGCCGTGGCGCCCGCTGACAGCGCGGCGAGCAGCACGATCGGCCGCCGCGATGAGGCCGACCTGTCGCTGGGCTGGGACAGCGAGGTCTCAGGCCTGCACGCCGAGCTTCACCACCTCGGCGGGGAATGGGCGATCGTCGACGACGGGCTGTCCACGAACGGCACGTACGTCAACGGCCAGCGCATCTCCGGCCGCCAGCGCCTGCGCGACGAAGATCGCATCCGCGTCGGGCGCACGGTGCTGGCCTACCGCGCCGCCCAGGCGACGCTCGTTCAGGAAACCGTGTCGGCGGGGGAGCTGCCGACGATCGAGCTGACCGACACCCAGCGACGCGTGCTCGTGGCGCTGTGCCGCCCGTATCGTGACGGCGCCTTTGCCACGCCGGCCACCAATCAGCAGATCGCCGACGAGGTGTTTCTCAGCGTCGACGCCGTGAAGATGCACCTGCGCTCGCTGTTCGGCAAGTTCGCCCTCGGCGAGCTCGCACAGAACCAGAAGCGGGCCACGCTGGCCGAGAAGGCGCTGCAGTTCGGCGTCATCTCACCGCGCGAGCTCTCCTGAGCTCACTTGGTTGTTTACATAACATGCATTATCGAGCGTAGGAAAACGGAGGCGACATGAACATCGATTTCCTCTCAACTGTGGCGGTGATCACGCCCGACCCGCCGGCCAGTCGCAAGCTGTACGTGGACGCGCTAGGGCTTCCGCTGGAGAGCCACGGCGACGACTACCACCACAGCGAGAACATTGCCGGCTGCAGGTCCTTCGGCATCTGGCCGTTGTCCCAAGCCGCGCAGGCGTGTTTTGGGACGTCGCAGTGGCCGGCGGAGCTGCCGGTGCCGCAGGTCAGCATCGAGTTCGACGTCGCCGAGGCCGCAGCGGTCGCTCCGGCGGCGCGGGAGCTGGAGCAGGCCGGCTACGGGCTGCTGCACCCGCCCCGCGAGGAGCCGTGGGGTCAGACCGTAGCCAGGCTGCAGTCGCCGGAGGGCGCGATCGTCGGCATCTCATACGCGCCGGTGCTCCACGACAGCGACTGACCGCGTGGTCACCACTCCTTCTTCAGCACGAAATAGGAACCGCGAATCGTTCCGGCGAGCTTTGACTTCTGGCGCGCGAACTTGAACGAGGCCAGCTCCGCGGGAATCTCCATGCCCTCGGAGAGCTTGAAGCCGACCGCGCGCTTCTTGTCGCCGTCGACGGTGTACATCACGTTGATCGACAGCCCGCTCTCGTAGAACACGTAGGCCATTCGGATGTTTTCCACTTGGAAGGCCGTCGCCTCGAGCGGTCGCGAGGCGATCACGATGTCGCGTTCCTCCTCGAGGATTCGGTGTATCCACTCGATCGTCGCCTCGGCGTCGCTTGCCGGCTCCACCGTGAACACATGGTCGTACTTGTTCTTGAAGTAACGGGCCTCGTTCGCTCGCAGGCCGGCGAGCGCGTCGGCGACGGGCGAGGATTCCAGACCGCTGGTCGAGACGTTGGTGAAATCCACTGCATGAGCCATCGAGCAATCTCCTCTCTGTTCAGGTCACTCCTGCTCGCCACCCGGCTGCGTTGCCGCGCCGAGCATCAGCGTCTCGGCCCAGCGCAGAATGCCGAGGATCGCATGCGGGCGCGAATCGCTGGGACGGATTCGCACGTCTGAGCCGCGCTCCTCGCTGAGCACCTCGACGATCGTCACGATCGTGCCGATCTGAGCGTCGGTGTCGGCGTAGTCGGCTTCGATGGCCTCCATCTGCGCGGCCACGTGCGCGCCGAGGCGGTTCTGGTCGATCGGCATTGTGGTTCTCCATTCGCATCGCGGGACGAAAGCGCATTATCGTTGCGCGATGAAGATGGCTGAGATTCCCACGCTGTACGTATGCCATGGCGACGAAGGCGGCCCGCGCGTCCACCCCTGCCGCCGCGTCCAGGAAGCGCTTGCAGACGGCGGCATCGAGTACGTCAAGGTCGTCGCGGCGCACGGCAGCCCGTTTCCGTTCATGCGCAAAGGCTCGCGCGAGCAGCTGCGCGATGCCACCGGCCAGACCAAGCTGCCGGCGCTGAAGCTCGCCGACGGCACCGTGCTCACACCTTCGCGCGCGATCCTCGCCTGGATCGGCCAGCAGCGCTCCGCCGCGTGAGCGAAGCGGTCTATCGCGAGCGCCCGCCCGCCGGTGAGGCCAGCGGCCTGCTGGTGCTTCACCACGGGCGCGGCGCCGACGAGAACGACCTGCTCGGGCTCGCCGACGCGCTCGATCCCCACCGGCGGCTGCACGTCGTCACGCCGCGCGGGCCGCTGACGGTTCCCGGCTGGCCGGGCAATCACTGGTACCTGGTGCCGCGCGTCGGCTTCCCCGACCGCGAGACCTTCCATGCCGCCTACGCCCTGCTCAGCGAGTTCCACGACGAGCTTTGGCAGCGCACGGGCGTGCCTCCCCAGCGCACCGTGCTCGGCGGCTTCTCGATGGGCTCGGTGATGAGCTATGCGCTGGCGCTCAGCGCCGAGCGCCCAGCGCCGGCCGGCGTTCTCGCCTTCTCTGGCTTCATCCCCAGCGTCGACGGCTGGCGGGCGTCTACGGCCGACCGCGGCGGCCTTCGCGCGTTCATCAGGCACGGCAGCGACGACGGCGTGATCAGCGTCGATTTCGCGCGCAGCGCGCGCGATCAACTGCTCGCCGGAGGCCTGCCGGTCGACTACCGCGAGTTCGCCGGTGGGCATCAGATCGACCCGACCGACATACCCGCCGCGTCGGCGTGGCTGCGCGAGGTTCTGCCGGACGCGCCGCTCAGCTGACGAGCAGGTCGACGATCGCGGCGACGCCGACGACCACGATCAGCGCACGCAGCACGTCGGGATGCAGGCGCCTGCCGTAGCGCGCGCCGAGCTGCGCGCCGCCGATCGAGGACACCGCGATGATCGCCGCCGGCGCCCACTCGACGTGCGCAGCGAAGATGAAGTACACGCCGGCCACACCGTTGACCGTGCCGGCCAGCACGTTCTTCAGCGCGTTGGAGCGATGCAGGCTCTGCGGCAGCAGCACCGCCAGGATCGCCAGCAGCAGGATCCCCTGCCCCGCACCGAAATAGCCGCCATAGACGCCGGTTATGTAAACCGCGAGGGGCAGCAGCACGATCGCCCGGCGCGAGCGCGCCGCCACGTGGCCCGCCAGCACGCGGTTCAATCGCGGCTGCAGCACAGTCAGCGCGAGCGCCACGGCGATGAACGCCGGCACGACGGCCTTGAACGCCGACGCCGGCAGCACCAGCAGCAGCACCGCGCCCGTCACGCCGCCGAGCAGCGACATCGAGCCGAGCTCCAGCGCGCGCCCGCGCTGGCCGGCCAGCTCGCGCCGGTAGCCGATCGCCCCGGAGACCGAGCCGGGCACCAGCCCGATCGTGTTCGACACGTTCGCCGTCACCGGCGCGTAGCCGAACGCCAGCAGCACGGGAAAGGTGATCAGCGTGCCGCTGCCGACCACCGTATTGATCGTTCCCGCAGCCGTGCCCGCGATCGCGATCGCGATGATCTCACCGATATCCATGTCCGCCCGCGAACCGCCGCGAGCCTCAGGCGAGGAACTCGACGATCGAGGTCGCAAAGCGCGGATCCAGCAGCAGCGACACCACAGCGCCCATCGAGTAGCCGACGAGGTCGACCTCCCCCGCTCCGATCGTGTCGACCAGCGTCGCCAGATCCTCGGCCATGCGCGCCTCGCCGTAGCGCGCGGCGTCGTGCGGCTTGTCGGAGTCGCCGTGCCCGCGGGCGTCGGCAGCGACAACCCTGCGCCCTGCGCCCACCAGCGCCTGAACCACCCCGGGTCCTTCCCAGTTGGCGCGTGCGTTTGCCACGAAACCGTGATGCAGCACAACGGGCGGACCCTCACCGTGCTCGCCCCACTCGTAGTACACGAGCTGCAGGCCGTCGGAGGTGGTCAGGCGCGCGACGCTCGGCACAGTCGTGAGCCTATCTGCGCATGCGTCCAGAGCTGCCCACATATCGGTGCGTTTGCTCAAGTTCTGCCAGTTGGACGTCGATTCTGCGAGATGACCCCGACGCGGCCATCGATGGCCACCGATAACGGCGCGCCCACGATGACAACGGCGAAATCCATGCTCACCTTCGGCCTCGGCCACGTCAGGCGCTCGCGCGCCACCGGCCTTGCCTGCATCACGCTGGTTCTGTTGCTCGGCACGCTCGCCGCGGCGATCGTGGTATCGCGCGATCAGGCCAAGTCGCAGATCCAGTCGAGCTTCGCGCTGCGAGCCACGGCCTCCGCGCGCTTCGCCGCCAACTACCTGTCCGAGCAGGCCAGCCGTTCGCGGCGTGCGGCGAACGAGTTCCTCTCCGGTGCGACCGTTTCCGCGCACGACTTCAAGCTCGTCGCCGCCGCCCTGAACAGCACGGCCGCGGTGCTGCTCGATCGCTCCGGGCGCGTGCTCGAGAGCTTCCCGAGGCTACCCGGCCTACATGGCCAGCCGATCGCTTCGGGCTACCCCAGCCTTGTCAAGGCCGAGCACGGCACCGTCTCGACCTCCGGCGTCATCTCCTCGCCCGTGACCGACGCCGCGGTGACGGCCATCGCAGTTCCCTACGCGACGCCCAAGGGCAGGCGAGTGCTGAGCGCCGACTACTCCGCCTCCGACCTCGCCCTGAACGCACTCGTCGCGCACGCGATCTCCTACCCCGAGCACAACGTCTACATCGTCGATTCGGCCGGGCGCCTGGTGGCGTCGAGCCCCGAGACAAACGCCGTGACGCTCGCGCAGGTCGATCCGGAACTCGCACGGTCGGCTGGGCGCGCCTCGCGCGGCGCTGTCGAGGGCTCGGCGACGCCTTCGACCTTCACGGCATCGCTCGTTCCCGGCACGAGCTGGCGCCTGATCATCGCCGTGCCCGACAAACGACTGTATGCCTCGATCTCGGGCCCGACGCGCTTTGTGCCCTGGCTGGTGTTTGCGCTGGTCACGGTGATCGGCGCACTGCTGGTCGCGCTGTTCGCCCGCTCGCTGGCCGACCGCGAGCGCCTGACCAAGCTCTCGGCGGCGATGCGTCGCACGGCGCAGACGGACTCGCTGACCGGTCTGTACAACCGCCGCGCGCTGACCGAGCACCTGACCCGCTCCGCAGCGCGGGCCCGGCGCCACAACGAGCCGCTGTCGGTGCTGATGATCGACCTCGATCGCTTCAAGCAGACCAACGACAGCTACGGCCACGAGGCCGGCGATCAGGTGCTGTGCACGGTCGCGGACTGCATGCGCGACGTGCTTCGTGTCGACGACGTCTACGGCCGCTGGGGTGGCGACGAGTTCCTCGTGGCGCTGCCCGTGACCGACGCCGCCGGCGCCGAGGTGACCGCCGGACGCCTGCGCGAGGCAGCCGCGGCGGTCGATCTGGAGAGCATCGGGCTCGAGCAGGGCGTGCCGCTGAGCATCGGCGTTGCGTCGGGCACGCATACCAGCCCGATCGAGCTGATTCGCGAGGCCGACCTCGCGCTGTATCGCGCCAAGGCCGCCGGACGCTCCAGCGTCCCCGCGGCGCGCTGAGCAGACGTTCGCCCCTCTCCGTTGCGCTGAGCAACACGTTCGCCCGTCCGCCGCGCGGGCGAGACTTAGCAGGTGCACGCGAGCATCAGGCCAGCCCGCCGGCGAGCGACCCGCCAAGGCGCATGAGCCTCCTGCGCGATATCGCTGCCACGCTGAGACCGCCCGCCGACGACCGCCACGGTCCGCTCGTGCCGATGATGGTCGCGCTGACGCTGCTCACCGGCCTCGTCGACGCCGTCAGCTACCTGCGCCTCGGGCACGTGTTCGTGGCCAACATGACCGGCAACGTGGTGTTCCTCGGCTTCGCCCTGGCGGGCGCCGGCGGGCTCTCCGCGGTCGCTTCGCTGGTCGCGCTGGCGTCCTTCTTGCTCGGCGCGTTCGCCGGCGGTTGGCTCGCGGCGCGCACGGCCGTGCACCGCGGGCGCCTGCTGCGTGCCGCCACGATCGCCCAGGCGGCGCTGATCATGCTCGCCCTGCTCGTCGCCCTGCTCGCCAGCGAACCGTTCGCCAGAGACGTGCGCTACGCGCTGATAGTCGTCCTTGCGCTGGCCATGGGCGTGCAGAACGCCGCCGCGCTGCGCCTGGCCGTTCCCGAGCTGACGACCACCGTGCTCACGCGCACGCTGACCGGGATGGCCTCGCAGGCAAGCATCGTCGGCGGCGCGGGCGCCCACGCCGGACGGCGCGGCGTGGCCGTTGCGGCGATGCTCACCGGCGCACTGGTCGGCGGCCTGCTCACGCTGCACGTCTCGATCGCCGCGACGTTGGCACTCGCACTCGCGCTCGGCAGTGCTCTGGCGCTGACCGCGCACGTGCTGTCGCGCTCGACCGCCGTGTGGACACGCGGTTGAACGAGGCGGCGCCCGGGAGACCCGTTCCGGGCGCCGCGCCGCGAGCTACTTGACAGTCAGCGTTCCTTCCATGCCCGCCTGGCGGTGACCGGGTACCGAGCAGAAGAACTTGTAGGTGCCAGGTTTCAGGTTCAGCGACAGCGACTTGGATCCGCCGCTGAACGTCGGCGTCGCGCCGACCTTTTCTCCGGAGGCCGATTCGATCGTCACGTTGTGCGGCAGCGACGAGCTGTTGGTGAAGTCCACCGACACCTTGCCGGCCTTGGCGCTGAGCGCCTTGGTGTTGAAGGCCAGCTGGCCTTCGGGGTTCGCTTCGAGGCTGACCTTGGACGAGCCCGATTCGCCGGCCGGCGCCGGCGCCGCGGCCGTCGACGAGCTGGTCGTCGGGGCTGTTGTCGCGGTGCTCGCTGCGGTGGTCGCCGGTGTGCTCGCCGCGGAGCTCGAGCTTGACGAGGAGCTGCCACAGCCGGCCAGCGCCAGCAGTACCGCCGCGAGCGCGAGCGTAGAGATCGAGAACACGGTGCGTTTCGTTGCCTGACCTGCTGCTTGGAACCTCACGGTCGGATCCTCCAATGTTCGGGGTCGTCGGCTGATACGACACCGCCGGGTGCAGATCCTTCCCGCTCGCCGTGCGCGGCCGGCGCGGTCGCCTGTTCGAGCATACGCCCGCAAGGCGCCCAGCGGCCACTACGGTGGTGCAGCGATGAAGCTCGAGAAGGCCATCCGCACACGCCGCACGCACAAGGCCTTCGCCGCGCAAGCGCTCGATGCCGCGACGCTCGACGAGCTGTTCGAGCTCGCGCGCTGGGCGCCCAATCACCATCTCACCAACCCCTGGCGCTTTCGCGTGCTCGGCGAGCGCACGCGCACGCGCCTGATGGAGCTGGCAGAAGCCGCACAGCCCGGCTCGGCGGTCAAGCTGCGCCGCGCGCCGACGCTAGTGGCCGCCAGCGCGATCGTCAGCGGCGACGCCACGCAGGATCGCGAGGATCTGCTGGCGACCGCCGTCGCCGCCTACATCGTGCTGCTCGGCGCGCACGCGCGCGGGCTCGCCGGCTACTGGCGCACCGTGCCGCTGCTCGAGCAGGCGCCCGCACGCGAGCTGCTCGGCATCGGCGCCGGCGAGACGCCCGTCGGGCTGCTCTACCTGGGCACGCCCGTGCAGCGCCAGCGCGTGCCCGAGCGCGCGCCGCCGAGCGATTTCGTCAGCTACCTCGACTAGCTGCGCGAGCCGTCAGGCAGCCTGCGGCAGCGGCTGTCCGTCGGGTGCAGCCCGCTCGCTCTCGGGCGCCTGCGGCGAGTCCTGCCCCGGCGCCTGCGACGGCACAGCCTGGCGCGCGACGGCCTGTTGTACGCCGACCGCGCCGATCGCGCCCGCCCCGAGCGCCGCCAGCGCCCAGCCGGTGCCGGCCCGCTCGCGACCTCGCAGCGCGTCGAGCGACAGCGGGCCCGGGCCGATCTCCGCGAGCGCGATCGCAACCGCGATCAGCACCACGTTGTACTCATAGCCGCCGTTGGACGCCCAGGGACCGTTCTTGCCGTGCACGGTCCTGATCGCCGTGAGCATCGTCGCCGTCAGCATTGCCGCCGCCAGCGGCGTCTCCAGGCCAAGCAGCAGCAGCGTGCCGCCGCCCGCCTCGGTCACGCCGGCAGCCGAGGCGTGGACCTTGCCCGGGCGCAGGCCCAGGCTCTCGAAGCCTTCCGCAGTGCCCTGCAGCCCGTTGCCGCCGAACCATCCGAGCAGCTTCTGGGTGCCGTGTCCGAAGAAGAAGCCACCCACGACCAAGCGCAGCAGCAAACGTCCAATTCTCATCTCAAGCCTTTCTCAGGGAGGGCAGATCCTGAACGGTGCATACCCGTTGTAGAGCAAACGAACCGAAGTCCGCTTCGACGGGATACGGGCGCCGGCTACGGCGCGGCCGGCACGACGACGAGCGGCTCGTCGAACTGCTGCAGCTCTGCCGTCTCGAATGCCGCCGCCTCCACACGTGCGACGTTCTGCGCGCCCGCGAGGAACTCGTCTGCGGTCTCCAGAAAGCCGATGCGCGGCGTGCGGTAGTGCATCGGCACGACCCAGCGCGGCGAAAGACGCCCCACGATCGCCGCGGCCTGCTCGGCGCCCGCCGTGGGCCCACCGCCGACCGGCACGAACAGCAGATCGACCTCGCCGATCGCTGTGGCCTGCTGCTCGCGCAGCTCGCCCTGGCCGAAGTCGCCCATGTGACAGACGCGCACGCCGTCGAGCTCGAACACGAAGATCGTGTTCGGCCCGCGCTCGGTGCCGGCGCTGTCGTCGTGCTCGGAGGCGATCGCCACGACCTCGCCCAGCGGCGACTGCAGCGTGCCCGCGGTGGAGCGCAGCGTATGCGGCTCGCCATCGATCGCCTCTACCCCGTTGTGATCGACGTGCTCGTGCGTGACCAGCAGCAGATCTGGCTCCAGGCCTGCGATCGCGGGGTAGTCCCACTGGATGCCGCGGGCGCCGCTGAGCGCCGACATATCGCCGAACGGGTCGATCGCCACCGTCTTCCCGCCGCCATCGAGACGGAACGCCGACTGCCCAAACCACTCAACGCGCATGCTGCTCCTGTTCTGTCGTGATTGATCTGACATAGCCGCCGATCGGGTCGCGAACGCGCCTTGGCTGCGGCGCCGGGCGGCGTGCGTCGGCCGGCCCTTCGGCACCGGGGGCGCCCTCGCGTCGCCTGTCGGGCTCGTGCGCCGGCGCGGCGTCGCCGTGGTGGTACTTGCCGCCGCGCGCCAGCGACGCCGCGGCGGCGATCAGGCAGGCGACGATCGCGAACAGGAAGGCCTCGTGCAGGCCCGAGCTGAACGGCCCGGAGATCAGGTGCGGGAAGAACGAACGCCCGGTCAGCAGGGCGTGACTGTGCGCCGGAAGCGAGCCCAGCACGTGCGAGCCGACGAGATGTTCGATCGGGTTGTAGCCGAGGAACGCGGCGAACAGGATCGACACCGGCGGCACGTGCGAGGCGGCGTGCGCCGTGGCAGCGGAGACGCCGTTGGTCTGCAGGCCGGATGCCAGCGCGTGCGGCAGGTCTGCGGCCAGCCCGAGGATCATCAGCGTGAAGAAGATGCCCACGGACAGCACCTGCGCGGAGTTCTGAAAGGTCTGGTTCATGCCGCCGCCGGCGCCGCGATCCTGCGCCGGCAGGCTGTTCATCACGGCCGCGCGGTTGGGCGACGCGAACAGCCCCATGGAGACGCCCATCATGAACAGCACCAGCGCGAACACGCCGAAGGCGAAGTCGATCGGGAGCAGGCTCAGCAGCACGAAGGCCACCGCCGAGCCGAGCATGCCGCCCGTGGCAAACCAGCGCGCGCCGAAGCGATCTGAGAGATATCCCGACGTCGGCCCGGCGATCAGCATGCCGAGCGTCAACGGCAGCATGTACAGGCCGGCGCGCAGCGGCGTGTCGACGTAGTCGACACCGTGCTCCGGCAGCCAGATGCCCTGCAGCCAGATGATCAGCATGAACATCAGCCCACCGCGCGCGATCGCCGACAGGAACGTCGACAGCGTGCCGAAGGTGAACGCGCGGATGCGAAACAGCGGCAGGCGGAACATCGGGTCCTCCACGCGGCCCTCGATCACCACGAAGACGACCAGGCTGGCGACTCCGGCGCACAGCAGTGCGATCACCCTGGGGCTCCCCCAGCCGGTCTGGCTGGCGCCGTAGGGCCGGATGCCGTAGGTCACAGAGACCATGATCAGGATCAGCCCCAGCGCGAACGTCAGGTTGCCCCACCAGTCGACCGACGCGCGCCGCGGCCGAGAGCGCTCCTCGAGCTTGAGGTAGGCCCAGACCGTGCCGAACAGCCCCACCGGCACGGAGATCAGAAAGACCAGCCGCCAGTCGATCGGCGCGAGCAGGCCGCCCAGCACGAGCCCCACGAACATGCCGCTGACGCCGACGATGTTGTTGATGCCCAACGCCATGCCGCGCTGGTTGGCGGGAAACGCGTCGGTGATGATCGCCGCCGCGTTTGCCAGCAGGAACGCCGCGCCGATGCCCTGCACGATGCGAAAGACGATCAGGTACGTGGCCCCCTCCCGGCCCGTCAGCCAGTCGATCGTCAAGAACAGCGAGGCGACCGTGTAGATGACGAAGCCGAGGTTGTACATCTTCACGCGCCCGTACATGTCCCCCAGGCGGCCGAGGCTGACGATCAGCACGCTGGACACGACCAGAAAGCCGAGAATCATCCACAGCAGGTAGAAGCTGTTGGCGGGCTTCAGCGGGTCGAGATGAATGCCGCGGAAGATCGCCGGCATGGCGATCAGCGTGATCGACGCGTCCAGCGTCGCCAGCAGCACCCCCAGCGTCGTGTTCGACAGCGCGATCCACTTGTAACGGTCGGAGCGGTCGGCCGGTGCGTGGCTTCCAGCGCCACTTGCCCGGTTTTGCAGTGCGAACGACATCCATTAATTATTATACAGGAAGACTGAACAGTTTCCCTGTGGATATTCCGATATAGTCCCAACGTGGCCACGACCGTCGACACGACCATGCTCGCCAGCCGTCTGCGCCTCGCGCTGGGCCATCTCGTGCGGCGCATGCGCGCCGAGCATCGCTTTCCGCTGACGCAGGGCTCGGTGCTCGGCCGTCTGGATCGCGAAGGGCGCAAGTCAATCGGCGACCTCGCGGCGCTGGAGCGCGTGCGTCCGCAGTCGATGACCCAGACGATCGCCGACCTGGAGTCCGACGGCCTGATCGAGCGCAGCCCCGACCCCACCGACGGGCGGCGCACGCTCGTGGAGCTGACCGAGAGCGGACTGAAGACGCTGCACGAGGACCGCCGCAATCGCGAGGGGTGGCTGGCACGCGCGATCGCCGACGACCTCACGCCGCGCGAGCAGCGGCTGCTCGCCGACGCGCTGCCGCTGCTGGAGCGCCTCGCCGACGACTGACGCGCGCGTGCGGCGACCGGCCGGCAGGCGACCGGCCCGAGGGCTATACAGGAGGTTGCGATGACGGCCGCGCACCAGGCGTACCTGCTGCAGGCGCGACAGATGCAGGCTCTGTCGTTCTCCGTGCACATCCCGCTGGTCTGCTTCGGCATCGCCTTTCCGGCGATGGTGCTGTTCGCCGAGTGGCTGCACCTGCGCACCGGCGACGAGCTCTACCGAACGCTCGCGCGGCGCTGGACGCGCATCATGGCCGCGCTGTTCGCCGTCGGCGTGATCACCGGCACGATCCTCAGCTTCGAGATGGGCCTGCTGTGGCCGCAGTTCACCTCCACGTTCGGCAGCGTGTTCGGCCTCGGCTTCGCGATCGAGGGCTTCTCCTTCTTCCTCGAGGCGATCTTCATCGGCATCTACGTCTACGGCTGGAATCGTCTGTCGCCGCGCGCGCACTTCCTCAGCGGCATCCCGATCGTGATCGCCGGCATGACCGGCTCGCTGATGGTGATCGCCGTCAACGCCTGGATGAACCATCCGTCGGGCTTTCGGTTCGCAAACGGCCACGTCTCAGACGTGCATCCGCTGAAGGCGCTGTTCGACAACAGCTTTTTGTGGCCCGAGCTCACGCACATGTACATCGCCGGCTACATCGTCTGCGGCTTTCTTGTCGCCGGCGCCTACGCGATCGGCAAGCTGCGCGGCAAATGGGGCCGCTACGAGCGCATCGCGCTGGCGATCCCGCTGACGATCGCCGCGCTGGCCTCGCCCGTGCAGGTGCTCGTCGGCGACTGGGCCGCGCGCGACGTGGCCACGCAGCAGCCGGTCAAGCTGGCCGCCTTCGAGGGCCTCGCGCACACGACCAAGGGCGCCTCCGAGCACCTGCTCGGCTGGTATGAGAACGAACAGGTCAAATACGGCATCGCCATTCCCAAACTGCTGTCGCTGCTGGCCTTCCACGATCCGAACGCCACGGTCGCGGGCCTGGACACGGTGCCCAAGGATCGCCAGCCGCCGATCAACGTCGTGCGCATCGCCTTTCAGACGATGGTCGGCATCGGCACCGCGCTCGCGCTGCTCGGCGTCGCGCTGCTGTTCGTGCGCGTTCGCCGCAAGCGCCTGCCCGAATCGGTCTGGTTCTACCGAGCCGTCGCGCTGGCCGGCCCGGCGTCGCTGGTCGCGCTGATCGCCGGCTGGGTGACCACCGAGGTCGGGCGCCAGCCATGGGTCGTCTACCACGTCATGCTCACCTCCCAAGCCGTCACCGGCGCCGGCGGCATCGTCGTCGGCTACGCCACGCTCGCGCTCGTCTACCTGGGAGTCGCCTGCGGCGCGGCGTGGGTGCTGCGCCGCCTGTCGCGCGCGCCGCTCAGCGAGCGCGGCGCGTCTGCACCGCCTGGACCTTCGAGCGCGGCGACGGCCTGACGTGCACCTCTACGAGATCCCTCTGATCTTCGTGCTGATCGGCCTGGCGCTGTACGTGGTGCTCGCCGGCGCCGACTTCGGCGCCGGCTTCTGGCAGCTGCTGGCCGGTCCGGGCCACTCCGGCGAGCGCATCCGCGACCACGCGCACGAGTCGATGGCGCCCGTGTGGGAGGCCAACCACGTCTGGCTGATCTTCGTGCTGACCGTCACCTGGACGGCCTATCCGACGGCCTTCGCATCGATCGCCTCCACGCTGTCGGTGCCGCTGTTCATCGCCGGCGTCGGCATCGTCATGCGCGGCGCCGCCTATGCGCTGCGCGCCGGAGCCACGAGCGCTCGTGAGCGTCGCCGCGTGGACCTCGTGTTCGCTCTGTCGTCGGTGCTCACACCGTTTGCGCTGGGCACCGTCGTCGGCGGCATCGCCTCGCGGCGCGTGCCCGTCGGCAACGCAGCCGGCGCGACGTTCTCCAGCTGGCTGAACCCGACCTCGATCATGGTCGGCGTGCTCGCTGTGGCGACGTCGGCCTATCTGGCTGCAGTCTTCATGGCCGCCGACGCTCGCCGATCGGCCAGCGCGCACGCGCCGGCCGCAGACGACGACGCCGACCTCGTGGCCGCGCTGCGCCTGCGCGCGCTGCTGGCCGGGCTGGTCGGCGGCGCGGTCGCCTTCGCCGGTCTGATCGTGCTGCACTCAGATGCGCACTTCCTCTACGCACGGCTGCTGCACGGCAGCGCGCTGGCCGCGGTGATCGTCTCCGCGCTCGGCGGATTGCTGACGCTGGCGCTCGTGCTGCGCAGCAGCTTCGAGGCCGCGCGCTACAGCGCCGCCGTCGCCGTCGCCGCGGTGATCGCCGGTTGGGCGCTCGCGCAGCGGCCGATGCTGCTGAAAGGGCTGACCGTGCAGCAGGCGGCGGCGCCACACGACACGCTCGTGCTCGTCGTCGTCGCCGTGCTCGGCGGAGCGACGATCCTGTTTCCCTCGCTAGCGCTGCTGTTTCGCCTGGTGCTCGCCGGTCGGCTCGGCCACGGCGCGGCTGTGGAGCAGCGACCGCGCACGGCGGCCGCGTCGGTGCTCGGCGCCTCGCGCTCGGGCCTGCTCGGCCGCGTCGCCGCGGCCTGCCTGCTGGCCGGCTTCGGCTTTCTGACGATCGCCGAAGCCGGCTGGGCACACGCGATCGGCGCCGTCGCGCTGTTGGCGTTCCTGCCGTGCGGCTTTCTCGCCGTCGCGCCCGCGCAGATCGCCGACGTCGAGCCGCCGAACGCTCAGTAGGCGGGGTACTGGTAGGGCGGCATCGGCGCTGGCGTCGGCATCGGCGGGCTCGGTGTGCTCGTCGGCGCCGGCTGCGTGGCGCTCATCGACGGTGCGCTCGGTTTTTCGCTGGCCGAAGCGGTTGCGGCGTGCCACGTGCCGCCAAAGCTTTCGATGCCCTGTCCGTTGGTTTCGCCCTTGGCGCGGTCTTTTGAGTAGCGGTACAGCGGCATGCCGCGCAGCGTCACCTGCCAGCTGCCGTTGCTGCGCCGCAGCAGCCCCAGATGGCCCTGCACGCCGGCGCCGTTCTTGAGCTTCGTCTTCGCAGACTTGACTGTCATCGGCGGCCAGAAAGCCAGGCATTCGCCCTTGCACAGCAGGTGTTTGCTCGTCTCCGGGCTGAGCGCGTACAGCGTGCGGCCCTGCGAGCTGACGATCACGTGCTCGCCGAGCGTCGAGTTGGATGCCGAGCCGAGCGTCAGCGCGAGCTGCGCCGCCAGCGCCGTCGAGGCGGCGAACGCCAGCGTCAGCGCCGTCAGCGCGACGATTCTGATCGGTCGGCGAGAACGCCCGCCGGTGTGCCTACTCGTGCGGCGATCTGCCTGCGCTGGCTTGAGCATCGCTGTCCCTTTCTCGATTTTCACCTATCCGCCAAGACGCCTCATGCCCAGGAACCTTCCGCCGCAGCGATCTCAGGACTCGGTGCGTATCACCACGTCGGCCACGTCGGGCACGCGACTGCGCAGTTCCTCCTCCAGTTCGCTGGCCAGGCGGTGCGCGGCCGACAGCGACTGGCCGGGCTCGACGCCGAGCGTGAGAAAGACCACGCGCCCGGCGTCTGTCGAGAGCAGCTTGACGCGCTGGGGCTCTGCGCCGGTGCGCTCGCGCACCAGCCGCTCGATCTCGCGCGTGGCATGCATGTCGGCGCTCACGTCCGCCGCTCTGGCCGTGAGCGTGCGCTCCAGCGGCTCCAGGTGCGTCTGCACGGCGGCCACGCCCGGACGCTCGCAGATCGCCCGCTCCACGCGGTCGGCGATCTGCTCGGCCTCCTGCAGATCCAGATCCGCAGGGAACTTCAGGTGCAGCGAGACGTTGACCGCGTCGCCCTGCTCGAAGATCGTCACGTCGTGCGCCTCCATCACCAGCGGCTCGGCCAGCGCGATCGCGAGGATGCGGTCGCGTAGCTCGAGCCCGCGGCGGCGCGGCTCGACGTGCACGACCACGTCGCTGCCCGGCAGCGCGCGCTCGACGGCCTCCTCGATCATGTTCGCCGCCTCGTGTCCCTCGACGACGGCTTGGCCGGGCGGCACCGCGACGACGACGTCGGCGAAGTAGCGCCCGGCGGACTCGCGCAGGCGCAACCGACTCAGCTCGATGTCGGCGCCGAGCTCTGCGATCGCCCGCTCGGCGGCCTCGCGCGCCTCGGCGGGCGTGCGATCCATCAGCACGTTGGCGTTCTCACCGATCAGGCGCACCGCCGCGGCGCAGATGATCGCGGCGACGACCAGCGCGGCGACCGAGTCGCCCTGGTGAAAGCCCGCGTCGACCGACAGCAGACCGATCAGCACCGCCAGCGAGCCGACCATGTCGCCGGCGAAGTGAAAAGCGTTCGAGCGCAGTGCGGCGCTTGAGTACCGGCGCGCGACGCGCAGCGAGACGATCGTGCGGCTGAGGTCGACCGCCAGTGCCACAGCGATCACCGCGAACAGATACCAGTGCAGAGTCGGCGGGCGCGAGTCATCGATCAGATGGCGCACCGCTTCGACTGCCACGAAAACGCCTCCCGCGGCAAGGATCGCGGCCTCGCCGAGCGCGCCGAGGTTCTCCGCGCGGCGATGTCCGTAGGGATGCTCGGGGTCGGCCGGGCGGCCGCCCAGGCGCACGGCGAAGAACGTCAGCACTGCCGCGATCACGTCGCCGCTTGACTCGATGCCCGTGGAGATCAGGCCGAGGCTGCCGGTCGCCAGCCCGACGCCGAGCTTCAACGCGACGAGCAGGCCGGCCGCGGCGATCGAGACCAGCGTCGTGCGTCGTGGCGTGAACAGCTGCTCGCTCTCTGCGGCGACTGACATCGCTAGAGACTAAGCCGCGCGCATGCCGACGGCGAAAGAAATCGCCCCACACGGCGTCTTGCGGATAGTGCCTGTTGTGAGCCTCAGACCGACAGGCGACACGCCTCGCAAAGGAGTCCCCGATGCGCCGAATCGCGCTGCTCTCATTTCCCGCACTAACCGCAGCGCTGACGCTCGCCGCCTGCGGCGGCAGCTCCTACAGCGCCGGTTCCTCGACGCCTACGACCGCGACAGGCACCACCGCAGCATCGAGTTCGGCGGCACCGGTCAAACCGGCGGCCAACTCGACGCTCGGCGCGACGGTCCTCACGAACGCCACCGGCATGACGCTCTACCGGCTCAGCGGCGAGCGCGCCGGGCACTTCATCTGCACCGCCGGCTGCCTGCAGATCTGGCATCCGCTGACGGCGTCGACAGGCGCCACGGGCGCAGGCGGCGTCCCCTCGCTCGGCGTGGTCAAGCGACCGGAAGGAAGCTCGCAGCTGGCCTACAAGGGCATGCCCCTGTACACGTTCGCTCAGGACACCCGGCCCGGTGACGCCAAGGGCCAGGGCCTGAAGGACGTCGGCACGTGGAACGCCGTGACGGTGGGCAGCGCATCCAGCGCCACACCCGCCACGAGCACGACGTCTGAATCGTCGGCTCCCGCCTCCAGCGGCGGCTACCACTACTAGCGCGGGGGCGAGCGCCGCGTTTGGACGCGGCGCTCGTCGCTGTCGTGCGCTTGCGCACGTCGTATGGTGAGCACGTGGGCCACGACCACGCCGGACACTCTCACGCGGTCCGCGCGGATGCCGACCGCGGACGCCTGGCGCTCGCGCTGGGTCTGATCGTCGCCTTCGTCGGCGTGGAGATCGGCGTGGGCGTGGTGGCGCACTCGCTGGCGCTGCTTTCGGACGCCGGGCACATGCTCACCGACGCCGCGGCGATCGGCTTCTCGCTGGCCGCCATCAGCCTCGCGGCCCGCCCGGCCAAGGGAGCGATGACGTTCGGCCTGCGACGCGTGGAGATCCTCTCCGCGCAGGCCAACGGCGTCACCCTGCTGATCCTCGCCGCGTTCATCGCCTACGAGGCGATTCGCCGCCTGTTCGACCCGCCGGTCGTGCGCGGCTGGCTGATTCTGATCGTGGCGCTCGTCGGCGTGTGCGTGAACCTCGCCGCGGCGGCTGCGCTCGCGCGCGCCAACCGCCAGAGCCTGAACATCGAGGGCTCCTTCCAGCACATCGTGACCGACCTGTATGGGTTCATCGGCACGGCGATCGCCGCAGCGGTGATCCTGCTGACGGGCTTTCAGCGCGCCGACCCGATCGTCTCGCTGCTGATCGCCGCACTGATGACGCGCTCGGGCGTGTCGCTGCTGAAGGCCTCCGGGCGCATCTTCCTCGAGGCGGCGCCCGAGGATCTCGACCCGCAGGCGATCGGGCAGGCGCTCGTGGCGCAAACCGACGTCGTCGAGGTCCACGACCTGCACGTGTGGGAAATCACCAGCGGCTTCCCGGCCTTGTCGGCGCACGTGCTCGTGCACGCCGACTCCAACTGCCACGCGGCCCGTCGCGAGATGGAGGCGATGCTGCACGAGCGCTTCGCGCTGGATCACACAACGCTGCAGGTCGACCACACCGGCGATGAGCTGCTGGACATACAGCCGGCCGCGCACGCTGCCAAGACAAGCTGACGACAACCAACGACCAGGAGGAACACACATGGCAAAAGCTCTCTACACCGCCGAAGCGCACGTCACGGGCGGGCGCCTGGACGGTCATGGGCGAACCGCCGACGGCGCGCTGGAGGTCGATCTGCGCCTACCGCCGGAGATGGGCGGGCAGGGCGGCGGCACCAATCCGGAGGAGCTGTTCGCGGTCGGCTATGCGGCGTGCTTCGAGGGCGCGATCGGCACGATCGCGCGGCGCACCAAGCAGGAGGCCGGCGACGTTGCGATCGACTCCAAGGTCTCGCTGATCACGACCGAGGATCGCGCCTTCACGATCGCCGTCGAGCTGCACGTGTCGCTGCCATCGCTGGCCGCCACCGACGAAGCCGTCGAGCTGGTGCGTGCGGCGCACAAGGTATGCCCCTACTCCAACGCGACGCGCGGCAATATCGACGTGACACTGACCGCCAACGGCTCACCGGTGGACTAGCGTCGCGCGAGGCTCGTCCTCCAACGGCGGCCCGCGGGCGCCAGGCGGGGGAGCGATCGCTGCCAGATGCGACCGCTCCCCGCGCTATTGCCCTCCCGGGCCTTCCCGGCCTCGCACGGGAGACGAGGCCGTGAAGCTTCAGGCGCCGCTCAGGACTTTTCGCCCGAGCTCTTGCCGGCGGAGTCGGAGTCGAGCTTGCTGCCGTCGGGCTTGAGCACGTACCAGCCCGCGCCGAACGCCTTGGAGCCCTGGCCGTAGGCGTCCCCGGAGTCCTTGTCGTCGTCGTAGAAGTACAGCGGGTGGCCCTTGTAGGTGACCTGTTCGGTGCCGTCGGAGCGCATCGTCGTACCGAGATCGGCCGAGACGGCCGCGCCGGCGGCGGTCGGTTTGCCTTCGGTGGTCACCGGTGGCCAAACCTTGGCGCAGGCGCCGCTGCAGGACGACGCCGAGCCCTTGTCGGCCTCGAACATGTACACGGTCAGGTGCTTCGGTCCCGCCGCGAGGATCGTGCCGAGCTTGGCGTGCTTGCTCGCCACTACCACACCGGAGCTCGCGGAGGACGTCGTCGAGGCAGCCGTGCTCTGAGTTGGCGTGCTCGCCGGTGTCGCAGCGGCGCTGGAGCTGCCGGAGCTGCTCGAACTGCTGCTGCCGCATCCGGCGAGCAGCGCCAGCGCGGCGATGCCGGGCACGCACAGGGCTAGGGTTCGTCTCACTGTTTCCTCCTGATTGCTTGGCGATCGACGCTCGGCAGACGCCTCGCGCTCAGTCGGACAGACGCGCCCTATGGCAGAACCTTCCCCGTGCGGTCGCTACCCGACCTGCCCGCTGGGCCGCACCAGCACCTCGTTGACGCTCACGTGCGCCGGCTGGCCGATCGCGAACAGCACCGCGCCGGCGATGTCCTCGGCGGTCAGCCGCTCGATGTCGCCAAAGCGCTGGCGGATCTGCTCCAGCACCTCCGGGCGGTTGTGCTCGGCCAGCTCGGTCGCCACGGCGCCGGGCTCGATCAGCGTGACGCGCACGCCCATCGCCACGGCCTCCTGGCGCAAGGACTCCGAGAACGCGCCGACGCCGAACTTCGTCAGGTTGTAGACGCCCGAGCCCAGCCGCGCCACACGGCCGGCCACGGAGCTCACGTTGACGACGTGCCCTGAGCCCTGCTCTGCCATCAGTGGCAGCGCGGCGTGCGTGCAGTAGAGCACGCCGAACACGTTGGCGTGGATCATCCGGCGCCACTCCTCGGTCGGCGCGCCGGTGATCGGCCCGAGCAGCATCACGCCGGCGTTGTTGACGAGCACATCCAAGCGGCCGAGCTCGTCGTGCGTGCGTCGTATGAAGTCCTGCGCCTGCTGCTCGTCGCCGACGTCCGTCTGCACGGCCATCGCGCGGCCGCCGGAGTCTGCGATGCGCTTGGCCAGCGCGTCGATGCGATCGCTGCGACGCGCCGCCAAGGCCACGGCGGCGCCCGCCTCGGCGCAGGCCAGCGCGGTGGCCTCGCCGATGCCAGACGACGCGCCGGTCACGGCAACTACCTGATTTGAGAGGTCGATGGTGGTCATTTGCCGAGCTTAGCCCTGTGCGCCTCACCCCACCCCGTTCTGACGTCGATAGCCCCTTCCACAGCCGAAAAACGGTCGATTTGAGCCTCCGGCGTGCCTTTCGGCTCGCCACGGGGTTGATGTCGTGAAGTGCCGCATAGATTCGCCCGCAGACGGGCAGGTAGGGCTTGGGAGGCGTCGAAGCAGGGCATCCGGGATATCTCGAAGAATATAATTGACAACGCAACTATCACGGCGTATAATTCCGACTCCAAGCATCGGATTAGAAGGACGAAATGTCAGATTCCCCAGTAACCACAGTCCCTACGGACGAGCCCACAAGCCCCGCGGCAGTTGCCGAGCGCGAGTCTGAGGCCTCCGAGGGAACAACCGCATCCGCCCCAGACCGACTCGACAACCCGATCGAGCGTCTCGACCTGAGCACCTCGGACACGTTCATTCCCGAGGCGGTCGACCAGTTGCTAGCGCACTCGCGCCGCTACCCCCTGCTGACTCCGGACCAGGAGATCGACCTGGCCCAGAAGATCGAGCGCGGCGACCTGCACGCAAAGGAACTGCTCGTCAACTCCAACCTGCGCCTCGTGGCCTCCAACGCCAGGCGCTACCAGAACCAGGGCCTGCCGCTGGGCGACCTCGTCCAGGAGGGCATGCTCGGCCTGATTCGCGCCTCGGAGAAGTTCGATTGGCGCAAGGGCTTTCGCTTCTCCACATACGCCACCCTGTGGATCCGCCAGGCCATTCAGCGCGGCCTGGAGAACTCAGGGCGCACGATTCGCCTGCCCGTGCATGTTGCACAGCGTTCGCGCAAGGTCGGCCGGGTCGAGCGAGAGCTGTCGGTGCGCCTCGGGCGCGAGCCGACGATCGAGGAGCTGGCCCAGGAGACCGGACTGCCGATCGAGCAGGTCGAGGAGGTGCGCCACCAGCGCGCCGCGCTCGTCAGCCTCGACCAGCAGATCGGCGAAGACGGCGACACCGCCCTTGGTGACCTGCTGCCCTCCGACGCCGAGGCGCCTGAGGAGACCGCATGGGACAACGAGCGCGAGCGCATCGTGCACCGCGCGATCTCCGAGCTGCCCGAGACCGAGCGCACGGTGCTCACGCTGCGCTTCGGCACCGGCCGCGAGGAGCCTCAGACGCTCACGGCAATCGGCAAACGCCTCGGCTTCTCCGCCGAGCGGGCCTCCCAGCTCGAGCAGCGCGCGCTGAAGAAGCTCGCCGAGTCGCCTGAGCTGGCGGCGCTGCGCGAGGCCGCGTAAGCACAAGCATCAGAACGCAGTCGAGGCCCATCGAAAGGTGGGCCTCGCTGTTTAAGCGCCAGCCGTTCGTCCGCCGCGGAGACGCCCAACCGCTCCGCTAGTGTGCGGCCAGGCCGCGCGCGGCGGTCGCCACTGACAGCCAGCACGGGAGGCCTGCAACGTGTCCAAGTCAACGTGGGAGCGGACGGTCGAGGCGACGATCGCCGTGGGCGAACGCGTACTCGCCCCAATCGAGCGCTTCATCGGCCGGCGCTCGCTGGTCGGCGACGCGACCTTCTTCGAGCTCGAGGCCTTCCCCTGGGTCGAGCACATCGAGCGCAACTGGGAGGTGATCCGCGACGAGCTGCTGCACGTGCTCGAGGACCGCGACGCGCTGCCGAACTTCCAGGACATCTCCAAGGATCAGATCGAGATCACCGACGACGACCGCTGGAAGACCTACTTCCTCTACGGCTACGGCTTTCAGGCCAACCTCGGCGTCGAGACCTGCCCACGCACCGCCGCGCTGATGCGCGAGATCCCCGGCATGACTACGGCGATGTTCTCGATCCTCTCACCGCGCAAGCACATTCTCGACCACCGCGGCCCCTACAAGGGCGTGCTGCGCTACCACCTCGGCCTGATCGTGCCCGAAGACGCCGAGTCCTGCCGCATTCGTGTCGGCGACGACTTTCGCCATTGGCAGGCCGGCAAGAGCATGATCTTCGACGACACCTTCAACCACGAGGTCTGGAACGACACCGACGAGACGCGCGTCGTTCTGTTCGTCGACGTGCTGCGCCCGCTGCCCGAGCCCGAGTCGACGCTCAACCGGCTGATCGTCAAGGCGATCGGCTACTCACCCTTCGTGCTCGACGCCAAGCGAAACCAGGAGGCCTGGGAACGGCGCTATCGCGAGCGCCGCGAGGCGGGCGCGGCGAGAGTCGAGTCGGCCGCTTAGCTGCTCGGCGGGAGCGGCCGCGCCGAACATTCGTCGGCGGCGATCAGGTTGCGGGCGCTCGGTGCCGATGCAGCTGACATGCGAGCTGTGACTCTCAACGCCCTGCTGGCCGTCGTCGAGGCGATGGTCGTCGTCGGCTGCCTGGTCGTCATCGTCGCCACGCGCTCGGCTTCGGCCTGGTCGTCGTTCGGTTAGCGCCCTTCACCCGCTTAGGAGCGGCGCGTCGCGCGCCAGATGACCCCCGGCCTGCGCAGCAGCTTGGCGCCAACCGCCAACGCGAACCAGGTGGTGGCAAGCCAGGGGCGCAGATGAGGTCGCAACCGCTTGATCCGGCCGTCGCCATCGAGTTCGAACAGCATCGCGTCGTCGATCCTGAAAGGACCGATGCGCGCTTGCGCGATCATGAAGCTCTGATTGCCTTCTGTGATCGGCTCCGTCCAGCGCACGCCGGACAGGCTGCCGTAGACCGCGGCGAACAACAGCCGCAGATCGTCCTTGCCGCGGATCACGCCGTGCGCCAGCAGCGGTGAGACGAGCTCGGCATCCGGCGCAAGGGCGTCCATGAACCCATCCAGGTCGTTCGCTTCGGAGGCCGCGCGAAACTCGGCAATCGCGTCCACGCCCGCAGCATACGCCGCCTATCTCGGCATGACCGCGCTGCGCGGCAGCTAAGCCGCGAGCGACCCGTCGCGCCGCTAGACGCTCGACGACGGCAGGCCCAGCGACTGCGACAGTTCCGATGCCTTGCTGTTGAGAACCGTGAACTCGCCCGTCACGATCAGCACTCCGAGCACGATCATCACGACACCGCCGATCGCGATGATCGCCGGGAAGTGCCGCTTGACCACGGCAAGCGCGTCGGTCATGCGCTCGAATGCCAAGGCGATCAGCAGGAAGGGGATCGCCAGGCCGGCGGAGTAGACGGCGAGCAGCAGCGCGCCGTGGGCAGCCGACCCCGACACAGCGGCCTGCGTGAGGATCGCGCCCAGCGTGATGCTCGTGCAGGGCGTCCAGGCGATCGCGAACGCCGCGCCGGCAACCAGCGGTCCACCTCGCCCGGCCAGGCGCAGTAGCGACTCCGAGTGCCACTCGCGGTTGAGCAGGCGCACGAAGGGGCTCGCGAGGAAGATCAGGCCGAGCGCGATGATCACCGCGCCACCAACGCGCTCGAGCAGCTGTTTGTGTTCGTTGAGCGTCGAGCCGATCACCGTCGCCGACAGCCCCAGCAGGATGAAGATCAGCGAGAAGCTCGCGATGAACAGCAGGCTCGGCACCAGCACTCGTTTGGTTCCGACGCCCTCCTTGAGGTCGTTCGGGGTGACGCCGATGACCGTCGACAGGTAGCCCGGCACGATCGGCAGCACGCACGGCGACAGAAACGACACGAGGCCCGCGGCGAGCGCGAGCGGGATGCCGACGCCGGTCGCCGCGTCGGAGGTCGAGGCCAGCAGCAGCGCGCTGTGGCTCACTGCGCGTGCACCGAGCCCTCGGCGCCGGCCGTCGCGGCACGCAGCTCGCCCAGCTCGCGCTCCAGTCGCTCCACGCGCTCAGACAGCTCGCGCAGCGCGCGCAACGCACTCTCCTGAGCGTCGGGGCGCTGCTCATGACCAAGCTGCTGGGGCGCACGCCCAGGCGCGCCATTGAACGCCGGCGCCTGAGCAGCCGCCGGAGAGGTTTCCTCGCGCCCGCCCTCCCCTGCGTCATCCGGCTCCTGCAACAGCTGCGCGTAGCGCTCCTCCTTGTGTCCCGGGCGCCGCGCCAGTCGCACGGCGAGCTCGCGCTCGATCAGGCGATCGAGCGTGTCGTGCACCTCGGCCAGGTCTGCGAAGGAGTGCATGCGCTCGCTGCGCTGCTTGAGCTCGCCGGGGGTCTGCGCGCCGCGCAGCAGCAGCACGCAGACGATCGCCTGTTCGGCATCGTCCAGCGGCAGCGCCTCGGCCAGCCGATGGCGGTACTTGGCCGCGCGGCTGCCGGCACCGCTTGCCAGGCGCACCAGACCGCGTCGCTCCAGACGGTGTAGCGCATCGCGGATCGTCGGCTCGTCGTAGTCGACGACCGGGTCGCGGTTCGTCGACTGGTTACACGCCAAGCGCAGGGCGTTCAACGACAGCGGATAGGCGTCGGGGGTCGTGCGCTGCTTCTCCAGCAGGCAGCCAAGCACGCGCACCTGCTCGGCGCTGAGCGCAAAACGAGCCGTGGGCATCGATCCGTCGCTGGCCGTCGACTGCACGCTCACGATGCTACTGAGACAGGCCTCCCCCGTCGCCCACCAGTGCTAGCCGACGTAGCCGATTGCGTACCAGTCAGACTCGAGGCCGCGGGCGTCCTCGCAGACCTCGCAAACGACCCCCAGCAGCTCCCGGCGCTTGGGCTCGGAGAGCGCGAGGTTGGCGAACCCGCGGGGACGCGAACACTGGACTTAGGTCTAGAGCACGCGCGCTGCTGCACAGTAAGCGCCGCGAGGCGCCGCTAGAGTCGACACGTGAGCAGCCAGCCCTTCGCGCAGGGGCGCGGAGGCGAGGGGCGCCACTCGCCTCCTCCCGCCATACGCCCCGAGGACGTTCCCGCGACGCCGGTTTCGCTGCGACGTGTTCGCAAGCTGTTCACGCCCTACAAAGCGCGCCTGAGCGGGCTGCTGGGACTGATATTCCTGTCCGCGGGACTCGGCGTGATCAGCCCTTTCCTGCTGCGGGAATTCATCAACAAGGCCTACCCGCAGCACGACACGACGCTGGTCATCGAGCTGGTCGCCGGGATGATCGCGCTGTCCGTGCTGACCAGCGTGATCGGTGTCGCACAGACGTGGATCTCCAACCAGGTGGGCCAGCGCGTGATGCACGACCTGCGCGCCGCCGTCTATGCGCACCTGCAGCGCATGTCGCTGGCCTTTTTCACACACACGCGCACCGGCGAGGTGCAGTCGCGCATCGCCAACGACATCGGCGGCAGCGACAGCGTCGTCACCTCGACGGCGACCTCGATCGTGCAGAACGTCACGACCGTCGCGGCGACGATCGTCGCAATGGTGCTGCTCGACTGGCGCCTGGCCGCCTTCTCGCTGGTGCTGCTGCCGTTCTTCGTCTGGCTGACGCGGCGGGTCGGCGAGGAGCGCCGGCGCATCCAGTCGGTGCGCCAGAGCCGCCTGGCCGACATGTCGACGCTCGTCGAGGAGTCGCTGTCGGTGTCGGGCATCCTGCTCGGCAAGACGATGGGTCGCGCGCCCGAGCTAGTGCGCCGCTTCGGCGGCGAGTCCAGTGAACTGGCCGACATCGAGGTGCGCTCGCGCATGGCCGGGCGCTGGCGCATGGCCTCGGTGCAGATGAGCTTTGCGATCATGCCGGCGCTCGTCTACCTGTTCGCCGGCCTGTCCAGCCGCAACACGATCTCCATCGGCACGGTGATCGCCTTCACGACGCTGCAGACGCGTCTGCTGTTCCCGATCCAGTCGCTGCTGAACGTCGGCCTGGAAGTACAGACCTCGCTGGCGCTGTTCGGGCGCATCTTCGAGTACCTCGACCTGCCCGTCGACATCGTCGAGCGGCCCGGCGCGCGGGCGCTCGGCGACGTGCGCGGCGACGTCCGCCTGCGCGACATCTGGTTTCGCTACGAACCGGGCTCGCGCTGGACGCTCAGCGACATAACGGCCGACGTACCGGCCGGCACACGCACGGCGCTGGTCGGAGAGACCGGCTCGGGCAAGACGACACTGGCCTATCTCGTCGCTCGCCTGTACGAGCCCGAGCGCGGCTGCGTGAGCATCGACGGCACCGACATCCGCGACGTGACGCTCGGCTCGCTCGCGGCGACCGTCGGGCTCGTCTCCCAAGAGACCTACCTGTTTCACGCGTCGATCCGCGAGAACCTGCGCTTCGCCTGCCCGGAGGCCACCGACGAGGAGATCGAAGACGCCGCGCGCGCTGCGCAGATCCACGAGTTGATCTCGTCGCTGCCCGACGGCTATGACACGCCGGTCGGCGAGCGTGGCTATCGCTTCTCCGGCGGCGAGAAGCAGCGCATGGCGATCGCGCGCACGGTGTTGCGAAACCCGCCCGTGCTGATTCTCGACGAGGCCACCTCGGCGCTCGACAACGAGACCGAGCGCGCCGTGCAACAGGCGCTGGACGAGCTCGCGCGTGGCCGCACGACGATCGCCATCGCCCACCGTCTGTCGACGATTCGCGACGCCGACCAGATCCTCGTGCTCGATGCTGGGCAGATCGTCGAGCGCGGAACGCACGACGAGCTCGTCGAGCTCGGCGGGCGCTACGCCGCGCTGCTGCGCGGCGCCGAGGAGCCCGTCGCTACGCCGTAGCGTCGATGTTCAGGCGCACGTAGTCGACGACGACCGGCTCGCCCAGCGCGCCGAGCACATCGTCCATGTAGCGGTCGCGCAGCGCATCGGGCAGCTGCTGCACGTGCGGTCCCAGCACGATCGTCGAGAGGAACTCGCGCGGATGCTCGGGCTGCTTGGGCGCCGGCTGCAGCCACGTCTCGGCCTCCACGAACCCGGCCGCGAGCAGGCGCGCCCGGGTTTCCTGCGGGCCGGCGTAGTTCCAGGGCGGCTGCCAACCCTCGAAGTGCCGGGCGTATGGTTCGCCCGCGCGAACCTGGTTGGCCACGCCGCGCAGCTCGTCGATGTTGCCCGCACCACCGCATTGCGCCACGAGCCGGCCGCCTGGGCGTAGGGCTCCATACAGTCGGGCGAACAGCCGCTCGTGGTCGGCGATCCAATGGAACGTCGCCGTCGAGAGGATCGCGTCGACGGGTTGGTCGAGCGCCAGCTCGAGCAGGTCCTCCACGCGCACGTCGGCCTGCGGCAGACGCTCGCGCGCCGCGTCGACCATCGACTGCGAGGCGTCCACGGCGATCACGTGCCCGTCGGGCAGGCGCTCGATCAGCGCCTGCGTGATGCGCCCCGAGCCACAGCCCGCATCGAGCACCGTCTCGTCGCCTTGCAGCTGCAGCCGGCCGAGCACCTCGCGGCCGAGCGCCTCCATCGGGCCGGAGATGCGGTCATAGCTCTGTCCGTCCCAAGTGCGTACCTCTGGCATACGTTTGTACGCTATCACGTATGCGCTGCAGTGCGCGCGGCCAGCTCGCCGAGCACGCGCGACAGCTGCCCGCCCTGCCAGGCGATCGGCGATCGCGCAGGCGGTCCGGTGTCCTCCACGACGAGCCGCGCGTCGGGAATCGTCTGGGCGTAGAGCTCGGCGACCGCCAGCGGGTGGCCCGGGTCGGCCGAGTCGCGGCTGCCCACCACGACAGTTGGCACGGCGACGCGCGAAAGCTCTTCGCGCCGCTCGAAGGGGCGCGAGCGCGGCACGACTTCCAGGGCGTCTGCCACGGCGAGCGGGTGCTCGTGCGCGGCCAGGCGCTGGCGCAGCACCTTCTCCACGGTCTCCCGCCAGTCCGCAGGCACCGCGTCGAGGTCATAGGCGCCGACGAAACCGTCGACGCCTCCCTCGCGCAGGCCAGCCGCCAGCGCATCCCAGCGCGCGAGCTCGGCCGCGTCGCGCGGTGCGTCGGGATCGAACGACGGCGTTATCAGCGCCAGCGCGGCAACCCGCTGCGGGCGCTGCAGCGCCAGGCGCAAAGCGGTGTGCGCGCCCATCGAGGCGCCGGCGAGCACCGCACGCTCGACCTGCAGCACGTCGAGCACCGCCGTCAGATCGTCCACGAGCGTCTCGTAGCCATATTGGTCCGAGGCCGGCGCGGGTGTGGAGGCGCCGTGCCCGCGAGCGTCGTAGGCGATCACGCGGTGCCCGGTGCGCTCCAGCGCGCGCGAGCCCATCACGACGTAACGGCGCGTTGCGGTGAGGCCGTGCAGCAGGACGATCGCCGTGCCCTCCCCCACCTGCTCGCCGGCCAGCGAGACGCCGCCGGAGTCGATCGTCAGCGACTGCGGTGCGCCCGCCTCCGCCTGCTCGGCCACGTCAGGCCGGAACGGCCGCGTGCTCGCGCACGAGCTCTGCCGAGCGCTCAGGGCGCTCCACGAAGAACAGGTGGCCGACGTCCTCGAATATCTCCAGCCGAGCGCCGGGGATACGCGAGGCGATCAGGCGGCCGTTCTCCACGGGCAGCATCTGGTCCTCGGTGCCGTGTATCACCAGCGTGGGCAGCTCCAGCTGCGTCAGACGTGCGTTGGTGTCGTGCGCGGCACAGGCCTGCATCTGCTGCATGATCACGGGCACGGCGACGGCCCGGCGCAGGGCTGTGGCGTGGAATGCGGCGTAGGCCTCGTCGTCGTCGGCCATCTGCGCGGAGACGTTGACCTCCCAGCCGGCGCGCAGCGCGCGCTCGCGGTCGCCCGAGCCCATCGCCTCGGCGAGCTTGCCGATCACCGCTTCGGAGGCCAGCGCGCTGCCCTCGCCGCCGCAGTAGGTGCAGCCGAGCGTCAGCGTGCGCACGCGCTGCGGGTGCGCGAGCGCCAGCTCCTGGGCGATCATGCCGCCCATCGAGATGCCCAGCACGTGCACGTCGTCGAGCTCCAGCGCGGCGAGCAGCGCTACGGCATCCTCGGCCATCTGGCTCGTGGTCACGGGGCCGTCCAGCGGCGTGCTGGCGCCGACGCCGCGATGGTCATATGCGATCACGTCGAAGTCCTTGCGCAGCAGCTGCAGAAATGGCTCGCCCCAGCTCAGCGCGGTGCCGCTCATGCCCATGATCAGCAGCAGCGGCGGACCGTCGGCGTTGCCGCTGCGTTCGTAGTCCAGCTCGATCTCGCCGGCCGCGATCAGGGTCACGCGGGCGATCCTACTCCTACACCGGGAGCGCCATCTGCGGCGCGTCTTCGCTCGGGGCCTCACGGGTGGCGCTCTGTTCTCCGTGAGTGAGGCCGGCCACGCGCACGCCGAGCAGGCGCACGGGTCGCTGCGGCGCGTATTCGCGCAGCAGCCGCAGGGCGACGGCGAACACTGTCTCGTAGTCGCTGGTCGGCTCGGCGATGGAGTGTGCGCGCGTCACGGTCGTCCAGTCGTCGAGGCGCACCTTGATGCCGATCGTGCGCCCGCTGCGCGCGTTGGCGCCGAGGCTGTCGCATAGCGTGCGCGTCATCGCGTCAAGCGACTCGGCGAGCCTGGCGAAATCGCTGACGTCGTGGTCGAAGGTGCGCTCGCGCGACTCCGAGACGACCTTGCGCGACGCGCCGATCTCGCCGTCGTGCTCGAAGCGTGCCCGTCGCGCGAGCTCGCGGCCGTGGTTGGGGCCGAAGCGCTCGGTCAGCATGCTCTCCGGCGCAGCGGCCACGGCGGCGAGCGTGTCGAGTCCAAGCGCGGCCAGCCGCGCGGCGGTCTTCGGGCCGATGCCCGGAATCAGCGCGGGCGGCGAGCCGGCGAAGCGCTGACAGGCCTGCTCGCGCGTGAGCACGACGAAGCCGGCGGGCTTCTCGGCGTCGGAGGCGACCTTGGCGACGAGCTTGTTGGGCCCGATGCCGACCGAGCAGGTCAGCTGCGTGGCCTGCTTGATGTCCGCGAGCAGACGACGCATCGCCGCGCGCGGCGAGTACAGACCGGCGAGATCGAGATAGGCCTCGTCCAGGCCGACCACCTCGACGCGCTCGACGTGTGCGCGCACGAGATCCATGACGCGCTTGGACACGGCGCGATAGGTCTGGAAGTCGGGCGTGAGGAAGATCGCCTGCGGGCACAGCCGCCGTGCGCGGGCGGCCGGCATGGCCGAGCCGACGCCGTACTTGCGCGCCTCATAGCTCGCGGTAGTGACCACGGCACGAGGACCGGAGCCGGCCACGACGACCGCCTTTCCGCGCAGCTCCGGACGGCGCGTGAGCTCGATCGATACGTAGAACGCGTCGGCGTCCAGGTGCGCGACGCGCAGGCTGGAAGCGGGCGCGGACATTGGCTTTCGAATCTAGCGCGGGGCGCGGCGGGAGGACGAAGGCGCGCTCGACCCTGGCGAGCGGGGCCGATCTGTGACAACATCTGTTTTTAACGCCTGGATATGCGGCCCGGAAAGGGGGGCCGTCCGGGGGGACAACACCCACGTGAAGACGTGGGCGCTCATGGATGGGAGACAGGCAATGCCGAATGGCCAAGACGGACGGACGGAGGCTCGCCGAGCCGCATATGACCGTGCCGTCGCTCGCCGCAGCCGTGCCCGTGCTGCGTCACGCCGCCGCGCTCGACGCTTCAGGCTGGTGGCACTGCTGCTGATCGTGCTGCCCAGTGCGCTGGCGCTCGCGGCGCCTGTGCAGGCCAGCATGACCCCCGGCGAAGCTCGGCGTGCCTCGCGTCAGGCCGAACAGGCTGCGCGCCGCGCCTCCAAACTGTCCGAACGCGAAGCCCGCCATGCAGCCAACCAGGCGATGCAGCAGGCAAAAAGGGAAGCCCTGGCGCAGGAACGACTCGAACGCTGGGAAGACAAGCACCCAAATGCCAACCTCACGGTCAACTGCGAACAGGTCACGATCAGCTACAGGGGGTTCCCCGATACGCCGGGCAACACGGTCGCCCAGCAGCTGACGGTCGACCACGACCACTCGACGCGCGTGCACTCGCAGTTCGCCTTCGACGGTCCGACCGGGACCGCGATCATCCCGCTTGATGGGCACGCCGGCCGCTACCAGATCGACATCTGGGCCGAATTCGTGATCAACGGCACCAAGCTGCACTTCGACTGGTACAAAAAAGTGATCTGCCCGCCGGCTCCGGCGATGACGATCGAAAAGCTTCAGCGAATCGCCGGCGGCTCGCCCACGTACACCACGTCGCCGCTGACCGGCGAAGTGGGTCAGACGGTCGAATACGAGATGATCGTCAAGAACACCGGCAACACGCCGCTGACGCTCAGCGCGCTGAACGACCCGCACTGCGATCCCGGCACGATCGCCGGCGGTCCTGGAGCCATCCCACTGGCGCTCGGCGCTTCGACGACGTTCACGTGCACGCACCTGCTCAACACCGGCGATCAGGGTGCGGGCTCCTACACGAACACGGCCAGCGACACCGGTACGCCCGTCGGCGAAGGCTCGCCGGTGACCAGCGAATCGAACACCGTCGTCGTGGAAGTGCCCGGCGGCCAGGTGCTGCCGCAACCGCCCGTGGAGAAAACGCCCGAAACACCAACCACTAAAACGAACTCGCAATCGCCGAGCTCCGGCGTGCTGGCGTCGTCGACCGCGACTCCCGCCTCCGGTGGCCTCAACGGCGCGTCGCCGAAAAGCGGCGTGCTCGCGTCCAAGGCGGCGATTCCCGCGCTCAACGGCCCGCACGGCTGCGTGCGTGCCGCCTTCAAGGCCAGCGTCAAGTCGGGCGGCGTCAAGAGCGTGGGCTTCTACATGGACAAGCGCAAACTGAAGTCGATGACCGCCCACAGCGCACGCCACGGGCGAATCTCGATCACGATCGACCCGAGCAAACTGAGCGTAGGCGCGCACCGACTGCTGGCGAAAATCACGATGGTGCCGACCAGCGCCGGCGCCAAGGCCAGGCGGGCGACGCGCTCGATGAACGTCGTGCGTTGCAGCTCGGCCGTCGTGACGCCCCACTTCACGGGCTGAGCGTGCGCCCGCTTGCGGGGCTAGAACAGCGCAGGGCGAGGCGGCGGACGGCGCTCGCCGCCGGCGTGTCGGTAGCCGCCGTGTGCCTCGGCGTGACGCTCGCGCCCGTGCAGGCCGAGCCCGCGGCGAGGATCACGCGCCTGTCGAACCTGCGCACGCTGTCGCGGTGGGCCTATCCGAACGCCGTCACGGTCGCGCGGGCCTCGCCTTCGCCCAGCGCGCGTGCGACCGGTCAGCTGCGGCTGCTGACGAGCGACGAGCAGGCCGAGCTGTATCTCGCGCTCGCTTCGGCGGTCACCGCTTCGGGCGAAATGTGGATCAAGGTCGACCTGCCGGGGCGCCCCAACGGAAATACCGGCTGGGTGCCGCGCGGCGCGCTGGGGCCGTTTCACTCGGTCGACGGCTATCTGCGGGTCAACCGGACGACCCTGCGCGTGACGTTGTTTCGACGTGGACGACCGGTGTTCAGCGCTCCGGTGGGCGTCGGCAAGGCCAGCACGATGACGCCGGCGGGCAACTTCTACGTGATGGAGAAGCTGCGCGCGATCAACGGCCCGATCTACGGCCCGTTCGCGCTCGGCACGAGCGCCTATGCGCCGACGCTCAGCGAATGGCCCGGCGGCGGCGTGGTCGGCATCCACGGCACCAACGAACCGGGGCTGATTCCCGGCCGCCCCTCACACGGCTGCGTGCGCATGCGAAACGGTGATGTAACGCGCCTGTGGGCGATGGTCGGCGTGGGCACGCCGATCCAGATCACCTGAGTCTCCCTGCGCCCGATGCGACAGACGGGGTGTCGTGTCACTGTCAAGCCACCTTGGGATACGCTTGCGGTGAGCGATGGATCTGACCTTCTCAGAGCAGGAGACGGCCTTCCGCGACGAGCTGCGCGAGTGGTTGTCGCAGAACAAGCCCGGCGAGCCGCCGACCGGCGAGGGCGAGGACGGCCAGTACGCCTGGCGGCGTGAATGGCAGCGCAAGCTGTACGACGCCGGCTGGGCGGCGCCGGCATGGCCGACCGAGTACGGCGGACGCGGCGCGTCGCTGACCGAGTCGGCGATCTACTTCGAAGAGCTCGGCCGAGCGCGGGTGCCGATGGCGGCGAACGTGCTGGGGCTGCTGCTGGGCGGTCCGACGCTGATGGTCTGGGGCACCGACGAGCAGAAGGACCGCTACCTGTCGCCGATCCTCTCCGGCGAGGAGATCTGGTGCCAGGGCTTCTCAGAGCCCGACGCCGGCTCGGACCTGGCGTCGTTGAAAACCAAGGCGGTCAAGGACGGCGACGAGTGGGTCGTGACCGGACAGAAGGTCTGGACGAGCGGCGCGCAGTACTCCAAGTGGTGCATGCTCGTCGCGCGCTCAGACGGCGACGTCGCCAAGCACAAGGGCCTGACCTACTTCCTGATGGACATGGAGCAGGACGCTGTGCAGGTGCGCCCGCTGCGCCAGATCACCGGCGAAGCGGAGTTCAACGAGCTGTTCATCGAGGAGGCGCGCATCCCCGACGCGAACGTGGTCGGTGGCGTGGGCAACGGCTGGAAGGTCGCGCTGACGACGCTGATGAACGAGCGTGCGGGCTTGGGCTTCGCGCTGCAGATTCGCCTGCGCCAGCTGCTCGACGACGTCATCGCGATCGCCGCCGGGCGCGGCATGCTCGACAACCCGCTGTACGCCGATGCGATCGCCGAGCTGCACGTGCGCTGCGAGTCGATCCGCCTGCTCGCCTGGAAGGGCTTGACCGACGTCGAGCGCTACGGCCAGCCCGGCCCCGAGGGCTCGCTGGTCAAGTGGTTGTGGTCGGACACCAACCAGCGCCTGACGCAGCTGGCCGTGGACGTGGTCGGCGCCGACGCGCTGACGATCGGCGAGAGCTGGAGCTATGAGCTGCTGCGCGCGCGCGGCAACACGATCGAGGGCGGCACCACCGAGGTGCTGAAGAACATCGTCGCCGAGCGCGTGCTGGGACTGCCGCGTCTGAAGGTGGCGGCCTAGTGGACTTCGGCTTCACCGACGATCAGCGCGACATCCAGCGCACCGCACGCGACCTGCTGGGCGAACGCGCGATGCCGGCACGTGTGCGTGAGCACGCCGAGGCGCGCACGATCGACGAGGCGCTGTGGCGCGAGCTGTCAGAGCTCGGCTGGCCGGGCATCGCTATCTCAGAGCAGTACGGTGGGCAGGGCCTCGGGCAGATCGAGCTTTCGATTCTCTGCGAGGAGCTCGGCCGCTCGCTGGCGCCGGTGCCCTTCTTGCCGAGCACAATGGCGGCCGCGGCGATCGAGCACGCCGGCTCGCCCGAGCAGTGCCAGCGCTGGCTGCCGGGCCTCGCCTCTGGCGAGACGGTCGGCGCACTGGGCATGGCAGTCGACGGCGTGGCAGAGCTGGTGATCGGCGGCGCCGACGCGCAGACGATCGTGCTGCTCGACGAGGACGGCAACGGGCTGGTGCTGGGCGCCGACGAGGTCGACGTGACGCCGCTGCAGTCGATCGACCCGACGCGGTCGGCCGCGCGCATCGCCGCGCCGGACGGCGCCGGCGACTCGCTGGGCGACGCAAGCGTCGGGCTCGGCCGGGCATTGATCTCGACCAGCTCGGAGCTGGTCGGCGTGTGCGATCGCGCGCTGGCGATGACCGTGGAGTACGTCAAGGACCGCAAGCAGTTCGGCGTGCCGGTGGGCGCCTACCAGGCGGTTTCGCACCGCTGCGCGCAGATGCTGCTGGAAACCGAGAAGGCGCGCTCGACGGCGGCCTTCGCCGCGTGGACGGCCGACGCCGACCCCGAGCGACTTGGCGAGGCCGCGGCGATGGCCAAGGCGGCCGCGTCGGATGCCGGGCGCGAGGTCACGGCGAGCGCGATTCAGGCACACGGCGGCATCGGCTTCACCTGGGAGGCCGACGTGCACTGGCTGTACAAGCGCGCTCAGCTCGACGCGGCGCTGCTCGGCGGCGCAAAGCGACACCGCGCGCGCCTGGCTGCGATTCTCGCCGACCGCGTCGGCGCCTCGGCCGCGGCCTGAGTCGCGAACGCGAGCGGACCGTGGCCGACGCAGCCAGTCCGCCCGCGAGCGCAGCCGTTGCCCTGTCGCCCGAGCAGCTGGCGCGGCGCGAGGCGCTCGTGCGCGAGCACATGGAGTCCGAGAACGACCACGACTTCGACACGACGCTGCGCACCTTCGGCCACGCGCGCTATGAGCTGATCGCAACCGGCGAGACATACGACGGCGAGGAGCAGGTCAGCGCCTACTACGCCGAGACGCGCGCGGCATTCCCCGACCAGCGCAACGAGCTGATCGCGCTGCATCACACGACGGACTCGACGATCGCCGAGTTCTGGCTGCTCGGCACGCATCTCGGGCCGCTGCGCGGGCTGCTCCCGACGGGTCGCTCCTTCCGCTGTCAGATGACGGCGCTGTTCCTGTTCGAGGACGAGCGGTTGGTGTGCGAGCGCGTGTACTTCGACCAGTCGACGATCCTGCGCCAGCTCGGCTTGGCGCGCGATCCGCGCTCGCTGCTCGGTCGCCTGTCGCTCGTGCTCAACCACCCGCTGACGATCGTGCGTGCAGCGCTGGGCGCTCGCCGCGGCAAGCGACGGTAGGCGCGCAAGCGGTGGGCGTGTACGCTCGGCGCACCCGACGAAAGGAGCAGCGATGAGCGACGTCGTGCTGAAAGACGTGCAGGACGGGGTGGCGACGATCACGCTGAACCGCCCCGACCGGCTCAACGCGTGGACGCAGGAGCTCGAGCGCGACTACTTCGCGGCGCTGGGCGAGTGCGCGGCCTCGCAGGACGTGCGCGTGATCGTCGTGACCGGCGCGGGGCGCGGCTTCTGTGCCGGCGCGGACATGCAGGAGCTGCAGACGCTCGGCGAGGACGGCGTGTCAGAGGATCAGCGCAACGGCGCGCGCACGGCGCAGAGCTATCCGCTGACCGTGCCCAAGCCGATCGTCGCGGCGGTCAACGGCCCATGCGCGGGAATCGGGCTGGTGCAGGCGCTGATGTGCGACATCCGCTTCGTGGCCGAGGATGCCAAGCTGACGACCGCGTTCGCGCGGCGTGGACTGGTGGCCGAGCACGGCATCTCGTGGCTGCTGCCGCGCCTGGTCGGGCCGGCGCGGGCGCTCGATCTGCTGCTGTCGGGACGCGTCGTGCTCGGGCGCGAGGCGGCGGCGATGGGCCTGGTCAACGCCGCGATGCCTGCTGAGACGGTGCTCGAGCAGACGCTCGCCTACGCGCGCGACCTCGCCGTCAACTGCTCGCCGGCGAGCATGGCCACGATGAAGCGCCAGATCTACTCGGCGCTGCAGCAGCCGCTGGGCGAGGCGCTGGATGAGGCCGACGGTCTGATGCTGCGATCGTTTGAGGCACCGGACTTCGCCGAGGGCGTGACCAGCTTTCTCGAGCGCCGCGAGCCGCGCTTTGCTCCGCTGAGCGCTTAGATCAGCTAGGCCGTAGCCAGCGCGCGCAGGCGCACGCCGGCGACGGCGACGCGCGCGGCGGCGCTGTCCAGCGCGGGCACGCCGTCGAAGCCGAACTCGACGATGCCTTCGCCGGCGTCGTCCGGTGCGCCGATGAAGCGCACCGTGCCACCGTCGAGCTCGAGCGTGCTCTGCGAGCCCTCGACCAGCGAAACGCCGAGCACCCTCCCCCACCGCTCGGCCGCGACCTGCGGCTCGGCGACGGCCACGGTGATCGAGGCCAGGCGACCCGGCGCGCCCTCGCCGGTGCGCTCGGTCCACTGCGGGCCGCCCCAGCGCCAGCTGCCATAGGGGCGCGAGCTGTCGAGCGAGACGATCGCGCCGCGCATGTCGGCGGGATGCAGATGCGTGCCCGAGATGTCCGGCAGGTCGATGCGCCATACGACGCGCACGCCCTCCTGCTCGGCGCGCGAGCGCGCGGCGTCGAGATCCTCCAGATCGAACAGCACCATGTAGCCGCCGTCGCCGCCGTGACGCGTCAGATAGCGCCCCGCCGCTGTGTCCGGTCGCGTCGGCGAGACGATCTCCAGAAAGCAGTCGCCGAGCGCGAACACGGCGTTGCGCAGACCGAACTCCGCCACGCCCGGATCGCGAAAGGGCTCCTCCAGCCCCAGCGCGTCGCGCAGCTCGCGCTCGACGGCGTCGAGATCGGCGGCGACCAGCACGGCTTGGCGCAGGCGTACGCGTGGCGCAGGCTGGCTCACGCCTGCAGCCTATCCATGCGCGCGCTCGCGCCGCGTGCAGCGCCGGGCCGAGCCGCTGCTACAGCTAGCCGTGCAGGCGCACGGGCAGCGTCTTCATCTGGTTGAGAAAGCCCGATTCGACATAGGTCGGCTTGCCGTCCATGGCAATCTCGGGGAAGCGCTCGAGCGTCTCCTCGAAGAGGATGCTCAGCTCCAGGCGCGCGAGCGCGGTGCCCAGGCAGAAATGCCGTCCGCCGGCGCCGAAGGCCTGGTGCTCGGGGTTGCGCAGCACGTCGAAGCGGTCGGGGTCCTCATACAAGGACTCCTCGCGGTTGGAGGACACGTACCACAGCACGACCTTGTCGCCCTGTTTGATCTGCTGGCCGTGCAGCTCGGTGTCGCATGTCGCCGTGCGACGGAAGTGCGCGAACGCCGGGAACATGCGCAGCGACTCCTCGACGGCGCCGGACACGCGCGACGGATCGTCGAGCAGCAACTGCATCTGCTCGCGGTCTTCCATCAGCGCGCGCATGCCGCTGGTGTACGTCGCCTTGGTGCTGTCGTTGCCCGCTGCAACGAGCAGGAAGAAGCCCATCACCAGCTCGTGTTCCTCGAGTTTCTCACCGTCGATCTCGGCGTTGACGAGGACCGTCGTGAGATCGTCGGTTGGGTTCTCGCGGCGCTCGGCGATCATCTTGCCGCAGCGCTGGAAGATCTCCGGGATGTCTTTTTCCAGGACGCCGTCGATGCCCTCGGGGTTGAGATCTTTGTCGTCGCCGGACAGCGTCGAGTTCATCAGCCGCGCCCAGATCGCGTCGTCCTCCTCGGGGATGCCCATGAAGCGGCCGATCACGCGCGACACCGCCGGCTGGGCGACGTCGAGCACGAGGTCGCACGTCTCGCGCTCGCCCAGGCGGTCCAGCACGTCGATGACGATCGCGCGGATCTCCTGCTCGTGCGCGGCTATGCGCTTGGGCGTGAAGCCTGCCTGAAAGAGCGCCTTCAGGCGATCGTGCTTGGGCGGGTCCATGCCGATGAACATCGCCTGCACGAGCTCGACGGGAAACACTTCGGATACGGCCGTGACGCCATGGGCCGAGGAGTAGGTGCGCCAGTCGCGGCTGACGGTGTGGATGTCCTCGGCGGTCGTGACAGACCAGAAGCCTCGCTCGTCTGGATAGTCGCTGACGCGCTCGGTCCAGTGGATCGGGCACTGCCCGCGCATCTGCTTGAACACCTCGTGTGGTGGGCCGTCGGCCCACAGATCCTTCTCGGCCAGCAGCGTGTTCTGAAGATCGCTGGAAACGGACGCCATCGGGACCTCCCCTTCATCGGCACGAACGGTCGCCGCGATCATACTGGCCGGCCAGCCAGGAGGTGCGCGGCTGCCTAGCGGCCGGCTCGCCGCCGGATCACGTCGCGGGCTGCCCGGCGCCGAGTCGGCGCGTGCCGATGTCCTGGGCGAGCGCGCTGCCGGCGAACAGGAGCATGTGCGGAAGGTGGGCGTGCAGCGTCTGCATGTCGTGTTCGCCGGCGTAGACGGCGCCGCGAGCCGAGGCGCCGGCGGCACGCAGCTGGGCCGCGAAGGGCGCGTTCTCAGACGGGTTGGCGATGCTGTCGGACACCGCGCCGTAGACGAAGGCCTTCAGGCCCTCACGCTGGATGACCGGACGCGCGGCCTGCAGCTGTGCCGAAAGCCCGTCGAAGAAGCCGAGCCAGCTCTCGACGACGGCGAAGCGCTGTGGGTGACCGAGCGCGACGTTCATCGCGCCGAAGCCGCCCATCGAGTCGCCGGCGATCGCACGCGCTCCGCGCTCGGCGACGGTCGGCAGCATGCGATCGATCAGCTCCTGCACTTCGACGACGTAGCTCTCGTAGTGATGGCTGCCGCGATCGCGCCAGTTGTTGTCGCCGGGGCCGCCCTGGATCATCACGGCGATCAGCGGTGGTATCTGATGGCGGGCGATCAGCGTGTCCAGCTCGCCCTGCAGGCCCAGCTGGAGAAAAGCGGTGGCCGGCTGTTCGTTGCCGTGCAGCAGGTACAGCACCGGATAGCGCTGCGCGCTGGAGGCAAAGCCGGGCGGCAGGTAGACGTGAAAGGAGCCCGTGCCGCCGAGCGCCGCGGAGTGGTAGTCGGCGACGTCGATCGAGCTGCCGGCGCGATCGTGCCCCGCGGCGGCGAGCGTCGGCAGCGGCGCCGGCGCGGCCGCGCTCGCCGCCGTCGCGGCGGCCGGCGTCGGTGCGGGGCGTTCGAGCACCGGGTCAAGGCTCTGCGGACCGGCGATCACGAGCATCGTGCACAGCGCCGCGAGCGCGGCGGCAACGAGCATCAGCGCGAGCGGGCGCAGCTTCGCCGAGCGGCGCGCGCGGCTTGCGGAGCCGAGCGACGCCGACGACGCGGCGCCGGCCGCTGCCGCCGGTTCCAAGCGAGGAAACGCCGGCACCCAGGCGGGCGGCAGCGCTTCGACGGCGTCGGCGGCGTGGCCCGGCCAGCTCCACTCGCCGAGCGAGTCGAACCACACCTGCGTGCGCGATGTCTTGACCGAGCCGGGCATCCAGGAGATTCAACGAGCGCTCAGCGAGAAACCCAAGCCCTGCACGAAGCTGCCCAAAGGCGCGCATCGCGCACGCCCGCTCAGCGCGTGCTCCAGACCTCCCCGGTGTCACCGAAGCCGAGCGCCTGCTTGGTCGCCTGTGTGAGGTCGAATTCACGTCCGGCGACGTAGGGCCCGCGGTCGACGACCGGCACGCGCACCGAGCGGCCGTTGTAGCGGAGCGTCACCAGCGTGCCGCACGGCAGCGTCTTGTTGGCGACACCAAGCGTCGAGCTCGTCAGCGAGCCGCCGCAGGCCAAGCCGCCGCCGCCGCCGTACCAGGAGGCCTCGGCGAGGCGATAGACGTTCAAGCGTCCGAGCCGCCGGTGGGCCCGCTGACCCAGCGCATCGCCGGCGAAGTCCACGCGAACGAGCCTGCTGCCGGTGTCACGAGGCTGATAGCTGAGCTTGAAGCTGCCTTTGGCCGCGGTGCGAGCCTTGGCAACGGTGCTCCAGCCATGCCTGCCCATCGCCTCGAGCTTGACCGTGCGCCCGGCGATGCCCGGGCTCAAAGTCCCGGCGACGCTGACGCGACGCCCATCGAGCACGTTGAGCCTGGCCTTGCGCACGTGCAGCTTGGTGCTCAGCGCCCGGCCCAGTGGCGGCGCCGTGAGCGATGGCGTCGTTGCGATTATGTCAACCGGGGCGAGCGCAACGGCATGCTGCGCGGGCGGCGCGGGAACGTACATCGATGTGAACCTCCTTGTGGTTCCGCCTACGGGGTTAGCTGTCGGGCTCACGGCCGGGACGACGGCGCGAAAGGACGCGCGTCGACCGGGCGTTACGTCCACATCAGTGGGCGATTCGCCCCATCCGGCCCCAACTGCAGGCCGGCGGTGGGTTCCCCGATCGCCACCAGGGACGGTGGCGACTCAGCAGAGTCGAACAATTGTTCGTAAGCCTAGAGGTCCGCGACACAGTCCTTCTGTGACGAGCGACACACAAAAACAGGTCCCAGAAGAGTCCATTTGCAGGGACTTTGCACGAAGCTGGCCGGGCAGCCAGGGATCGAGTATGGTTCTATGAGACGGATCGAAGCCTCATCGTCTTCCCTCTTCACCTCTGCAGAGCCGGCCAAATGGCCGGCTCTTCGTCTAGGCATGTCCCGCATGGGGCGCGCGTGCGCATAGGCACCCAGATGGGTCGATTGCGCGTGCGTGCGGCTGAACGCGGCGGGTATTGTGCCTGCAAATCGGTGTCATGGGGGCGCCGGCAAGATCGAAAGAAGGCCGGATGAGAGCTGTAGGCAAATGGCAAGGACTAGCCACGCTTGTGGTCGTGGGAATGCTCGCGATCGCCGCCGCCGCATTGACACCTGGCGCGGTCGCCGCGGCGCCCGTGCACAGCTGCGGCAACAAGGTCGTGTTGCTCGAACAGCCGGGCGAAATCGGACAACCGCCGACCAAATTCAAACTGCTGGTCAAGCAGATCACGTCTCAGGGCGCCAGCTGCAGCGACGCCTTCAAAGTCGTCACGGCGCTCTACAAAGGCAGTTCCAAGCCCGAAAAATACAAATGCACGGTCGGCCACTTCAAAGTACCCGCTGGCCGCGTGCCGGAGGTCTGTACGAAGCCGGGCAAGAAGGTCACGTTCGCCGCCCAGGGCGGCTGAGGCGGCTCAGGCGATGCGGTCGGCACCATCGGGCGTTCGGCCGCGTCGTCGCCGTCGTCAGGCGACGTCGGCCGCGAGGGCAGGCTCGCCGCCCATGCGCGCCTCGACGCGCGTGTGGCCGTCCTGCCACACGGCCACGCACCTGCGCCCGGCCTCCTTGGCCGCATACAGCGCGCGGTCGGCGACCAGCAGCAGCGCCGCCGGCCCGGGGTCTGCCTCGCTGAGCGCCGCGACGCCGGCGCTCACGCTCAGCTGCGGGCCATGGGCGCTGCTGAGACATTGCAGCTCGCGCCCGATGCGCGCGGCGAAGGCCACGGCGTCGTCGAGGTCGATGCCGAACAGCACCACCGCGAACTCCTCGCCACCAACACGGGCGAGCGTGTCGCCGCTGCGCAGCTCGCGCTGCAGCAGCGCGGCGAAGTCGCGCAGCACCTGATCGCCGACCGCGTGGCCATGGCGATCGTTGACCTGCTTGAAGTGATCGAGGTCGAACATCGCCAGCGCCAGCGGAAGACCGCTGCGCTGGGCACGGTTGACCTGACGGCCGAACTCGAGGTCGAACGCACGGCGGTTGAGCAGGCCTGTCAGGTAGTCGGTGTCGGCGGCCGTGACCAGCTGGCGGATCACCGCGGAGACATGCTCGGACAGCAGCTTGACGACGAGCGTGGTCAAGCTCACCGAGATGCCCACCCCCATGGGTGCAGAAGTAAGCCGAGAAGACCATCGGCCAGAGGTAGAAGAAGGGCGTCGCCTCGATCGGGCGAGTGACGGCCATCAGCGCGCTCACCAGCAGGATTCCGTAGATGACCGTCGCTCGGGCAACCCAACGGCGTCCCGGCTGCAGACGCCAGACGAGCACGGCGCCGAGGCCCAACAGCGCGGCGATCACCCTGATCGCCGGATGGTCTGACGTGTTGGGATCTGGCAGCGGCAGCGTCGCCAGCAGCGTTGCCGAGCCGAGCAGAAACATCGCCACGCCAACCCAGCGCATCAGCCTGTCGGCAGCCTGCGGATCGACGAACGGCGAGTCGTTGCCGAGATCGCCCGTCGCAGACAACAGGCTGTACTCCTCGTGCTGAGGCATCATCTGTTCATCTCGGCCAACGGCCCGCCGCGCTTGAGTCCGCTCGGCCGTCTGCGACGAATCGTTGACGGCGGCTCGCCAAACAGCGACAATCGAGCGCGATGGCAAACCCGGACCGCCTGACGGCGCTCGACACGACGTTCCTGCACCTGGAGGACCACTCGCCCGCGCACATGCACGTGGCCTCGGTGATGGTCTTCGAGGGGGTCGCGCCGTCGCCGCAGGAGCTCGTCGACCACATCGTCAGCCGCCTGCACCTGGTTCCGCGCTACCGCCAGCGCCTGGCCAACGTTCCCTACGGTCAGGGCCGCCCTGTTTGGGCCGACGACCCGCACTTCAACCCGCGCTACCACATCCGTCATACGGCGCTGCCCAAGCCGGCCGACGACAAAGCGCTCAAGCAGTTGGCCGGCCGACTGTTCTCCCAGCGCCTGGACCGCTCCAAGCCGCTGTGGGAGATCTGGCTGGTCGAGCGCATGACCGGTGAACGCTTCGCGCTGATCGCAAAGACCCATCACGCGCTCGTCGACGGCATCTCCGGCGTGGACATCACGACGGTGCTGTTCGACACCGCGGCCGATCCCGTCCCCACCTCGCGCCCGCCGATGCCCTGGACGGCCAAGCCGCTGCCGGGCCCGGCCAAGCTGCTCGGCGAGGCGCTGCGCGAACGCACCACAGTGCCCGCGGAGATGGCTCGCGGCACGCGCGCGCTGCTGCGCGCCCCGCGCAAGGCGCTGTCGCAGGTCGTCGGCGGGCTGACGAGCGTCGGCGCGACGACCTGGGCGGGGATCAACGCACCGGCACCCGACAGTCCGTTCAACGTCGACATCGGACCGCACCGGCGCTACACGTTCGTCGACGCCGACCTCGAGCAGTTCAAAGCGATCAAGGCCTCGCTCGGCGGCACGCTCAACGACGTCGTGCTGGCCGCCGTAAGCCTCTCGCTCGGACGCTATCTGCGCCGCGAAGGCGTGCAGACCGACGGCCTCGAGCTGAAGGCGATGGTGCCGGTGTCGGTGCGCGCAGACTCCGACCGCGGAGCGCTGGGCAACCAGGTCGCGGCGATGTGGGCGCCGTTGCCCGTGGGCGTGCAGAACCCCGCCGAGTGCCTGCGGCAGATCTCGGCGGCGATGGAGGACCTCAAGCAGTCCGGGCAGGCCGTCGGCGCGCAGGTGCTGACCAACCTCGCCGGCTTTGCGCCGCCGACGATCCTCAGCCAGGCCGCGCGCCTGCAGGCGCGCCAGCGGTTCTTCAACCTGGTCGTGACCAACGTGCCGGGCCCGCAGTTTCCGCTCTACGTGCTCGGGCGACGTCTGCGCGTGCTCTATCCGGTCGTGCCGTTGGCGCGCCGCCAGGCACTGGGAATCGCCGTGATGAGCTACGACGGCCACCTCGGCTTCGGCCTGCTCGGCGACTTCGACGCGTTGCCCGAGCTGGAGGCGATCGCCGCCGATCTGAAATCGGCGATCGGCTCGCTCGCGCGCGCCGCCGGGCTCGGTGCGCCCGCCAAACGACGGGCCAAGCAAGCCGCAGCACCGCGCAAGCGCAAAGCCGCCGCCGGGCGCTCCGGCGCCGGGCGCAGCGCCCGCGCGAGCTGAGAGTGCGCCTCGCGCTCTGCCAGATGAACGCCACGGTCGGCGACATCGCCGGCAACGCCGAACGCATTCGCGCGGGACGCGACGCGGCGCTGGCGGCCGGCGCCGAGCTGGTGCTGTTTCCCGAGCTGGCGCTCACCGGATATCCGCCCGAGGATCTGCTGCTTCGCGAGCACTTCCTGACCGACGCCGCCGCGGCGCTGGCCGAGCTGGCGGCCGAGACGCACGGCACGATCGCCGTGGTCGGCTTCCCCGAGCGCGCCGAGGACGTCTACAACTCCGCCGCCGTGCTGGCCGACGGCAAGATCCACGCGATCTACCGCAAGGTCTACCTGCCCAACTACGGCGTGTTCGACGAGGAGCGCTACTTCCAGTCGGGCGCCGGCGCGACCGTGGTCGACATCGGTGAGCCCGCCGACAACCACCGCGTCGGGCTGACCGTCTGCGAGGACATCTGGGAGCCCGGGCCGCCGGCCAGCGACGAGGCGCTCGCCGGCGCGACGTTGATCCTCAACATCTCCGCGTCGCCCTATCACGCCGGCAAGGGCGCCGAGCGCGAGCGCATGTTCGCTCAGCGGGCGCGCGACAACCTCGCCTGCGTGGCCTTCTGTGCACTCGTCGGCGGTCAGGACGAGCTGATCTTCGATGGTCACTCTTTCGTCACCGACCACACCGGCACGACGATCGCGCGCGCCGCGCAGTTTCGCGAGGAGCTGCTGCTGTGCGACGTCGACCTGCAGGCCGCGGCCGCGGCGCGACTGCGCGAGGCCGGCCACCGTGGCACGCTGCGCGCGGCCTCCTCCTCCTCGCCGGCGCTGTCGCGCGTGACCGTGCTGCCCGGGCTGGCCGTCTCCGACGAGCCGTCCGGCGAAGAGACGACCACGCCCGGTGGCTCGCTGGCGATGCCGATCGAGCCCGTCGAGGCCGAGATCTACGAGGCGCTGTCGCTCGGGCTGCGCGACTACGTGGAGAAGAACGGCTTTGCGCACGTCGTGCTCGGCCTCTCCGGCGGCATCGACTCGGCGCTGGTGGCCTGCGTCGCCGCAGATGCGCTCGGCGCCGAGCGCGTGAGTGCGGCGATCATGCCGTCGCGCTACTCCTCCTCGGGCACCCAGCAGGACGCGCGCGATCTCGCCGCCGCGCTCGGCGTGAGCGCGCACGAGCTGCCGATCGAGCCGGTCGTGGAGACCTACGACCACGCGCTGCAGGGCGAGTTCGCCGGTCTCCCACATGACCTGACTGAGGAGAACCTGCAGGCGCGCGTGCGCGGCAACCTGCTGATGGCGCTGTCGAACAAGTTCGGCTGGCTCGTGCTGACGACGGGCAACAAGTCGGAGATGTCCGTTGGCTACACGACGCTCTACGGCGACCTCGCGGGCGGCTTCGCGGTGATCAAGGACGTTCCCAAGACGCTCGTCTACCGCCTGTGTGAGTGGCGCAACTCGCCCGAGGCCGCGACGGCAAGCCGCGTGCGCGCGCCGATCCCGCCGTCGATCATCGAGCGCGCTCCTTCGGCGGAGCTTCGCTCAGACCAGCGCGATGAGGATTCGCTGCCGCCATATGAGCTGCTCGACCGCATCTTGCACGGCTACGTCGAGCTGCATCTCAGCCGCGAGCAGCTGATCGCCCAGGGCCTGCCCGCCGACGAGGTCACCCGCGCGGCGCGGCTGGTCGACCTGGCCGAGTACAAGCGCCGACAGGCGCCGCCGGGCATCAAGGTCACCGAACGCGCCTTCGGCCGTGATCGGCGCATGCCGATAACCAACCGCTACCGCGGCTGAGTCGATGCGCGGCACCCGCAGCCCGGTCGACGCCGGGACTCCGAGGTCGCGCCCACAGGCGCGCCCGCGCCGCTGCGCACGCGCGTACGCCGTATGCGCGCTGGCCGCGCTGCTGGCCGCAGGGGCGCTGGCACTGGGCGCCTGCGGCGACACGCTGCAGGATCGGCCGATCGCGCACAACACGCTGGAGACGTTGCTCGTGGCGCCCTATCCGGTCTACTGGCTGGGGCGCTCGTTCCAGGGCCTGGCGATAACCGAAGCCAAGCGCGACCCCAGCGGCGCCTTCACGGTGCAGTACGGCGACTGCGTGCAGGGAGGACAGAGCACATGCGTGCCGGCGCTGCGTGTGGTCACCTCGCCGGACAACAGCTTCGTCGCCGGCGGCGACGCCGCGCAGCGGCCCGCGCAGATCCGCGGCGTGGCTGCCGTGCTCACGCAGGGCGGGCGCACGATCGAGATTCCCACCGCCGGCGTGGTCGTTGGCGTATATGCCGACCGCTCGCGGCTGGCCGCCGCCGCGGCGCGCACGATCGTGCCGATCAACCAGGTCGGCGCGCCCGGCGATGCGCTACCCGCGCGCCTGCCGGACACGGGATTCGGCTCCACGCCGCTTCCCTCGCAAATGCCGTCGCCGCTGCGCGCGCTGGGCTGACTCGCGGCGATCAGCTGAGCGTCAGCGGCGCCTGGCCCTCGGGCACGGGGCGCACGGCGATCGTCATGCGCGTGACCGCGCACGAGCGCCCGGCGTCGTCTGTGAACTGCACGTCCCACACCCAGGTCGTGCGGCCGCGGTGGATCACCGCGGCATGGGCGTGCACGACGCCGTCGGTGATCGGGCGCAAGAAGCTCGTGCTGTTGGACAGTCCCATCGCCATCTTGCCGTCGGGGATCACGGCGATGGCTGTCGCCAGCGAGGCCAGCGACTCGGCGATCGAGGCGTACAGTCCGCCATGCACCAGTCCGGCCGGCTGCTTGACCTCGTCACGCGCGGTCACCTCGGCGGACACGTCACCTTCGACGTAGCTGACGATGCGCAGGCCGTACAGCCGATCGAAGCCGCGCACGTTGTCGTTCAGCTGCTCGACGCTCGGCTCGGCCATCGGTGCGCCACGATAGCCTACGAATGCCTCCTCCGGCCGCTCGCGCGCGCGCCCGGCGGGGAGCAGATCGCCGAGACCAATGAGCCGACTGGACGACCTCCCTCCCGACCAGCGCGCCACGCTCTCGCTGCTGCTGCGCAACCGCAAGAGCTATGCCGACGTCGCGCAGCTGCTGGACATCGCGCCGCGCGCAGTGCACGACCGCGCGCACGCTGCCCTGGCCGTGCTGGCGCCGCGCCAGGCGCGCGATCTGCCGACAGAGCGCCGCGAAGAGGTCGGCGACTACCTGCTCGGCCAACGCGCGGGAGTCGCAGAGCGTTTGGCCACGCGCAGCTATCTCGAAGGCTCGCCCGAGGCACGAGCGTGGGCCACGGCGCTCGGCGCAGAGCTCGCGCCGCTGGCAAACACGCCGTTGCCGGAGATTCCGAGCGGCTCAGAGCCGGCGTCCTCCGCCGCCCCCTCTGCCGCGTCGGGCTCGGACTCACCCCCGCCGGCGCCGCGCGATGTCGGCTCCTCCCCCACCTCCGGCACAGCGCCGAAACGTTCGCTGCCCTCGCCCGCCAGCTCGCGCACCGGCGGCGCGCTGCTCCTCGCGGCGATCGTGGCGGTGGTCGTCGTCGCAGTCGTGCTGATCGCAAACGGCGGCGGCGGCTCCACGTCGAGTTCCACGTCGAGCTCTGCCGCAGAAACGTCCTCGACGGCAGCGACGAGCACGAGCGGCGCCAAGGCCAAAGAAGACAAGCGCATCTCGCTGCGCCCGCCGAACGCCTCCAGCCGCGCCGCCGGCGTGGCGGAGGTGCTCTCCGAAGGCAGTCAATACGCGTTCTATCTCGCGGCCGAACATCTGCCGCCGTCCAAAGGCAAGGGCTTCTTCTACGCGGTCTGGCTGTACAACTCGCCGAGCAGCCACGAGGCGCTCGGACGCAGCCCGGAAGTCAGCGCCAAAGGCAGCCTGCAGGGCGGCGCGCTGCTGCCCAAAGACGCCGGCAAGTACCACACGATGCTGCTGACGCGAGAGACCAGCACGCGGCCGACCAGCCCGGGCCCTGTCGTCCTGCGCGGCAGCTTCGCGCTGCGCTGAGCCGCAGCCGGCCGCGCCGTTGCCGCCGCGCCGCGCCGCGCCGCGCCTCAGGCCAGCAGCTTGCCGGGGTTCATGATGCCGGCCGGATCGAGCTCGGCCTTCAGCGCGCGCAGAGCGGCCACGCCCGTCTGGCCTACCTCGGCGGGCATCCACGTCGCGTGATCGCGGCCGATCGCGTGGTGATGGGTGATCGTGCCGCCGCCACCGATGATCGCCGCGCTGGCCGCCTGCTTGGCGGCCTGCCACTGAGCGATCTCCTCGCCCTCGCGTTGGCGCGCCACGAACGTGAAATACAGCGATGCGCCGGTCTCATACAGATGTGAGACGTGGCACATGACAAGCCCGGGAGTGCCGCCGGCGCGCAACGCATCGCCGATCGCCGTCGTGACAAGGCCGTGCAGGCGCGTCAGGTTCGACCACTGCGTGGCCGTCTCCAGCGTCTCCACCATGACGCCCTGCGTGAGCAGCTCGTCGCGCAGGTAGGGCGCGGCAAAGCGCCCGGCACGCCAGGCCTCGCCGGGCGAGCGCCCGACCACCAGGCCGCCGCCGCCGCGCGCGGTTGCCAGCGCGTGCTCGCGGCATGCATGCACGTCGTGCTGTGAGCCCTCGAAGCCGAAGATCGCCAGGCAACCCTCGCCGTAGCCGCGCGCGCCGAGATACAACCTGCCCAGACGTCCCTTCAGACCTCCCGAGCCGGCGAGCGCGAGCGACATGCGCGTCTCCTGCTCGTCAGACAGACGCGCCACGTCCGGCGAGGCGCCCTGCTGGGCCAACGCGCGCAGCACCTGCGTGCCGGCCTGAAAGCTGTCGAAGAAGATGCCGACGTAGCAGTGCTCGCTGGGCGCGGCGCGCACGCGCAGCGACAGCTCGCAGATCACGCCGAGCGTGCCCTCGGAGCCGATCAGCGTCTGGCACAGCGACGGTCCGGCGGCGCTCGCCGGCATCGCCGGCAGCTCGATCTCGCCGCTGGGCGACGTGAGGCGCAGCCCCTTGACCATGCGCTCGATCGCGCCGTAGCCGCTGGACGCCTGCCCGGCCGAGCGCGTCGCCGCACAGCCGCCCAGCGAGACGTACTCGAAGGATTGCGGGTAGTGGCCGAGCGTGAGCCCGCGCTGGGCCAGCTTGCGCTCCAGGGCCGGCGCGCGCATGCCGCCCTCGACGGTGACCGTGCGCGAGTCCTCGTCCAGCGCGAGAAGATCGCCCATGCGGCGCATGTCCATGCAGATGACCGCACGATGCTCGCCGCGCAGCGGCTCGACGCCGCCGACGACGCTGGTGCCGCCGCCGAACGGCACGACCGCCAGCGACTCACGCGTGCACAGCGCCAGCAGCGCAGAGACCTCTGGCGAGCCGCCGGGACAGACGATCGCGTCGGGCGCGCCCAGCGGCTCTCCGCGGCGCAGGCGCACGAGGTCGGGATAGCCCTTGCCGGCGGCGTGCAGCACGCGTTCTGGATGGTCGTCGCGCACGTGCTCGTGACCGACGATCGCACGCAACTTCGACAGCGCCTCGTCGTCGAGTGCCGTCGGCGCCAGGCGCACGTTCGCAAGCGCGACCGGCGGGCGTGGCGTGGCCGCGATGCCAACGGTGTCCGCTAGAAAGCCCAGCGCCGCGGCCGGCAGGCCCGGTGGGCGTGCGGGGTCGCCCCAGCCCCACCAGCGCATCGCCGGTGCGTCGGCGTCCGCGCGGTGGGCGGTGTCAGCCACTCACGCGCTCCAGGCCGTCGAGCGCCTCGTCGAGCGTCGCGGCGGCGGCGCGGCGAACCATGAAGCCGCCGAAGCGCGGAAAGAAGCCGCTGAGCTTCTGGCGCAGCTCCAGCGTCACGCTCGTCTGCACGCCGTCGGGCTGGAGCGTCACGCGCGTCTCCGAGGAGCTCAGCACGCGTGCGAACGGCGTGCCCTCGAGCTGCTGCTCCCAGGCCAGCGAATGCGTCTGCTCGTCGGCGCGCACCAGGCGGAAGTCCGCGCGCACGGCTTTTCCCTTGGAGGTGCGCATCAGCTCCGTGAAGGCGTCGCCGTCCACGTCCTCCACGCGCTCGACGCGCGGCCACCAGCGCGGCAGGTGATGCGGATCGCAGATCAGCTCCCACAGCTCGGCCACCGGCGCGGCGATCGTGCGGCTGCGGCGGGCTGAAGGCACGAGAGCGGACGCTCAGGACTCGTAGCTGATCAGTGAGTGCGTCTGGTGCGGCGCCAGGCGCTCGCGTCCGTGCAGAAACGACAGCTCGACAAGAAAGCCGCACGCGGCCACCTCGCCGCCGAGCTCTTCGACGAGCCGGCACAGCGCGGCCGCCGTGCCGCCGGTGGCCAGCAGATCGTCGTGCACGAGCACGCGTGCGCCGCCGCGCAGCGCGTCGGTGTGCACCTCCAGCTGGTTTGCGCCGTACTCCAACTCGTATTCGGCGCTGATCGTCTCATAGGGCAGCTTGCCGGGCTTGCGCGCGAGCACGAAGCCGGCGCCGAGCTCCAGCGCCAGCGCCGGCCCGAGCAGAAAGCCGCGCGCCTCGGCGGCGATCACGCAGTCCACGCCCAGCGGGCGCGCCAGATCGGCCAGCGCGCGCACCGCCGTGCTCAGCGCCTGCGGGTCGGCCAAGAGCGGCGTGATGTCCTTGAAGCCGATGCCCGGGCGCGGGAAGTCGGGGATCTCGCGAACCAGCGCACGCAGGCTGCG
>DATARK010000064.1:0-26038 GCA_036264175.1 Solirubrobacteraceae bacterium
GGCGTGTCGCGCACGCGCTTCTCGCCGAACTGATCGAGCAGCCCTTCGGTGACCTTGAAGGCGCCGCCGAACACGCCGATGTCCTCGCCCATGAGCATCACGCGCTCGTCGCGGCTGAGCTCCTCGCGCAGCGCGGCGTTGAGCCCTTCGCGGTAGCGCATCTGGGCCATCAGGAGTGCTCCTCGCGCGCGAGCGCCTCGGAGATCTGCTGGGGGATCTCGCCGTTGTCCTCCGGCCGCTCGTCGTTGGCGCCCGCGGCAGCGCCGTCCTGTGGCTGGGTGGTTCTGACGGAGTAGGAGCCGGTGGAGGTGGAGTCGAGCACGTAGACGTCGTCATACAGCGACTCGGGCGGCGGGTAGGGCGAGGCCTCGGCAAAGGCCACGGCGCCGTCGACGCGCGCGATCGCCTCGGCGTCGATCTCGGCGAGGGCGCTGTCGTCGAGCACGCCGTCGGCGACGAGCTTGGCGCCGAACGCCGGTATGGGGTCGCGCTGGCGCCACTGCGCGACCTCCTCCTTGGAGCGGTACTGCTCGGGGTCGGCCATGGAGTGGCCGCGGAAGCGGTAGGTGACGGCCTCGATGAGCAGCGGGCGGCGCTGCTCGCGCACGCGCGCGATGGCCTCGCAGACAACTCGATAGGTGTCCTGCACGTCCATGCCGTCGCAGCGCATGCCGGGCACGCCGAGGCTCTCGCCCTTGCGCTGCAGGTCGGTGACGGCGGAGTGGCGCTGCAGCGATGTGCCCATGCCGAACTGGTTGTTGGTGACCATGAAGACGACCGGCAGGCGCCACAGCGCGGCGAGGTTGAGCGTCTCGCCGAATGTGCCCTGGTTGGAGGCGCCGTCGCCGAAGGTGCACAGGGTGACGTCCTCGGAGCCGTCGTAGTCGGAGGCCAGCGCCAGCCCGGCGGCGATCGGCAGGTTGCCGCCGACGATGCCGTAGCCGCCCATGAAGCGGCGCGAGATGTCGAACATGTGCATCGAGCCGCCGCGCCCGCCGGAGCAGCCGTCGGCGCGGCCGAACAGCTCGGCCATGACGTTCTCCGGCGGCGTGCCGCGCACGAGCGCGTGGCCGTGCGAGCGGTAGGTGGAGATCAGGTAGTCGCTGTCGCGCAGCGCGCGAGCGCTGCCGACGATGGTGGCCTCCTCGCCGATGGACAGATGCAGAAAGCCGCCGACCTTGGCGCGCGCGTACATCTCACCGGCGCGCTCCTCGAAGCGACGGATGAGCGTCATCGTCTCAAGCCACTCTCGCGCGACGGCGGGCTCGGGCTGCTCGGCCATCAATCCACGGTACTCCAGCGTGCGAGAAACTCGGCCGCGTCGAGCCGGCCGAGCTCCTCGCGCAGCACGCGCGCGCGCTGCGAGGCGGCGTGCGGCGGCAGATCCCAGAACAGCACGACTTCACCGTCGTCGATGTCGACCAGCTCGATGTGGTCGACGCGCTCGGCGTCGGCGAGCAGCGCCGGCGCGCGCCCGCCACGCGTGACGATCAGCCGGTATGCGGACTTGGCCTTCATGCCGAGGCCGCCGCAAGCATCTGCTCGGCCGCCAGCTCGACAGCACGCTCGCCTTCGTGCACATGTCCGTCCACGACGATGGCGGGTACGTCTTTGATGTTTTCTCGGCGTGCGTGGCGCGTGGCCTCGGCAAGCTGGTCGTTCACCGATGAAAGCGCGACGCCCTTGGTGACCGCGGCGGGGTGCATCTCGCAGGCGGCGGCGGCGATCAGCACGTTGTCGAGCTGCTGCAGGTTGCGCCCGCCGGCGAAGACCTGACGAAAGGCGGCTTGGACGAAGGGCACGGTGCGGCCGATGGACTTGGCATACGTGGCCGCGCGCATCGCCAGTGCGCTGTCGAAGGGGAATGGCTCGGGCCAGCGCAGCGGCTGCAGGCCGAGCTCGCGCGCGCGAAGCTCGACGTTCTGGCGGAACACCTCGCGCTCCTGCTCGCAGCGGTAGGCGTCGAAGCGCTCGGCGCCGACGAGCTCTGCCGCGAGCACGGGCTTCCACTCGGCCGGGCCGGGAAGCACGTGCAGCACGCGCTCGGCGGCGAGGTAGGCGAGCGGGGAGGCGAGGTCGAAGTAGAAGGCGGCGGGCACGGCTCAGCCGTGGATCAGCCAACCATCTGCGGCGCGGCCGGCTTCCATGACGGCCTCCGACAGCGTCGGGTGGCCGTGGATCATGCGGCCGACCTCGGCGAAGCCGCCCTCGAGCAGGCGCACGTTGACGAGCTCCTGGATCAGCTCGGTGGCGCGCGTGCCGACGATGTGGCCGCCGAGCAGCTCGCCGTACTTGGACTCGCCGACGATCTTGATCATGCCGCCGGTGTCGCCGTAGACGACGCCGCCGCCGACAGCGCCGTACTGCACTTTTCCGACGACCACGTCATAGCCGGCCTCGCGGGCCTGCTCCTCGGTCAGCCCGAATGAGCCGACGTTGGGCGTGCAGAAGGTCGCGCGCGGGATGTCGATGTAGGGGATCGGGTGCGTGTGCAGGCCGGCCGAGTCCTCGACGGCGATGATGCCCTCGTCGGAGGCCTTGTGCGCGAGCGCCGGTCCGGCGACGAGGTCGCCGATCGCGTACACGCCGGCGCGGCTGGTGCGCAGTGCGCCGTCGACCTTGACCAGGCCGCGCTCATCGAGCTCGACGCCGGCGTCGGCCAGTCCGAGGCCCTCGACGTCGGCGCCGCGCCCGGCGGCGATCACCAGGTAGTCGACCTCCAGTCCGGCGTCCTCGCCGTGCGTGAACGTGACGCTGCGCTCGCCGCTCTTGACGTCGGCGATCGGGTCGCCGGTGTGAACGCTCACGCCCTGGCGCTTGAAGCCGCGCTCGACGCGGCGCGACACGTCGATGTCCTCGGTCGGCAGCACACGGTCCAGCGCCTCCATCAGTCGCACCTCAGAGCCCAGGCGCGCGTAGCCGGAGGCGATCTCCGCGCCGGACGCGCCTGCGCCGACGACGGCCAGCCGCGCCGGCAGCTCGCCCAGCGCCCATGCCTGCTCGGTGCCGATGATGCGCTCGCCGAACTCCACGCCGGGAATCGAGCGGGCGACGGACCCGGTGGCGAGGATGATCGTGTCGGCGGCGTAGACGTGCTCGCCGACGACGACGTGCCCGTCGGCGTTCAGCGCGGCGTCACCCTCGATCACGTCGATCTTGTCTTTCTTGAACAGCCCGCCGACGCCGGAGGTCAGCGTGTTGACGACCTTCTCGCGGCGCGCCTGCACGCCGGCGAAGTCGACCTCGACGTCCGCGACCTTCAGCCCGTAATCGCCGGCCTCGCGGATCTCCGAGAGCATGTCGGCCGAGCGCAGCACGGCCTTGGCGGGGATGCAGGCGTAGTTCAGGCAGCGCCCGCCGAGCTTGTCGCGCTCGACGACGGCGGTCTTCTTGCCGAGCTGCGCGGCGCGAATCGCGGCCACGTAGCCGCCCGGCCCGGAGCCGATGACGATGCAGTCATAGGAGTTCTCAGCCATCTGAGCTGAGCCTATCGAAGCGTCTCTCGCTCGCCTGTCTGCAGTCTTCCCATGACGCGGACCAGCTTCCAGAACAGCCAGCCGCCGAGCAGCACGCTGACCAGGCAGGTCACGGCGGCGAGGATCGTCGAGGCGACGACGAGCGCCAACGAGGTGACGATGATCTGAAAGGCCAGCAGCGCCTCGAAGCACAGCACGGCCCAGTAGCGGTGGCGGTACATGCCCTGGGCGAGCAGCGCGAGCACGACGGCCAGCAGCGCGGCGCCGGGCAGTGAGCCGCCGTGGCGGCTGAGATCGTGGATGCTGGCCGCGCCGACCAGCACGCCGATCGCCAGCAGCACGCAGACGACGATGGCGACGATCAGCGCGCGCGGCTGCTCGTGCGCGCCGAGCGGGCTCAGCGCCTCGCGCGCAAGGCGCTCGCGCTCACTCCGCGGCGGCCTCCCGCCGGCGCTCGTCTGCGCGGCGGGCTCGTCGGCAGGCGCGCCATCGCCCGCGCGCGCGGGTGCAGGCGGCTCACGCATCGGTCGAGTGCTTGAGCAGCGCGTGCAGCTCGCGCGCGGCCTGCTCGGGGTTCTGGGCGTCGGCTATGGCGCGCAGCACGACCGCGCGCGTGGCGCCGGCGGCGACCACGTCGCCGAGGTTGGCGGCGTCGAGCCCGCCGATCGCGAAGAAGGGCACGGTCGCGTGCGCGGCGGCGTAGCGCACGAGCTCCGGGCCGACCGCCGGTCGGCCGGGCTTGGTGGGCGTCTCGTGCACCGGCCCGACGCCGATGTAGTCGACCAGTGGCTCGCCGTCGTCCTGCTCGGCACGTGCCGCGTCGATCTCGGCCTCTGCGTGCGTCGACAGCCCGATCAGCATGTCGTGGCCGACCAGCTCGCGCACCTGCGCCACGGGCATGTCGTCCTGGCCGACGTGCACGCCGTCGGCGCCGGCCTCGCGCGCGACCAGCGGCCGGTCGTTGACGATCAGCAGGGCGCCGATGCGCTCGCACAGCGCGCGCGCGGCGTTGGCCACGGCGGTCAACTCTTCGTCTGCGAGCTGCTTGTCGCGCAGCTGCACCACCTCCACGCCGCCGGCCACGGCGGCGCGCAGCAGATCGGGCAGCTCGCGCCCGCCGGCGTCCGCGTCGCACACGAGATACAGCCGCGAGGCGGCGAGCCGGCGGCGGCGCTCGGAGCCGAGGTCTGCTGCTGCGGGCATCTGCGCGCAGTCTCGCAGGCAGGCGCGCCGGGGCGTCGCGGGGCGCTTTGCGCGGGCTAGCATCAACGCATGACCAGCTCCAGCCAGCCGGCGGACGTGCTCGTGATCGGTGGCGGCGTGATCGGCCTGTCGATCGCCTGGCGCGCCGCCCGGCGTGGCATGGACGTGACGCTGCTCGAGCGCGAGACGATCGGCGGCGGCACCTCGCGGGTGGCCGCTGGCATGCTTGCGCCGGTCGCCGAGGTCGAGTTCGGCGAGGCGGGCCGCCGCGTGCTCGATCTGGGCCTGCGCTCGGCCGACCTGTGGCCTGCGTTCGCGCGCGAGCTGCAAGAGGCCGCCGAGCGCGAGGTGGGGCTGCTGCGCACGGGCACGCTGCTGCTCGCGCGCGACGCCGACGAGGCACGCGAGCTGGAGCGCCAGATCGCCTTTCGCGACTCGCTCGGCCTGGCGACCAACCGGCTGCGCGCGAGTGAGGCGCGCGAACGCGAGCCGGCTCTGGCGCCGACCGTGCGCCTGGCGCTGCAGGCGCCCGACGACCACTCGGTGGACCCGCGGCTGGTGTTGAGCGCGCTGCGCGCGGCCTGCAAGGCTGCCGGTGTGCGCCTGCGCGAGCACGCGCCCGTCGAGCGCATCGAGGCAGACGCAGGCGGCCGGCGCGTGGTCGGGGCGACCGTTGCCGGCGAGCTCGAGGCGAGCGAGCGCGTGGTGATCGCCGCGGGGGCCTGGAGCGCGCAGCTCGACGGCGCACGCGAGCACGTTCCGGTGCGCCCGGTGCGCGGGCAGCTGCTGCGCCTGCGCGATCCGGCAGGGGCGGGTCTGATCGGCACCGTGGTGCGCTTCGAGGGCGGCTATCTGGTGCCGCGCGCGGACGGCGGCTACGTGCTCGGCGCGACGGTCGAGGAGCGCGGGTTTGACGTGCAGCCGGACGCCGGTGGCGTGTACGAGCTGCTGCGCGACGCGCACGAGCTGGTGCCGGGAGTGCGCGAGCTGAAGATCGAGGAGCTGTGCGTGGGCCTGCGCCCGGGCACTCCGGACAACGCGCCGGCGATCGGCGCGAGCGAGCTGGACGGGCTGACGTGGGCCACCGGCCACCACCGCAACGGCATCCTGCTGGCGCCGCTGACGGCACAGCTCGTCGAGCGGCTGCTCGTCGGCAAGGCCGGCGAGGACGCGGCGCTGGTGGCATGTGACCCGGGGCGCTTCGCCGCGCACGAGCGGACAGCGATCGCGACCACGACCGCGCAGCCGAGCGGAGCGCTCGGATGATCAGCGTCAACGGGCAGCAATCAGACGTGCGCGCCGGAGAGCCGGTCGCGGCGGTGTTGGCGCAGCTGCAACTGCCGGCGGACGCGCGCGGCGTGGCCGTGGCGGTCGACGGCGAGGTCGTGCCGCGCGCGCAGTGGCAGTCCTTCGCGCTGAGCGAGCACGCGCGCGTGGAGGTGCTGACGGCGATGCAGGGAGGATGATGGCGAGCATGCGCGAGACGATCGACACACCGGGCACCGAGACGACGGCAGACGAGCTGATCGTCGCCGGGCGCACGCTGCGCTCGCGGCTGCTGCTCGGCACCGGCGGCTTTGCCTCGATGGCGCTGCTGGGCGAGGCGATCGAGGCGAGCGGCTGCGAGCTGGTGACCGTGGCGCTGCGCCGCGTGGACCCGGCCGCGCGTGGCTCGCTGATCGATGTGCTGTCCGATGCGGGCGTGGAGCTTTTGCCGAACACGGCCGGCTGCCACACCGCGCGCGACGCCGTGCTCACGGCGCGCCTGGCGCGCGAGGCGTTCTCGACCGACTGGGTCAAGCTGGAGGTGATCGGCGACGAGGATACGCTGCTGCCCGATGCGCCGGAGCTGCTGCGCGCCGCCGAGCAGCTCGTCGACGAGGGCTTCACGGTGCTGCCGTACACGACCGACGACCCCGTGCTCGCGCGGCGCCTGGCGGACGTCGGCTGTGCGGCCGTGATGCCGCTCGGCTCGCCGATCGGCAGCGGCATGGGCATTCGCAACCCCTACAACATCGCTTTGATCCGCCAGGCTGTCGACGTGCCGGTGGTGCTCGACGCGGGCATCGGCACGGCCTCGGACGCGGCGCTGGCGATGGAGCTCGGCTGCGACGCCGTGCTCGCCGCGTCGGCCATCTCGCGCGCACAGGACCCCGTGCGCATGGCCCGCGCGATGCGCGCTGCCGTGCAGGCCGGCCGGCTCGCGCACGGCGCCGGGCGCATCGCACGCCGGCTGTACGCCACGGCGTCCTCGCCGGACGCCGGTCTGCCCGACCTCGGCCCCGCCTGAGTTCGCCTGGGACGAGCGCAAGAATGCGCGGCGTGGACGTCGAGCTCGTCATCTTCGACTGCGATGGCGTACTGGTCGACAGCGAGACGATCTCCAATGAGGTACTGGCAAGAATGCTCAGCGCACAAGGCTTGCCGACGACGACGGAGACGGCGCGGAGGGACTATCAGGGCTTGCTGCTTGCGGACATCGTGTCTCGCGCGCAGGAGCAATTGGGACACGCGCTTCCCGACGATTGGCTGACGCGATACGAGCATGATCGAGAAGTGGCGTTCCGTCGAGAACTAACTCCGATAGCCGGTGCTGCGGAGGCCGTCCGATATGTCCGCGAGTCGGGCGTTGCGGCCTGCGTCGCATCGCAGGGAAAGCTGTCCAAGACGCGCCTGTCGCTCGCCCTCACCGGGCTTTCAGACCTCTTTGCGAACGAGGCGTTGTTCTCGGCTCACTCGGTCGCTCGCGGGAAGCCCCATCCTGACCTTTTCCTGTCAGCGGCTGGCGCGATGGGCGTTAGCCCTCGCGGTGCCTCGTGGTCGAGGACAGCTCCTCGGGAGTCACGGCGGCCGTTGCGGCCGGGATGCGCGTCATTGGCTATTCCGCGGACGCTGATGAGCTCGCCCTCCGCGAGGCTGGCGCCGACGTGCTGCGATCTCTCGACGAGCTTCCCGCGTACCTCGGAGTCAGCTGATGACTTCGATGGTGCCGTTCATCGACGCCGGGTGGATCGTGCACTCGTAGTGGATCACTCCGGGCTTGAGCGCCTTGATTTCGAACGTGCCCTTTTCGCCAAAGTCCTTGGAGGCGAACTTCTGCGGTCCGCCCTCGCTGGTCACGTTGTGCGCGACCGTGTCGAAGTTCGTCCACCTGATCGTGCTGCCGACCTTCACCTTCAACGCGTCAGGCGCGATCGCGATGTTGCGGTAGGCGATCTGCACGGTGCCACTCCTGACAGGGCCCGAGGCCGGAACGAACTTGGGCGTCGTCGTCACTTTCAGGCTGCCTTTGGTCGTCGTCGCGGTCTGCGTCGTCGCGGGCGTCGAGGCCTGCGTTGCGCTGGACGACGATGAGCTGCTGCTGCTGGAAGAGCCGCAGCCGGCGAGCGTCGCGAGCGAGGCGCAGAGAGCGAGCGTTGTGAGGCGTCGGCTCATCCGGGCGCCAACCCTAGCCTAGACTGGCTCGTCCATGCCACGGTCATTTCTCACCGGCGCAGAGCTGTCGGCAGCCGAGCTGGACGCGCTGCTCGATCGCGCGCTGGCACTGAAGGCCGAGCCGCTGTCCTCGCGCGCGCTGGACGGACGCAGCGTCGCGCTGATCTTCGAGAAGCCCTCCACGCGCACGCGGCTCTCCTTCGACGTCGGCATCGACGAGCTCGGCGGACACGCGGTCGTGCTTCGCTCCGACGAGCTGCAGCTGTCGCGCGGCGAGGCGCTGCGCGACACCGCGCTCGTGCTCTCGCGCCACGTCGCCGCCGTCGGCGTGCGCACCGGCCCGCACGCGATGCTCGAGCAGCTCGCCGAGCACAGCGCCGTGCCGGTCATCAACATGCTCACCGACTCGCATCACCCCTGTCAGGCGCTGGCCGACCTGCTGACGCTGCGAGAGGCGCACGGCTCACTGGCCGGCCTGCGCCTGGCCTACGTCGGCGACGGCAACAACGTCGCCCGCTCGCTGGCCATCCTCGGCACGCTCGCCGGCCTCGACGTCGCCGTTGCCTCGCCTGACGGCTATGCGCTCGAGCAAGATCTTGCGCTGCCCGATGGCGCCGCGGGCACGCTGACGCTGTACACCGACCCGCGCGAGGCCGTCGCCGGCGCGAGCGCCGTGTACACCGACGTGTGGGTGAGCATGGGCGACGAGACCACCGCCGACGCGCGCCGAGCGGCGCTGGCCGACTACCGCGTCGACGACACGCTGCTCGACGCCGCCGCGCCCGACGCATTCGCGCTGCACGACCTGCCGGCGCACCCGGGCGAGGAGATCACCGCCGAGGTGCTCTACGGCGAGCGCCAGCGCATCTGGGACCAGGCCGAGAACCGCCGCCACGCGCAGAAGGCGCTGCTCGAGCTGCTCGTGGTCGAACGATGACGATGAGCCGCGCTCGTCGCGTGCACCGTCCTGGCTGCCTGGGGCGCCCGCACCGTCCGCGCCGCGCGGGCGGTGCGGCCGGCTGCGGGCGAGCTTCGACGTTCGCGTTGAACGCAGCGTGCGCAATGGTAGTTACGGCAGGGCGTTTGGATGCCAACGGTGAGCGTTCACGCGCCAGCGGCGAGCGTTTGCGCGCCATGCGTATATACGTTGGCGCACGATGAACGCAAACGCACATACGACTCCCACCCCGCAAGCCGTCCCCGACGATCAAGCCCACGAGCCGGACGTCGCATCGCCGCGCCCACAGCGCGGCGACGTGCTCGAGCTGAGCATCGACTCGCTGGCCTTCGGCGGCGAGGGTGTGGCGCGCCTGGGCGACGGCGGCTATGTCGTGTTCGTCGCCGGCGCCGTTCCCGGCGATCGCGTGCGCGCGATCGTGCACAAGCGCAAGCGCAGCTACGCGCACGCACGCACGCTGGAGGTGCTCGAGCCGAGCGCCGAGCGCATCGCGCCGCTGGCCGATCATCCGGGCGTGCCGTGGCAGGTGCTGCCGTATGAGCGCCAGCTGGAGATCAAGCAGTCGCAGGTCGACGAAGCGCTCAAGCGCATCGGTCACCTCGACGGCTACGAGCTGCGCCCGATCGTGCCGGCGATCGAGCAGTGGCGCTATCGCAACAAGCTCGAGTACTCCTTCGGCCATGCGGTGGGCGACGGCGACGGTGAGCCCGGCGAGCTGTTGTGCGGCTTTCACGCGCCCGCCGGCGGCAACCGTGTGACGCCGATGAGCGACTGTCTGCTGGCCTCCGAGCGCGGCAACCTTGCACGCGAGGTCGCCCTGCGCTGGTGTCGCGCAGAGGGGCTGACCGCCTGGGACCGCGGACGCCCGCCTGCCGTCGAGCCGCGCGGCCCGCGCGAGGGCGGCCCGCGCGGCGGACGCGAGCGCCGTGGGCGGCGTGATCGCCAGCGCGAGGAGCGCATCGGCCCGGCGCCCGACGGGCGCGCGCGCCTGCGCAACCTGGTCGTGCGCGAAGGCCGGCGCAGCGGCCAGCTGCAGATCCGCCTGGTCACCACCGAGGGCGAGCTGGAGGTCGGCGCGCTGGCGGCGATGCTCAGCGAGTGGCTCGGCCGGAGTCTGTCGGGCGTGCTGTGGACGCGTTCGGCGAGCCTTGCCGAGACGACCGGCGGCGGCGACACCGAGCTGGTCTGGGGCGAGGCCAAGCTGCCCGAGCGCCTCGGCGAGCTCGACCTGCTGATCTCCGCCGAGGCGTTCTTTCAAACCAACACCGAGATGGCCGAGCGCCTGTACGGCATCGTCGCCGACTACGCCGCGCTGGAGGGGTGGGAGCGCGTGTATGACCTGTACAGCGGCATCGGCACGATCGCGCTCACGCTGGCGCCGCGCGCCGGCGAGCTGTGGGGCATCGAGCTGATCGAGCAGGCTGTCGCCGATGCGATCGCCGGCGCGCGCGCCAACGGCATCACCAAGGCCAAATTCTTCGCCGGCGACGCGCGCCTGGCGCTGCCGGAGCTGCTCGAGCGCGCCGGGCGCCCGGACGTGCTCGTCGTCGATCCGCCGCGCGCCGGCCTGTCCAAGAAGGTCGTGCACCGTGTCATCGACTGCTCGCCCAAGCGCATCGTCTACGTCTCCTGCAACCCCACCACGCTCGCGCCCAACGCCGCCGAACTGGTCGAGGCCGGCTGGGCGCTGCGCACGGTCCACCCCGTCGACATGTTCCCCCAAACTCACCACATCGAGTGCGTCTCGTTGTTCGAGCGCGCCTAGCTCGCCGGGCGCTGCGCCTGCGGACGGCACGAGGATAGGCTGCAGCGATGCGCGCGGCGACCCTTCGCGATGGGGACATCGTGATCGAGGAGCACCCGGACCCGGAGGCGGGCGCCGGCGAAGTTCTCGTGCGCGTTCGCGCGGCGGGGGTCAACGGCGCGGACATGATGCAGCGCCGCGGCCTGTACCCGGCGCCGCTGGGATCGCCGCAGGACATTCCCGGGATGGAGTTCGCCGGCGAGGTTGTCGCATGCGGCCCCGGCGCCGAGCGCTTCACAGCGGGCGAGCGCGTGATGGGCATCGTCGGCGGTGGCGCGCAGGCCGAGCTGGTGCTCGCCCACGAGCGCACGTTGATGCCTGTGCCGGGCGAGCTCGACTGGCCGGCTGCCGGCGGCCTGCCGGAGGTGTTCACGACGGCGCACGACGCGGTCTTCGTGCAGGCCGGCCTGCGCAGCGGCGAGCATCTGCTCGTGCACGGCGGCGCGGGCGGCGTCGGCTGCGCCGCGATCCAGCTCGGCCGGGCGGTCGGTGCAGCCGTGACCGCCACGGTTCGCAGCGAGGAGCTGCGCGATGGCGTCGCCGAGCTCGGCGCGCGCGCGATCGCCGTCGAGGGCTTTGCCGACAGCGGCCCGTTCGACGTCGTGCTCGAGCTGGTCGGCGCGCCGAACATGCCCGAGAACCTGCAGGCGCTCGCGATCGGCGGGCGCATCGCGGTGATCGGCGTCGCCGGTGGCGCCAAGACGGAGCTGAACCTGCTCGCTTTGATGGGCAAGCGCGCGCGCATCCACGGCTCTACGCTGCGGGCGCGGCCGCTTGAGGAGAAAGCCGTCACGGCGCGGCTGATCGAACACGAGGTGCTGCCGCTGTTCGACGCCGGCGACCTCGACGTGCCGGTCGCCGAGACGTTCCCGCTGGATCAGGCGCAGGCGGCCTACGACCGCTTCGCCGCCGGCGGCAAGCTCGGCAAGATCGTCATCACCGTCTAGCCGACCCGCCGGGCGTGGGACGGGAATGCGGCCGACTCGTCACAGCCCGAGCTTACGGACTCCTGTCTCGTCGAATCCGAAGTAGTGGCCGACCTCGTGACGCACCGTTTTGGTGACCTGCGCGCGCAGGCGCTCGGGATCGTCGCCGAAGTCGCGCACGATCGTGTCGCGGAAGATCAGGATCTCGTCGGGCGGTCCGCCCGTGCGAAAGAAGCTTCGGCCGGCGCCACCGAAGAAGCTGCTGCCGCTCATCTTGACGCCCACGTACATGCCGTACGCGTGGTGTTCGGCGCCACGATCGGAGACGACGATCGGGACGTTCTCCAGAGCCTTTTGAAACTTTGGGGGGAGATCGTCGATCGCCGATTGGACGAGTGCCTCGAACTCCTGCTCGTTGTACTGCCTGGGCTGGTCGGTGCTCATCGCGCCGCGATCAGTACGGCGGCAGTGCGCTGTACCAGTCGCCGAGCGCGCGAAAGGACGCCCAGAAGTCGCGCTTGGCGTCCTGCTCGTCCAGCGAGTCGTCGATGTTGGGCACGTACAGCGCGTCGATCGTCGGCGTCATCTGCTGAATCTCGCCCAGGCGCGGCGCCAGCGGGTGCGCGAGCGGAATGTCCATCTCGTTGAGCGAGCTCAGCGCCTCCTGGCCCATCACGACCACGATCTTCGGCTGCACGATCGCCAGCTCGGCCACGACGCGCGCCATGCACGCCGGGTCGGCCAGCGAGGCGTCGCTGAGCGGGCACTTGACGCACAGCGTTCCGTAGACGGCCAGCGGATCGATCTGCAGGCGCTTGAGCGACTTCATCAGCGCGCCTCCGGCGCGGCCGTAGAAAGCCACGCCCTCCTCGATCTCCGAGGGCAGCGGCGCGTACTTCAGCAGCATGATGTCTGCCTGCGGGTGCCCGGAGCCGAGCACCGGCATCAGGTTGCCGCGCGGGCAGTGCGGGCACGACTGCAGCTCGCGCGTGAGCGTGTTCAGCTCACGGATCGCGCGCTCCAGGTACTTCTCGCGGATCTCGTCATCGGTCACGGGCATCGACCCCGAGGGATTAGACGACGCCGATGGTTGTCCTTGACTGTGCATCAGTACTTGCGCGGCGAGCTCGTGCGATCTGCGCGCTATCCCCGGCCGCGCCCCCCGGTCGCGCGGCGCACGCGCTTGACGCGCCTGGCCCTGCTGGCGCGCTGCGCCGACGGCGGCGTGGCGCGCGTCTGCAGGAACTTCAGCGCCTGCACGTACAGCAGCGACGAGCGGCCGCTGACGATCTCGGCGTCGCGCAGCGACTGCAGGAACTCCTGCGGCCCGTCGAAGTCGTGCATGCGAATGCGCGCCGAGCCGAGCCCCTGAGCGACGTGCGAGTCCGAGCCGGCGCCGGCGACGATGCGGTACTTGGCGGCGAAGCGCTCGGCCTCGTCGTTGAACGCGCCGATCGCCACGCGCGGGTTGAACACCTCGATCGCGTCGACGTCGTCGAGGATCGTCAGCAGGTGCTCGTAGTCGGGCACCGAGTGCATGCGATCGAACGGATGCGGCACGTAGACCAGCCCGCCCTGGCGCTTGATCTCGGCGACCGTCTCGGCCAGGCTCAGCCCGCGCGGGATCTTCTCCTCGATGAACAGGCCGATCACCTCGCCCTGGCCGGCCGTCTTGACCTCCTCGCCGACGATCACCTTGACGCCGGCCGCCTCGGCCTGCGCGCGCGCCTCCAGCGCGCCGGAGATCTCGTTGTGGTCGGTCACCGCAATCGCGCCCAGGCCCTGCGCGCGCGCTGTCGCCAGCAGCACCTCCACCGGCGTCGCACAGTCGTGCGAGTGGTCGGTGTGCATGTGCAGGTCCACATCGATCAGCGGCCGCTGCGCAAGCTGCGCCGCCAACTGTGCGTCGCCCTCGCTGGGATGGCGCCGCGCGGCCAGCTGCTCGTAGACCTGCTCGAAGCGCTCGGCGGCCGAGCCGTTGTCGGCGATCAGCCGGTACTCGTCGGGGAAGTGGCGCTGCATCAGCTCGGCCGTCGCCGCCGTGCTGGCCGTGCGCGCGTCCAGGCGTCCGTAGAAGCTCTCCACGAAGCGCCGCGCCACCAGCGTCGACAGCAGGCGCTCTGAGGAGGAGTGAAACGAGCCGACGTTCAGCGCGCGCGAATGGCGCAGCGCTGCGTTTGAGGTGCTCGGCGCGAACGGCTCGTGCACGTGCACGAAATCGAGCTCGACCGTGCCCAGCAGTTCCTCGATCGTGCGCGCCACGTCGATCGACAGCGACGGCGCGCGACGGCGCGCGCCCGCCGACACGTCGAGCACCTCACCGACTGCGATCAGCCGCGGCGTGCCGCCGTCGCTTGCGTCGAGCAAAGCCTGCGGGTTCGAGCGCGCAGCGCGCAGCGCCTTGCGCGACTCGCGCACGCGCTCCTGCGAGTGCGACGGCGCGAGCACCAGCACGCGGTGCCCGCGTCGCGAAAGCTCCGTGCTCACGCTCAGCACATGCGCGTTGACCTCGTTGTCCTGCGCCTCCCACGGGTACGGCGTGACGTGCGCGATCGAGTACGACGAGGCCATCGCTACCCGATTATGCCCGCTGCCTGTGCCCGCGGCGACGGGCTACTTGGCCGCGGTCGCTTTGGCCTTGCGCGCTTTGGTCCGCGCCGGCGCTTTGGCCGACGCCCGCGTCGCGCGTTTGCCAGGCGCGCCCGGCCGCCCGGCGTACTTGGCGATGAACTTCTCCGTGTCCGTGCGCGCCTGGTCGTCGGGGCGCTGATTGTGCGGCGACTTCATCAGGTAGGACGACGGCCCGTCCAGCTGTCCGCCGACGCCGTTGTTCAGCGCCAGCTTGCAGCAACGCACCGCGTCGATCACGATGCCCGCCGAGTTCGGCGAGTCCCACACCTCGAGCTTCATCTCCACGTTCAGCGGCACGTCGCCGAAAGCCTGGCCCTCGACGCGAATGTGCGCCCACTTGCGGTCGGTCAGCCACGGCACATAGTCCGACGGGCCGATGTACACGTCGTCGGCCGGCAGCTCGTGGTCCATGATCGACGTGACCGCGTTGGTCTTGGAGATCTTCTTGGACTCCAGACGCTCGCGCTCGAGCATGTTGTAGAAATCCATGTTGCCGCCGACGTTCAGCTGTGAAGTGCGCAGCATCTTCACGCCGCGGTCGGCGAACAGGCGCGCCAGCGTGCGGTGCACGATCGTCGCTCCGACCTGCGACTTGATGTCGTCGCCGACGATCGGCAGCCCGGCCGCCTTGAAGCGCTTGTCCCAGTAGTTCTCGCGCGCGATGAACACCGGAATGCAGTTGACGAAGCCGCAGCCCGCCTCCAGCACCTGCTCGACGTACCACTTGGTCGCGTCCTCAGAGCCCACCGGCAGGTAGGACACGACCACGTCGGTGTGCGTGTCGCGCAGGATCTGCACGATGTCCGCCGTCTCGCCCGGCGCCTTGGTGATCTTCTGCTTGAGGTACTTGCCCAGGCCGTCGTGCGTCATGCCGCGGTACACCGGCACGCCCAGCTTGCGCGGCACCTTGGCGAACTTCATCGTGTTGTTCTGGCCCGCCCAGATCGCTTCGCCGAGGTCCTTGCCGACCTTCTTGGAGTCGATGTCGAAGGCCGCCGTGAACTCGATGTCGCGCACGTGATAGCCGCCGAGGTCCACGTGCATCAGGCCGGGAACCTGCTCAGAGGGGTCGGCGTCGCGGTAGTAGTTGACGCCCTGCACGAACGCCGACGCGCAGTTGCCGACGCCGACGATCGCCACGCGGACCTTGTCGGACTGGTAGCGCGCGGCGCCGTTCTTCGATGCCGCGCCATTGCCGATCGAAGATCGGGCGGCGGCGCTGCCGTTTGAGTGCTGCTTGATCACGAGAGAAACGTCCTTTGCATGAGGGCTCGGCGCTGCGGCCGAGGCGCGGTCAAGGAAGCCGAGTGGGCTTTGGCGGAGACTACTCCGCACTCGTCGCTAGGTCACACCGACCAGCTCGCGGCGCACATGCCAGATGCGCTGGCCGACCGTGATCAGGCTCAGCCCCGCGAGCACGAACACCGCCGCCTCCAGCAGCTGGAAGTCGCCGAGCGATGCGCCGCGCGCGAAGATCAGGCCGATCGAGAGGATCACCACGCGCACCGGCCGCGTGGCGATGCCGACCTTGCACTCCACGCCCAACGCCTCAGCGCGAGCGCGCGTGTAGCTGACCATCAGCGAAGCCAGCACCGCGACGACCACCGCTGCGGCCGCCGCACGGTTGCCGCTCTCGGCGAAGTAGCCGGCCACGGCCGTCAGCACGATGCCCTCCTCGACGCGGTCCAGCGTCGAGTCCAGAAACGCGCCAAACGGCGTGCCCTTGCCCGACATACGCGAGTAGCGGCCGTCCAGCGTGTCCATGATCGAGCCCACGATGAACGCGATGCCGCCGAGGAAGAACAGCCTTTCCCACACCAGCACCGCCGCGACCACGTTAAGCACCAGCCCCGTCAGCGAGATCGCGTTGGGCGTCAGGCGCGACTCGATCAGCCGCGTGCGCGCCAGTTCGCGCCGTTCGCCCGAGCCGATCGGCGCGCGCACGCGGCGCCCCGCGGCTTTGCGCCCGGCGCGGTAGCCGTCGCGGCGCGAGCGCCTCGGCGAGGCGTGCTGTCTGGGAGCCATCGGCTCGAGCTCCGGCGCCTAGCCGCTCGCGCGCACTTGCGCAGACGGCACGGTCGAGAAGCGCCACACGTTCGGTCGCGCGCGCGCCAGCCAGCGCGCGCCATAGGCCGACGCGCCGGCCGTCAGCGCGCCGAGCAGCGCGTCGACGATGAAGTGGTTGGCGGTCACCACGATCACGAACGTCATCAAGAACGGATACACCAGCCAGGCGATGCGCACGACGCGGTGACGCGCCAGGCGCGCCAGCGGCCAGCCGATCATCAGCGCGAACGCCACGTGCATCGACGGCACCGCCGCGTAGGGGTTGAACAGCGCGCTGGCCGTCGCGCTGGTGTGCGACACGTGCACGCCCGTGAAGTCCGACACGCTGTCGATGAAGCCCCACTCGGGCATGAAGCGCGGCGGCGCCGTCGGGAACACCACGTAGCCGACCAGCGCGATCGCCATCGCGATCATGAACATGTTGCGCACGAAGTAGAACGAGCGGTTGTGGCGCAGGTACAGATACAGCAGCGCGCTCAGCGTGATCGACGTCTGCGCGTTGACGTACAGCCAGCTCGCGCTGACCATCACCAGGTGGCTGCCCGAGGCCCACGCCTGCACGCTCGGCTCGACGAACAGATGCAGCTTGCTCTCGATCGAGATCACGTCGCGCGCATGCGCGAAGGCCGCGTTGGCGTCGCCCTCGACCAGGCCGCGCACGAGGCGGTAGGCGACATACGCGGCGGCGAAGAGCGAGACCTGCCGCAGCGCGTCGAGCCAGCCGTGCGGCAGGACGCGCGCCTGCAGTAGACGAGCGCGGGCGAGCATCGCCGACAAGCCTAGACCACCGGCTGCAGCCGCGGCTCGCGATGAGCGAGCGCGCCCGCTTCAGCGACAGCGCGCGCCGTGCGCGAACACGCGCGACAGCGAGAAGTCGATCGTCACGCGCACGCTGCCCGCCGCGCGCGTCTGCACGCGCGTCCAGTCGTCGCCCGCCCGGCTGACGCAGCCGCGCCCGTCCGCCGGCGCCCAGTAGGGCGAGAAGCGCACGCGCACGACATACGTGCCCGGCGCGCTCGCCTGAAGCGTGAACGCGTCGTGGGCCAGTCGCGTCAACACGCTCGGCGGCTGCGCGAGCGGCGTCGCATCGCGCACCGCAAACAGCCGCCAGTGCGCCGAGTGCCACACCTCGCGCAGGTAGCTCGGCGCGCCGTCGATCACGCGCGCCTCGCCGACGCCCGAGTAGTCCAGCGGACCGTTCGTCAGCGCCACGTAGGAGATCGCCTGCTCGGACAGCCAGGCGCGATAGGCCCCGGCGCTGGGTCGCTGCGCGCCTTCGTAGAACAGCCCGTAGCGCTCGTGTTCCAGCTGGCGCTGCCAGCCGCGCGCCAGCGCCACGCGGTCGGCCACCCAGCGCGCCTCGCCGTGATTGCGCGTCGGCACAACCTCGATGCGCGCCGGCCGCCCGTCGTAGCCGATGCCCATGCGCCGCAGCTGCGCCAGCAGCGGCCGGTAGTACGACGCGTCCGCAGTCGCGTTCGACGCCGCCGAGGCGTAGTCGGCGATCGGCGCGCGCACCTGCCAGTACGCCAGCGCCAGCGCCAGCGCGACCAGCGCCGCCGATCGCACGCGCAGGTGACGCTTGCCCTCGATCTGGTCGCTTGCGCGGCGGTCTCGCGAGTCGCGTCCGACGAGCGTCAACGCCAGCATGGGGCCGGCGAACAGCGCGCCGAGGCGAACCGCGTTGCCGCCGACCGGCGTCGCCACGGCATACGCGCCGATCAGCGCCAGCGCGTACAGCAGTGCGCCTGCGCGCAGCACGCGCGCGCCGGCCGGCATCGCCGCCGCCAGCAGCAGCGTCGCCGCCAGCGCCGGATAGAAAGCCGACGCGACGAACGGCTGTGAGCCGCCTTCTGGAAAGGCCAGCGCCAGCAGCGCCAGCGGCACCAGTGCCGCCACCGTCAGCGACAGCGCCAGCCGCCGCTCAGCCGCGCGAGCCAGCGCCCACGCCAGCGTGCCCAGCGCCAGAAAGGCGCCCGCCACCGGGCTGGCCAGCGTGCACAGCGCCGCCAGCGCGAGCGCGCCTGCGCTGCGGCCACGCCCGACCGACGTCGACAGCGGTCGCGACAGCACGGCCTGCGATGGCGAGGCCACGGCCGCGCACGCCACGACGAGCGCCGCCAGACCGAACGCCAGGCCCAGCGTGAAGGCCACGCGGTTGGTCAGCAGCGACACGCTTGCGCCGAGCGCGAACCACAGCGACGCCAGGCGAGCCGCGCGCGCCGGTGCGTGCGCGCCGGCCAGGCGCGCGAACAGCGCCACGGCGGCGACCGTCGACAGCGCCGCCAGCAGCTGCACGCCGACCAGCGCGCCGAGCGCCGGCGCGAGCAGCGAGTAGCCGAGCAGGTGGTGACCGCCGTACCAACCGTTGTCCCACAGCGTCAGCCCGGCGCGCGCGAACAGGTCCGAGCGGTAGCCCGCAGCCGCCAGGTCACTGCTGGATGGCGCCACGATCACGTAGGCCAGCGCCAACGCCGCCGCGATCGTCCAGGCGGGCAGCGCCCGCGCGCGCATGCTCACTCGCGCGCGGCGCCGACGAACTGCACCACGCGGTCGATCGCGTCGGCGCGGTCCAGCCAGGGCCAGTGGCCCGCGTCTGGAAGCTCCACGAGCTCGGCGTCCAGCACCTCGGCATAGGCCTTGCCGAAGCGAGCCGCAATGTAGGGGTCCCGCTGGCCCCACACGACCAGCGCCGGCACGCCCAGCTCGCGCAGCTCGCCCAGGCGCGCGCCTGCTGCCGCCAGCACGTCAGGCGGAGAGCTGCGATACAGCCGCAGAATCGCCCGCTGCGTGCCCTGGTCGAAGTGCTCGAGCACACTCTTCTGCCACTGCTCCGGCATCGGCCCCGGCGTCGCGTTCCCCTCGCGCGACAGCAGCCGCAGCACGCGTGCGTTGGTGCTGCCCATCGCCAGCTCGCCGAGCAGCGGCGTGCGCCAGATGCGCGCCGTGCGATGCCAGCGATAGCCCGGCAGAAACGGCACCGCGTTGATCACCACCAAGCGCTCGACGCGATGCGGGTGGCGCTGCGCGAACGCCAGCCCGACGCCGCCCCAGTCGTGCACGACCATGCGCACGCGCTCTGTGCCCGTCAGCTCCAGAAACGACTCGATGAAGTCCGCGTACTCGTCGATGTCAAAGCGCAGCGAGCCCGCCTTGCCCGATCGCCCGAAGCCGGGCAGGTCCGGCGCCAGCCCGCCGCTGCGCGCGAGAAACTCCAGCCACTCATCCGAGCTGTCGGGCACGCCGTGCAGGTACAGCGGCACCGACGTCTGCGAAGCGCCCGAGTCGCCCGGCACCGCGCCCGATCCGGCCGCCGCCGCCGAAGCGCCGTTGTCGCCCTCGGCCGGCGACGCGCTGCGCCAGAACACCGGCATGCCGTTGAGCTCGGCTTCGTGGTCGTGAACCTCGGGCACCGCGCGAGGATAACGGCGGATACCGTTGGCGCGTGTCCGCAAGCGCCGCCAAGCCCAAGCCCGCCGCCGCCAAGCGCCGCGCCAAGACCTGGACGCCGCCCTCACGCGCGCGAGTGCTGCGTGTGCGCGACCGCCTGCGCGAGGTCTATGGCATTCCGCTGATGCGCCCGCACGAACATCCGATCGCCGAGCTCGTGCTCACGGTGCTCTCGCAGTCGACCAACGATCGCAATCGCGACGTCGCCTTCCTGCGCCTGCGCACGCGCTTCGACTCCTGGCCGGCCGTGCGCGACGCGCCGCTCGCCGAGGTCGAGCTGGCGATTCGCCCCGGCGGCATCTCCAAGGTCAAGTCCGCGCGCATCCAGGCGATCCTGCGCGCGATCTCAGCCGACCCCCGAGACCCGCCGCACGAGCTGTCGCTGGACTGGCTGCCGCGCGTGGCCCTGTCTGAGGCGCGCGACTATCTCGTCGCGCTGCCCGGCGTCGGGCGCAAGACTGCCGCCTGCGTGCTGCTGTTCGCCTACGGCCTGCGCGACGTGCCCGTCGACACGCACGTCTCGCGCGTCGGCATGCGCCTGCACCTGCTGCAAGGCGGCGCGCCCTTCGAGCGCCTGCACGATCAGATGCTCGCGCTCACGCCGCCCGGCCAGGAGCTCGAGCTGCACGTCAACCTGCTGCGCCACGGCCGGCGCACGTGTCACGCGCGCTCGCCCGAGTGCTCTGCCTGCGCGCTCGCGCGCATGTGCCCCAGCCGTTCCTTGTTCGACTGAGCGCTGCCAGCGCGGCGACGCGGCGATGTAGGCTTCAGCGATGACGCAGAGCGATCGAGCGATACCCGAGAAGGAGCGATGCGCGACCTGTTCGGGCGCCGGCTGGACATGGTTCGAGGCCGAGCCCGAGGGCCGCTGGATCGTCTGTCGCGAGTGCATCGGCACCGGCAGAACCGACCAGAAGGGACGCAAGCGCCTCAAGCCCGACGAGGCGCAGGGCTCCTAGCTGCGGCTCAGCCGTGCGGCAGCACGGCGAAGGCGATCACCGCGTAGTGCAGTCCGGCGGCGACGAGCACGAAGGCGTGAAAGACCTCGTGGTAGCCGAACACCTTCGGCCACGGGTTCGGCCGCTCGCTGGCGTAGATCACCGCGCCGGTCACGTACAGCGCGCCGCCCAGCGCGATGCCGATCGCGCCCAGCCAGCCGATCGCCGCGGGCAGCTCGCCGAACACCGCCGCCGTGACCAGCCCGAGCAGCACGTAGACGATCGCAAACAGCCACTTCGGCGCGTCGATCCAAGCCAGCTTGAAGATCACGCCGCCCAGCGCGCCGGCCCACAGCACGATCAGAATCGTGCTCGCCAGCGCGCCGTGCAGCGCCAGCAGCGCCACCGGCGTGTACGTGCCGGCGATCAGCACGAAGATCATCGAGTGATCCAGCCGGCGCATCCAGCGCCGCGCCTTCGGCCGCCAGGTCACGCGGTGATACAGCGCGCTCGTGCCAAGCAGCCCTGACACAGCGGCCGCGTAGATCGCCGCCGCCATGCGGGCGCGCCCGCCGGATGCCGCCAGTATCAGCCCGACGCCACAGCCCAGCGAGACGAAGAACGCGTACTGGTGCGACACCCCGCGCAACCGCGGCTTCACCGGCACCGCCTCGGCGAGCGTCGTCTTGATCGCGGCAACCATTCCTTGAAGGTACACGCTGGACTAGCTGTTGTGGGCCGCATGAGCCCACGTGCGGCTCGCGGGCGACCGCCCGCCGGCGGTGCGCCGCGCGCGACGATCGACCTTGACGACCTATAAAAAATCTGTCACAATGCCACTTAGATTTATTCCGCGTATCTAAGGAGCAGTCCCACATGGCCAAGACCATAGGCATCGACCTCGGCACGACCAACTCGTGCATGGCCGTGCTAGAGGGCGGCGAGCCAACCGTGATCGAGAACTCCGAGGGCGGTCGCACGACGCCTTCCGTGGTCGCCTTCACGGCCTCCGGCGAGCGCCTCGTCGGCACGGTGGCAAAGCGCCAGGCCGTCACCAACCCGCAGAACACCGTCTTCTCGATCAAGCGCTTCATGGGCCGCAAGGAGGCCGAAGTGCACGAGGAGGAGTCGATCGTTCCCTACAAGGTCGTCTCCGGCCCCAACGGCGACGCTCGCGTTGAAGCCAACGGCGAGCAGTTCTCCCCGCCCGAGATCTCCGCGATGATCCTGCAGAAGCTGAAGACCGACGCCGAAGCGTATTTGGGTGAGTCGGTCGACTCGGCCGTGATCACCGTCCCCGCCTACTTCAACGACGACCAGCGCCAGGCGACCAAGGACGCCGGCAAGATCGCCGGCCTCGACGTAAAGCGCATCATCAACGAGCCCACCGCCGCCTCGCTCGCGTACGGCCTCGACAAGGAGTCCGACCAGACCATCCTCGTGTTCGACCTCGGCGGCGGCACCTTCGACGTGTCCGTGCTGGAGATCGGCGACGGCGTGTTCGAGGTCAAGTCCACCGCCGGCGACAACCACCTCGGCGGCGACAACTTCGACAAGGCCATCGTCGACTGGCTCGTGTCCGAGTTCAAGAAGTCCCAGGGCATTGACCTGAGCGCCGACCCGATGGCGCTGCAGCGTCTCTACGAGGCGTCCGAGAAGGCCAAGATCGAGCTGTCGACCACGCAGGAGACGCAGATCAACCTGCCCTTCATCACCGCCGACGCCTCCGGGCCCAAGCACCTCGACACGCGCCTCACGCGCGCCAAGCTCGCCGAGCTGACCTCCGACCTGCTCGACCGCGTCGTCAAGCCCGTCAAGCAGGCCATCGACGACGCCAAAGACAAGGGCGTCAAGGAGATCGAGCACGTCGTGCTCGTCGGTGGCATGACGCGCATGCCCGCCGTGCAGGAGAAGGTCAAGGAGCTCACCGGCAAGGAGCCACACCGCGGCGTCAACCCCGACGAGGTGGTGGCAGTCGGCGCCGCCATCCAGGCCGGCGTGCTCGCCGGCGACGTCAAGGACGTGCTGCTGCTCGACGTCACCCCGCTGACGCTCGGCATCGAGACCAAGGGCGGCGTCATGACCAAGCTCATCGAGCGCAACACCACCATCCCCACGCGCAAGGGCGAGGTGTTCTCGACCGCCGAGGACAACCAGCCGAGCGTCGAGATCCACGTGCTGCAGGGCGAGCGCGAGATGGCCCAGTACAACAAGTCGCTCGGCAAGTTCCAGCTGACCGGCATCCCGCCGGCGCCGCGAGGCATCCCGCAGATCGAGGTCGCCTTCGACATCGACGCCAACGGCATCCTCAACGTGTCCGCCAAGGACCTCGGCACCGGCAAGGAGCAGAAGATCGAGATCAAGTCCGGCTCCGGGCTGTCGGAGGAGGAGATCAAGAACATGGTCTCCGACGCCGAGTCCCACGCCGACGAGGACCGTCGCGCGCGTGAGCTCGCCGAGGCTCGCAACAACGGCGAGAACGCCGCCTACCAGGCCGAGAAACAGCTCGGCGAGCTGGGCGACCAGGTCGACGCCGACTCAAAGCAGCGCATCGAGGACGCCGTCAAGGAGGTCCGCGAGTCGCTCGAGGCCGACGACCCGGCGGCCATCAACGCCAAGACAGAGGCGCTGCAGACCGCCTTCCACGCGATCTCCGAGGCGATGTACCAGCGCGCCCAGGAGTCGGCCGCGGCAGACGGCGCCAACGGCAACGGCGCCTCGGCTTCCGGCGACGGCGACTCGGCAGACGACGAGGACGTCGTCGACGCCGAGGTCGTCGACGAGCCCAAGGCATAGCCCATGCCCGAGCCCAAGCAGACCATCGACCCGCACGCTGCCGAGCAGCATGAGCAGAACGAGCAGCAGCAGTCCCCGCAGATCCCCGGCGCAGCCGCGCCGGGGGTGAGCGCGGGCGGCGGCCCGGGCGGCGGCCCTGACGGCGCCAACGGCGACGCCGCCGGCGAGCGCGGCGGCGCGCACGACGCGTCCGACGGCTCGGCAGAGCTGAAGGGCGACCTCGACGAGCTCGGCGCGCTGGCCGCCAAGCGCGACGAGTACCTCGCGCTGGCCCAGCGCACGCAGGCCGACTTCGAGAACTACCGAAAGCGCGTCGCGCGCGAGTCCGCGCTGGCCGCCCAACGTGGCGTGGCAAAGCTCGCCAAGGAGCTGTTGCCGGCGATCGACAACCTCGACCGCGCGCTGTCTGCGGCCGCGACCGACGATCCGTTGCTGGAGGGCGTTCGCCTGGTGCGCTCCGAACTCTCCGCCGCGCTCGCGCGCGTCGGCGTCGAGTCCTTCTCGCCGCTCGGCGAGACCTTCGATCCCGCCGTGCACGAGGCCGTCGCCACCGTGCCACAGCCCGCCGATGGCGGCGCCGACCGCGGCCTCGTCGTCGAGGTCTACCAGGACGGCTACCGTCTCGGCGAGAGCGTCATCCGGCCCGCCCGCGTGGTCGTCGCCGCGTAGGCACAGGGAGCGCATATGGCTACACGACCCGACTACTACAAGACGCTCGGCGTCGACAAGAAGGCGTCCGCCGACGACATCAAGAAGGCCTACCGCAAGCTCGCGCGCAAGTACCACCCCGACGCCAACCCCGACGACAAGAACGCCGAGGCGCGCTTCAAGGAGATCTCCCAGGCCCACGACGTGCTCGGCGACCCCGACAAGCGCAAGCAGTACGACAGCGCCTCCGGGCCCTTCGCCACCGGCGCCGGTCCCGGCGGCGGCTTCGGCGGCTTCGGCAACTTCGACTTCGACGCCTCTTCGATGGGCGACATCCTGTCCAACCTCTTCGGCGGCGCCGCAGGCGGAGGCGGTCGCGCCACGCGCGGGCGCCCGCGCGCAGAACGCGGCGCCGACCTCGAGGCGCAGGTCTCCATCTCCTTCGACCAGGCCGTCTCCGGCGCGCAGGTGCCGCTGCAGGTGCCCATGCAGGCGCGCTGTGACACCTGCCACGGCACCGGCGCAAAGCCCGGCACCACGCCTGTCGTCTGCCCGCGCTGCGAGGGCCGTGGCGTGGAGACCCAGGGCCAGGGCGCCTTCTCGATCTCCCAGCCGTGCTCGCGCTGCGGCGGCTCGGGCACGATCATCGAGGACCCCTGCCCGACCTGCCACGGCTCCGGCGCCGTGCGCACCGTCAAGCGCCTGCGCGTCAACATCCCCGCCGGCGTGCGCGACGGCAGCCGCATCCGCCTGGCCGGAAAGGGCGAGCCCGGCCGCAACGGCGGACCGCCCGGCGACCTCTACCTGATCACCCACGTCGCAGCCTCGCCCGTGTTCAAGCGCAAGGGCGCCAACTTCGAGATCGAGGTGCCGCTGAGCATCCCCGAGGCGCTGCGCGGCGCCGAGGTGCAGGTGCCCACGCTCGACGGAACCAAGACTCTGCGCGTGCCGCCCGGCACCGCGCATGGCACCGTGCAGCGCCTGCGCGGCGAGGGCCCGCCCAAGCTCGGCTCCGGCTCGCCGCCATCGCGCGGCGACCTGCACTACCGCTTCGTCATCGACGTGCCCAAGCAGCTCAGCTCCGACCAGCAGAGCGCCGTCGACCAGCTGTCAAAGGTGCTCAACGGCGACCCGCGCGCCAAGCTTTTCGCCGGCGCGGGCGCGGGCGGCGCAACGGCCGGGGCCGGCGCGGCCGGCAGCGCGAAGGGCGACGGCAAGGAGGCCGGCGATGGCGCGTCGTAGGGTCACCTCGATCACGCGTGTGTCCGTCGAGAGCGGCCGCGGCGTGTTCATGATCTCCGTCGCCGCCGAGCTGGCGCAGATGCATCCGCAGACGCTGCGCATGTACGAGCAGCGCGGGCTGATCGAGCCCAAGCGCTCGCCCAAGGGCACGCGCCTGTACTCCCAGGAGGACGTCGAGCGCCTGCGCCGCATCCAGCAGATGACCTCCGATCTGGGCCTCAACCTCGCCGGCGTCGAGCGCGTACTCGAGCTGGAGTCGCAGGTCGACGAGATGCACGCGCGCATCGAGGACCTCGAGGTCAAGGCGCTGCACGCGCAGGTGCAGCTGGCCGAGGAGCTCGAGCAGGTGCGCCGCTCCTTCCGCGCCGAGCTCGTCACGCTGCGGACGGGCACCGCGCTGGTGCGCGCATCCGACGTGCGCGCGTCCCGGATGAACAGGAGGCCAAATGCAAGCTGATCGATTC
>DATARK010000093.1:0-5363 GCA_036264175.1 Solirubrobacteraceae bacterium
ACCTTCTCCTCCCCACCCGAGCCGCGGATGAGGTCGAGCGGCATCTTGCCCAGGGCCAGTGTCTGTCCGAGCAGGCTCTGGACGAGCCCAACGCCGGCCTGTATCGGGTTGCCACGCTGCCCGAGCTCCTGCAGGCGGCGCTGCACCCGACTTGAGTGCTCGCGCGTCTCGCGAAGGTGAGATTCAAGGCCGTCGCGGTAGCTCCCGCCCGGCGTCATTGCGATCTGCGAACGCAGCATGGTAACGAGCGCCTGCTCCATCGCGTGCGCCTCGCTCAGGTACTGCACGATCTTCTGGTCTGTCTTGTCCATCGTTCTCCAGCTTTCTATTTGCAGTGGTGTCGAGGTGCGCCGAACGCGCGCTGAATCAGGCGCGCCCGGCGCACTGGGGAAATGTCCGCATGGCAGCGCAGGGAGCGTTCTGCGTGTTCTGCGTCTGTGGTCGCCTCAGCCGTCTTCGCGCCCCGGGCCCTCGTTGATCGCCAGAGCCTCGTCTTGGCCGCTGTCGTTGGCATCCGGATCGAGCGCGCGTGCCTGGGCGTGGCGGTCGCGAGCCGATTCGGTGAGATGCTCGGCCTCGATGGCCTGTCGTTCTGCGTCGGCGTGTCCCTGCCTGGCCTGGGCGGCGAGTTCGTCGGCTTCCGCCTGCGAGCGCTTTGCTTCGGCGGCCTGCTCGTCGGCTGAGGCCCGTGCGCTTTCCGCCTGTATCGAGCGGGTTCGGGCCTGCTGGCGCAGCTCGGTTGCCTGCTCGCGGTTGCGTTCGTCGCGTCGCCGGCTGGCGACGCGCGCGAGGAGGGCGATCAGGACGAGCACCACCACGGCGCCCGCAGCTATTGCGATGATTGTTCCGGTGCTCACAGTTTCCACCTACTCCCGTTCGTGCTTTTCGCCCTTCACCGTCTCGGCGACCTTGTCTACGGCTTTCTTCAGCGATCCCTTCGCTTGATCTGTGTGTCCTTCGCGCTTGAGGCGTTGATCGCCGGTCAGGGCGCCCGCGGCCTCCTTGACGCGTCCCTTCGCTTGATCGATGTTCTCGTCAGTCATATTTGCTCCCTGTGAATTAACCTGAATTAACCTGTATTGGCCCGAAGCCTTCGTGTGCCCGCGGTGAGTTGTGGGCGCGTAGCTGACGGCGAACGCGTGACTGCGGTTCGCCGCCAGCCGTGCGCCGGTGGGCCAGCCTCATTCCGCTATGTGAGTGCCCGCTGCAGAGCTGCTTCAGCCAAGCGGCCTGTACTCGCCGTGACTGCGGCGAGCTAGAGGCGCGGGTCTTCGTACCGTCCGCCTCCCACGGGGCGCCGTGCTGAGGCCATGTAGATCAGTGACAGCACGAGCCCGATGACGCCGGCGATCATGAGGATCAGTCCGATCACGGGACGCGACACGCCAGAGACGTGAAAAGTGACTGCGTACCGGATGATCGCGCCGACGGCGATCAGGAAGATCGATGTGCCCAGCGGCATGCTAAAGCCTGCCACCGCGTCGATAGCCAAAGCCGCCGCCCGTGAGGAAGAGAACGAGGGCAACCAGCAGCAGTAGCCAGAGGAACGGGCTCACGCCGAGTCCGCCCGCTATTGCGGCAATGACGAGGACGATCAGAAGCAACTCGATGAGGCCCATGGTGGGCCCTCCTTTGTTTGTAGCTGACACGTGGCGCTGCGTTGGTCCATCAACTACCCACCGCACGCTCGTGCGAACCTCCCTGTTGAGATGAGAGCGCTCTTCAGCTAGGCGGCAGCGCAGCGCCGCCGCCGAGATCTGAGTGCTCGGCTTCGACCGGGTCGAGCGGGACCAGCGCGGCGTTGGGCACGCGCTCGGCCAGTGCTACGCGGTGCCCGGCGCGTTGAAAAAGGGCGATGCGGATGACGACGCCGTGACAGACGACCAGCGCCGGCAGGGGCCCGCGTTCGACGTCGGCGAGCGAGGCTGCGACGCGCAGCCCCTGCTGGGCGAAGGACTCGCCGCCGGGGAAGGCGAAGTCGGGACGCCCCTCGAGGAAGCCGGCAAAGCCGTCGGGGTCCTCAGCCTGGATTTCGCTGAACAGCCGGTCGGTCCAGTCCCCGGCGTCGGTCTCCATCAGCCGCGCGTCCTCGCGGGGAGTTAGGCCGAGGCGCTCAGCGACGATGTCGGCGGTTTCGCGCGCTCGCAGCAGCGGCGAGCACCAAAGGACGGTGAAGGGCTCGCCGTGCGCTCCGGCGCTCGCGCGCTCGGCCAAGTCACGGGCCTGCTCGCGCCCGGTGGCGTCCAGCGGCACCGGCAGATGCCCCTGGAAGCGCAGCTCGAGGTTGTAGGCGGTCTGCCCGTGGCGGGCGAGGTAGACGCTCGCGGGCGGGCTCACCGCGGGGATACTCTCCGATTCCGTGTCACGGCGCTCGAGGTGCTGAAGCGCCGCGACGGTCTCGCGTAGCCGAGGATCAGAGGCTCAGCTGGCTGCGGCGTCGCCGGGGCGGGGCTCGAGCACACCGCTCTCGGCGCTGCCGACCGGGAGCGGGCGCAGCGGACGCAGGTACAGGAACTCGTACGTGAGAGCTGCCACCGCGCCGCCGAGCAGCGGCCCGGCGTACCAGACCCAGGCGTGCGACCAGTGGCTGCCGACCAGCTGCGGCCCAAACGCACGTGCCGGGTTCATCGCCGCGCCCGTGAACGGCCCGCCGAAGAGGATGTCGATCGTGATCGTCAACCCGATCGCAAGACCGGCGATTGACTTGAAGGTGCCGCGCGGATCGGCGGCGGTGGCGAAGATCACCCACACCAGGAAGAAAGTCAGGATTGCCTCGAGCCCGAACGCGGCGCCGGCGTCGACGCCGTTTTTGACCGCGGGAACCCCCAATTCGACCGCGTCGGTCAGTCCACGCGGAAGCAGCTGCTGCACCAGCAGCGCGGCGAGCGCGGCGGCGGCGAGCTGCGAGAGCCAGTAGACGCTTGCCATCCCGAGTTTGATCCGTTTGGTGATCCAGAAGCCGAAGGTGACTGCGGGATTGAAATGCGCGCCGGAGACGTGCCCGAGCGCGGAGACCATCACCCCGATCGCCAGCCCGTGGGCGATCGCGACGCCGATCAGCGTCGGGTCTTCGATCTGGTGGGCGGCGACGATCGAGCCGACGCCGATGAAGATGAGCGTGAAGGTGCCGACGAACTCGGCGACTGCGCGGCGAAAAGGTTCCTCTGATGACATGGGCGGAAATGTATTTGCCGTTCCGGACGGCACATGTGCCGTCCGGAACGGCGCATGCGCCGTCGGGGACACCGGCGCATGCGCCGGTGTCTTCATAGACTCAGACGATGCGTCGCCGGGTCACATTCTCGCGCAACCTCACGCTCTCGCTTTCGCGGACGTGCCAGTGCTACTGCAAGTACTGCGCGTTTGCCACCCACCAGGCGCATCTACACGCGCCCGAGGAGGTGCTGGCGATCCTCGACCGGGCGGCGCGGCGCAACGTCAAGGAGCTGCTGGTGCTGACGGGCGAGCGCCCCGAGGTCAACGGGATCGTGCGCGAGCGCCTGGCCGAGTACGGCCACGAGGACTTCACGGCCTATGTCGTCTGGACGTGCGAACGGGCGCTCGAGCGGGGCCTATTGCCCCACACCAACCTGGGCGTGCTCAGTCGCGAGGACCTGGCGCGCCTGCGCGAGGTGACCGCCTCGCAGGGTCTGATGCTCGAGTCGGTCTCCGAGCGCCTGATGCAAACGGTGCACGCGGGCTCGCCGACCAAGCACCCGGCGCGGCGCCTTCAGACGATCAGCTGGGCGGGCGAGCTGCGGATCCCGTTCACGAGTGGCATCCTCGTCGGGATCGGCGAGACACGCGAGGAGCGCGAGGCGTCGCTGCAGGCGCTGGCGGCGCTGCATGCCGAGCACGGGCACATCCAAGAGGTGATCCTGCAGAACTTCGTCCCGCACCAGTCCTACTACGGCCGCGAGCCGGCGCGGATCGCCGAGGCGGCCGCGCAAGAGTATTGGCGGACGGGCGTCGTGGACGGCGCGGGGACCGGATTGGCAGGAAAAAGGGGCGACGAGGGGGAGCACGCGCCAAGCGATGGACGTGGCCACCCCGACGTTCCGCTGCCGAAGTGGGCGCTGCAGGGTGCGGGCCCGGTTTCGATCGAGGACATGCGCGAGCTGATTGCGCTCGCGCGCGAGCTGATGCCCGACGTTGGCATCCAGGTACCGCCAAACCTCGCCGACTGGTGGCCGCAGCTGGTCGCTGCTGGCGCCACCGACCTCGGCGGCCTGTCGGCCAATGGCGATCACATCTCCCCCGAGCACCCGTTCCCCTCGCCACACCAGGTCAGAAAGCGCCTGCAGGCCGAGGGTGTCGCGCTGACCGAGCGGCTGTGCGTGTACTCGCAGTACATCGACGCCGATTGGATTGCGCCCGGGGTGCTCGACACGATCAAGCGCCGCTACTGGTCGTTCATCCCCCGCCGCGGCTCCGGCCGCGGCGAGCCACCACGCCCGATCCGCCCCGAATTGACGTGGCTGGCGATCGAGAAGGGTCATGCGGGCCGCGCGCTCGATGCAGACGAGCTGACCGCACTGTTCGCCGAGACGCGCCCGGAGGCGATCGAGCAGATGCGCGTGGCGGCCGATGAGCTGCGCGCCGAGCTCGCGGGGGAGACGGTCACCTTCGTGGTGAATCGCAACATCAACGTCTCCAACGTCTGCACGGTGGGTTGCGCCTTCTGCGGCTTCGGCCAGGGCAAGCGCAGCCCCGACGCCTACGAGCACAGCGAGGCCGAGTTCGCACGACGCGTGGGCGAGGCGATCGACTACGGCGCCAGCGAGCTGTGCATCCAGTCGGGGATCCACCCGGACTGGCAGCTCGAGGACTACCTGAGCTGGTTGCGCCTGGCAAAGGACGTAGCGCAGCGGGCCGGAGTCGATCTGCACCTTCACGCCTATAGCCCGATGGAGATCGCGCACATGTGCGACATCTCGGCTTTGCCGCCGGCGGAGGTGTTCGCGCGCCTGCGCGAGGCGGGCCTGGGCTCGACCCCCGGGACGGCGGCCGAGGTGCTGCACGACGGAGTGCGCGAGCGCATCTCGCCGAACAAGCTGCCGGTCGCGCGCTGGGTGGAGATCGTCGAAGCGTCTCACGCCGCCGGTTTGCGCTCGACCTGCACGGTCATGTTCGGCCACATCGAGGAGCCGTGGGAGCTGGCCGAGCACATGCGCGTCGTGCGGGGCTTGCAGGAACGGACGGGCGGCATCACCGAGTTCGTGCCGCTGTCGTTCATCCCCTTTCAAACGTTGCTCGGCCGCACGCACGGGGTGGAGGAGATCTCGCGCGAGGAGAACCTCAAGCACACGGCCGTCTTTCGCCTGGCGTTGGGTCGCGAGGTCGCGAGCCTGCAGGCGAGCTGG
>DATARK010000095.1:0-1757 GCA_036264175.1 Solirubrobacteraceae bacterium
CGAGCCACCCGGGTCGCCAACGCACCGGGGCGTGAGCGAGATCTTCGCGCAGCGCACGCGGGATCAGTGGCAGGCGTTCGCCTCCGAGCACGACTGCTGCCTGGAGCCGGTCCTGGACCTCGACGAGGCGCTGAACTCCGAGCTGGTGCGGGCTCGGGAGATGGTGGTGGCGATCGACCAGCCCGGCGTGGCCGCGCCGGTGCGCCAGCTCGGCGTGCCGATCAAGCTCGCGCGCACGCCCGGCGATCACGCGCGCCTGCCCGGCCCGACGCTGGGCGAGCACACCGAGGAGGTGCTGCTCGGCGCCGGCTACTCCGCCGCCGAGGTCGCCGAGCTGCTGGCCGAAGGCGCCGCGGCCGGTCCGGCGGCCGAGCACCAGGACATGTCGTTTCAGGTGTGAGTGAGGCAGATCGCGTGAGCGCCAGGCCGCAGCCGGCCGCGGACGCCGCATCGCAGCGGCCGCTGCTGAAGATGTCAGAGCTCGCCGAGCGCTCGGGCGTAAGCGCCGGAACGATCCGCTACTACCTGCGCGAGGGCCTGCTCGGCGAGGGCACAGACATCGTGCGCACGAGCCGCAACATGGCCTACTACCCGCCCGAGTACGTCCAGCGCATCGAGCTGATCAAGCGCCTGCAGGAGAAGCGCTTCATGCCGCTGCGCCTGATCAAGGGCGCGCTGGAGGAGGACCCCGAGCGCGTGCACGCGCTGATCGAGCTGGAGGACCGCATTCTCGAGCGCGCGCTGACCGGCGCCGAGGACTCGCGGCGCGTGTCGTCCAAGCTCGTGCGCGAGCGCTATGACATCCCGCGCAACGTGCTCGACCGCCTCGCCGAGATCGGCGTGCTGACGCCCAATCGCAATGGCTACGAGCAGGACGACGTGAAGATAATCGAGGCGATCGCAAGCTTCCGCGCCGGCGGCTATGAGGAGGCGCTCGGCTTCACCGTGTATGACACGCTGCGCTACCGCGAGGCGCTGGAGCCGCTCGTGCAGGAGGAGGTTCGCGCGCTGCTGGATCGCCTCGCCGGCGAGGTCGACGTCGAGCGCGCCATGGAGATCGTCGCCGCCGGCGTCGAGCCGCTGCGCGAGCTGCTGGGCGCGATGCACTCCAAGCTGCTGCTGGTCGAGCTGCGCCGCCAGCGCGCGAGCGGCTGAGCGCCGCGGCGAGCGCGCCTACCAGACCGCCCGGTGATGCTCGACGACGCCGAGCCCGTGGGCCAGCGCCACGCCTCCCGGCAGCGATCCGGAGAACGCGCCGAACGGCGCCCGGTACTCGCTGCGCACGATCAGCAGGTTGGAGTTGTGACTGCGCTCGGCCTCGGCGTGGAAGCGCAGCTCGCTGCCGTCCTGGCCTGAGATGCGCCGCAGGTTGTCGCTGAAGCTCACGGGCGGCGGCTCGTGCGGCTCGCCGTCGATCCACACGGCGCGCTCGGAGCCCGAGCTCGGATCGTTGACGCCGCTGACCAGGTTCCACGCCACCGCGCGGCCGTCGGCGCTCTGACCGACGCCGGCGCTCCACCACCACTCGGTGTGGCGCGCGTGATAGCCGGCCGTGTCATCGATCACCGCGCGTGCGCTCACCGCGCCGGGCTCGCCGCCGTCGATCGCGAGCGTGCCGCGCGCGGCGACGCCGGCCTGCTTGCGCGTCCACACGTGCTGGCGGCCGTGTGGGCAGTGCGCGCGCCAGCCGACTTCTTCGTCGAAGGTAAGGTCGAGCGCGACGCCGCCGTCATCGATCCGCAGGCGCCCCGGCTGCT